>CAZLVP010000021.1:0-43277 GCA_964563055.1 uncultured Thermoplasmatales archaeon | reverse complement strand
AGTCCCTTCCCGGATCGCATAGCGCTCTCCATGCCAGCTATCATCCCGGCCGTGTGGAGGTTACCGTGCTTTGTTGTGACATCTATTACCTTCCCCTCGGTCCCAAGGGCCTTTTCCAATCCCGAAGGGAACCCTGCGGGGCTCTGTGAAGTGAACACTTTCTCAATGTCCTTCAAGGAAAGCTTGTTCTTCTTCAGGAGCTCCCTGACGGTCCTATCGGCCCCTTTGATGCCCTCCTTGAGGAACCCTTCCTCCCTCTCGAACCGGAGGTACTGACCCTTCTTCTCCCCTTTCTTGGTGCCGTCCCTGTACTCTATGAAGGACCGGAAGACCTCTCCATCGGTCGGGTAGGTATCGAACCTGAAGTCGACCAATCCCCCCTCCTTACCGGAGCTCTCTAATAGCAATGCCCCCCCGCCAGGAGCGAACGGGAACCCTTCGGTATGGTCCCTTATGGGGACCGAATCCGATGCGACGATGAGCGCATATCTTGCAAGTCCGGAACGGATATGGCTGTCGGCCACATGCAAGGCAGTGAGGACCCCGCATCCGCTGTTCAGAATGTCGAACGCGAAGGTCGCTCTATCATTGGTGCTCAACCTGTTCAGACCAAGTTTGGACTGTATGAACGAGGCGATGGCAGGCTCCCCTATGTTCTCGTCCCTGTATATCCCGCAGAAGATGAGGAGCCCTATCTCAGAGGGGTCTATCTTAGAGCGGTCCAGGCACTTCTTGGCAGCTTTGACCCCCATGGAAATGGACCCCCCCCTGAACAAGGGAGTTCGCCCCATACCCGCGAAGGCCGCGGACCTAATCATGGATCCCATAGTGGTCCACCAGCTCGTCCATGGTGAAGATTATCACGCCCACGACAAGACCCGAAGCGAAGCAGAGGAGCATGACCCGCTCACCCTTCTTCACCCTCCCGCCCTTGAGCATATCGTGCAGCGCAAGGAAGACCGTCGTGGAGGCAGTGTTCCCGTACTCCATCAGATTGATGACGACGTTGCGGGGTGCCGCCTTGAAATGTTCGGCAAGCTCCTTGACCCCTTTTCTGATGGAGCTCTTGGAGGTCTGGTGAGGGATTATATGGTCTATCTTGTCCAATGTCAGTCCCGCTCTCACCAGTGCCCCCCTTACCAGCTCAGGGGCATGTTCTATGGCGACCCTGTGGATCTTCCTTGCCTTGGCGACCATTATACCGCCGATCTCGTATTTCAGGGGCTTTCCTATGCAGAGGTCACAGAACTTGGACAATGTTGTGAACTGGGAGACGGCCATTCCCTTATCAGGTGCGATGGCCCGTTCAAGGATGACAGCCGCTCCAGCATCGCCAACAGTGAGGGATGCTAGCTGCCTACTCGCTATCGAACGTACCGACCTTGCCGCGCTGTTGCTTATGGGCGTGATATGCTCTCCGCTCACGACCAGGCCGTTCTTGAAGGTCCCGTTGCTTATGTAACCGTTCAGGACCTCCACGCCAGTCAACATACCGGCGCAGGCATTGTTGATATCGAACACCATGGCGTTCGTTGCGCCTATGGCCTGTCTGATGTAATGGGATAGGGAAGGTTCATACACTATCATCTTCCCGCCCTTGGACCTGGAAATGGAGCAGTTGATGATGACCTCTATGTCCTTGGCCTTGTACTTCGAATGGTCAAGACAGTCCTGTGCCGCACCCAACGCAAGCGTATATGAGTCCTCCCCGGGGGAGCAAACTCGCCTTGCGTGGATCCCAGTGAGCCTCTCGAGGTCCAGACCTATCTTGTGCTTCATGGTCCTCATGAGCTCAGAAGTGGTGAGGGACCTTGAAGGGACCTTGACACCGACGCTCTCGAAACGCGAGACCGGGACCTGCATTTGCATCCTAAGCACCCCGGACCGGTCCGTCCGGTCCATCCACGCCCCTGTTACAGCCTAATGAGAAGGGCCGTTCCTTTAAATAGGGGCGACTTGGACGGATAATGCCTCACCCTTTATTACTTTTCGGTCAATGGCCAGACAGGTACATCGGGCGGACATCCCCGCCGGGCCACATCATTAAATATGGAATGCGTCTAATGTTCATGCGGTGCACCCATGTTCTCCAAGAGGATGGAAGGCATAGAGCTGTCAGGCCTCAGGAAGATGTTCGAGCTAGTTAACAAGGACTCCGTGAACCTGGGACTGGGCGAACCCGATTTTCAACCGCCTCAGGAGGCGTTCAATGGCGTGAAGGAGGCCATGGACCGGGGCATGAACAAGTATGGCCCCACCAACGGCATCATGCCACTTAGAGAAGCGATCGCCCACCGGCTGGAGACCTATTGGAAGGATGTCAAGGCCGGGAACGTCGTCATCACAAGCTCCGGGTCGGAGGCGCTCTTCTCTAGCTATCTCACCTTCCTTGACCCGGGGGAGAACGTCCTTGTTCCGGACCCCGGGTTCGTTCTCTACCGGCCCCATGCCCGCCTTTGCGGTGCAAAGCACAAGGATTACGGGCTGACAATAGAGAACGAGTTCAGACCGGATATCGATGAGATGAAGAAGCTGACAGATAAGAAGACCAAGCTCATAGTCGTCAACTCACCATCGAACCCAACGGGCGGTATGATAACAAGACAGGACAGGGACGACATCATAGACCTTGCGAGGGACCATGACATCGTCATAATCTCCGATGAGGTCTATGACGCCATGGTCTATGAGGGGAACACGCACCATTCGTTCCTGGGTTCCTACGAGAAGGCCGTCGTGGTCAATTCCTTCTCGAAGATCTTCGCCATGACCGGATGGAGGATGGGATATGTCACGGCGGAGGAGGAGCTCGTGAACAAGATATCCCTGGCGCACTATCACATGGTCGCCTGCCCTTCTACGCCCATTCAGTACGGGGCCTTGGCGGCATTGAAGGGCTCATCGAAGTTCATAACGACGATGGTCAGCGAGTTCCAGAGGAGGAGGGACCATATCACCAAACGCCTGAGGTGCATATCGGGTTTCAGGGCCTTATCTCCCCCCGGAACGTTCTACTCCTTCCCGGCCTACGACCTGAAGAAGGATGGGAAGAGGGTCCCGTCATCCAACCTGGTCCTTGAACTTGCCAAGAACGGATTGATCTGCTCCCATGGTGCCACCTTCGGTCCCAGGGGGGAATACCACCTCAGGTTCTCGTTCGTCAATACGATAGACCAGATAGACAAGGGCATGGATATCCTTGAGGACACGACCAGACCTTACTCCTGATCCATTAGTGAACGGTCCTCAAGCATGACGGAACTACCGATATCTTCAGTTCCCTTGCGAACCCACCCTCACCATCGACATGATAGGGCAGCTCACCATCTATACCTCGGACCCTGACCCCCTTGGTCTGATGGTAGGTCGTTTCCTTCCTCCGCAGGTGTTTCCCCTTCATCGCGGTCCTGATATTAATGACGGACCGGAACCGCCCCAAATGTCTGCATAGGCTCACATCGAGCAATCCATCGTCCATCCTTGCAAGAGGTGTCAATCTGAACCCACCACCGCAGGTGGTCCCGTTCCCCACTGTGAAGAGACCGACCCTATGGATACTGGGGCCCTCACCATCGAGAGTGACCTCCACATCATAGGGCTTGAAACGACCGACGACCTTCAATGCAGCAAGGGTGTAGGTGAGGAGGGGGCCATAACGAAGGACCAGATGACGCTTTCTTGCGACCTCATGGTTCACTTCGGCATCAAGACCTATCCCAACCACATTGAGGAAGAGGCTCCCGTTCAGACTGCCCATGTCCAGGGACCTCACGCTCCCGGAAACGATGTCGCGGAGGCATCTTTCCATGTCCCTGTGACCCGTGATCGAAAAGAGCGTATCGTTACCTGATCCCACCGGGACCATCCCCAGAGCGGTCCTTGAACCAGCTATCCCGGCCGCTGCTTCCATGACGGTCCCGTCACCTCCGGCAGCGGCCAGTACATCGACCCCCGAACCGGCCGCCTCCTTTGCGGCATCAAGGCAGTCCCCCTTTCCCGAGGTCCTCCGGACCTCGAGGTCGATCCGGCCACCTACAACGGATGCCATCCTCCTCAAGCGGTCGGAAACAGAAGCAATGTCATGGCCGGACCTTCCAACCCCAGCAGAGGGGTTGAAGACCAATACTATGCTCTTTGGATCGGGCATCGGAGCTCCCCACCATCATCCGTCTGGGGGCTGCCTGCGCTTACCGAGGATCCGCCCGGAGCCCTTCTCCCTGAAGAATATCCGCCTCCTGCCCCCGACCTCCCGGACTATCTCTATGTTCCTGGATACCCAAACCCCCGCAACAGCGGCGAAAACAAGGACCGCTGCAACGAAGAGGATGGGGAGGAGGGGGATGGAACTTCCTTGGGGTAGCCCAAGAGGCCCATCATCGTCTTCCTGTTCTTCCTCTCTCTTAACGGTGACCGTGAAGCTCACCTGGTCCTGTGCCGTGTTCAGCTGATTTGTAAGCGTAAGCTTCACCGAGAGCGTCTGGGCGGTACCGTCCTTGACATCGAAGGGGACCGTGACGACGACCTTGAACTGATATATCTCTCCTGGTACAACGTTCGGATATGTCGTCTTGGGCAGCTGTGCCTGCCAATCACCGCCGGTCACACCCAAGGTCGCCGTGATATCGAGCAGGGTATCGAGACCGCTCTTCTCCACTACACGGAACTGGCCGTCAATGTTCAATATGGTATCGTTCCTTCCCTCGACGAACACTTGCCATTCAGGTTGGACCTCGATCTCCCCGGAGATGGTGGACGGCGCTCCGTTCACCGCTGGGACTGATACAAGGCAGAACAGAGATATGACCGCTAACAGGAACGGACCCCGGCCTCCCATGGACCATAATCCTCAAGCTGGTTCATCAATCTTTCCTGGAACATCATTCGACGGTGACCGATTTTGCAAGGTTCCTGGGCTTGTCTATGGCACATCCCCTCAGGTCCGCAGCGTGGTAGGCGAGCATCTGAAGGACGACGGAGATGGGGATGGGAGAGAAAAGAGGAGGGACCTCGGGATAGTATATCACCCTGTCCGTGTACTTCGAGACCTCCCTGTCACCCTCGGGGGCCAAGGCCAATACAGGTGACCCTCTGGCGGAACACTCACCTATGTTCCCTAATATCTTATCGTAAGTGTGGTCCTTCGTTACCAGCGCCACCACCGGGGTCCTATCGGTGAGCAATGCGAGCGGCCCGTGCTTTAGCTCGCCTGCAGGATAGCCCTCGCAGTGGATGTAGGATATCTCCTTCATCTTCAACGCACCTTCGAGCGCGGTCGGGTAATTGATGTACCGGCCAAGATAGAACGCGTTCTCCGCACCCTTGAACCATTCTGCCTGTCCCATGACCTTCGATACGTCCTTCAGGACCCCATCAACGGCCCTTATAGCGGTCCGAAGGTGGCCCTGGACGGACCGGTACTCATCCCTGCTGATATACCCGGTCGAGAACCCCACATAGGAGGAGATGAGGTACATCATCATGAGCTGGGATGTGAACGTCTTTGAGGCGGCGACCCCTATCTCGGGGCCCGACCTTAGGTAGAGGGTCAGGTCCGTCTCCCTTGTAATGGTGGAACCAAGGACATTGGTTATGCTCAAGGTCCTGTTGCCCCTCTTCCTGGCCTCCCTTGCCGCCATTATCGTGTCAAGTGTCTCCCCGCTCTGGGTTATGAAGAGCATCAAGGGGTCCTCTCGGACATGGTCGGCGAACCTGTACTCCGATGCCATGGATGCCTCGACCGGCATCCCGGTGTACTTCTCGAAGAGATACTTGCCTACCATGCCCGCATGATAGGAGGTCCCGCAGGCGATTATCCGCGCGGTATTCGCCCTTGATAAGATCTTGGGGAGGCTCGCCTCCTCTGACCTCCAGCCGGACAACGTCTGGTGGAGGGACCTGGGCTGTTCGTAGATCTCCTTGATCATGTAATGCTTGAAGCCCCCCTTCTCTGCATCCTCGAGGGACCATTCCACCTCTTTCCATGGCCTCTCGGCCGGGCCCCCATCTATCCTCTGGACATGGATACCATCACGGGTAAGGGAGGCCATGTCCCCGTCCTCGAGGTAGAGGAACCTGTTGGTATATTTCAGGAGGGCGGTGACATCGGAGGCTATGAAGGACCCCTTTACACCCTTCCCTATGACCATGGGGCTCTTCTCGCGGGCACAAACGATCTGGTCTGGGTGATCTCGGTGCAGGACCACAATGGCATAGGAGCCTTCGAGCTGACGGACCGTTCTGCGCACCGCCTCGATAAGGTCTCCGCCCGACACCTTGTACTCCTCGGCTATCAGATGGGGTATGACCTCGGAATCTGTCTGGGAGAGGAAGACATGGCCCTGGGATATCAGCGCCTCCTTGAGCTTAAGGTGATTGTCTATGATGCCGTTGTGTATCACGGCCACTGTGCCCTTATCGTCGGTATGGGGGTGAGCGTTGATCTGGTTGGGGACACCGTGGGTGGCCCACCTCGTATGGGCCATGCCTATGCTCGAAGCGATGCGCTCCATCTGGGATTCCAACACAGATATCTGTCCGGGCCTCTTCTGGACGTTAAGTTGGTTCCCGTCCTTACCTGCTTGGAGCAGCGCTACACCGGAGGAGTCGTAGCCTCTGTACTCGAGCCTCTTCAAGGAATCTATAAGGATGGTAATGGCTTCGGAAGGACCTATGTATCCTACTATACCGCACAAATCAATCACTCCTCAAACAGCGTTGGTCCCGTCCGGAAGGTTGTCCCTGACATGCCTCTGCGGTCCGACCCTACATGAATTGCCCAGGAGCACACCCTGGCCCAGGCTCACATGGTCGGAGATGACGCAATCAGAGCCAACGACCGCTCCGAGCTTCTTGGTCGTGAACCTCTTTTCGAGCAGGATCGTGTTCTCGCCTTGTTCTATACCGAACATGTCCCCTATCCTGCAGCCGTTCCCGATTATGGACCGATTAATGGAAGAATGTGTCCCGAGCACTGTGTCGTCCATTATGATAGACCCCTTCACCGCAGTGAACGGCCCTATGGCACAGTTCTCCCCTATAGAGGTGTTCGGTCCAATGTAGGCACAAGGCCCTATGGACGTTCCAGGACCTATCACGACCGGACCTTCTATCACCGTATTGCACCGAACCCTGGCACCCTCCCCGATCCTGACCGGGCCCTTCAACACGACACCTTCCTCAAGCGTTCCGGCCGACTCCCTGGGTGTGGAGGCAAGGATATGCTCGTTTATCGTAATCAGGTCCCATGGATAGACCGCATCCAACCAGCTGTCTATGGTTATCACCCTGATAGACCGTCTCACGGCCTCCTCCGATATGCACGTCGTAAGCCGGAGCGGCTCTCCCAGGTCCTTGGTGCCGAGTAGCTTGAAGACACCCTCATCCAGGAGGTAGGTCCCGGTGTTTATCAATGATGAATCGGAGGGTGTCCTCTGGTCCCAGAGAGCGAGCGCAACTATGGAGGGGGTCCCGCTCGAAACAAGGTCCTCTGTGACCTTGTGCTTCTCGTGGATCGCTATCAGACGATCGTCCCGTGCTGTGACGACCCCGTACTTGGACGAGTTCGCCGAGGAGGCCGCCAACATCCCCCATTCCCCCTCTGGAACAGAGATGAGCCTTGAAATGGCGTTCTGGGACACTATGGAATCTCCGGGTACGACCAGGAACCTTTCACAGACATTTCCCTTGTTCTGCTGGGGACCTCCGCAGACCAATTCCCGGGCCTGGTGGAGAGCATGGGCCGTCCCCAGCTGGAACTTCTGCTCGACATACTCTATCCTAAGACCCAGTTCCTTGCCGTTGCCCAGATGGTTCATCACCTTCTCCTTCTGGTACCCGACTACCATAACCAGGTCCCTGATACCGCATGCGGCAAGGTTCTCAAGGACGTAGGAGATTATCGGTCTGTTGGCAACTGGGAGCATCCCCTTACCCCTGTCCCCGGTAAGAGGACGAAGCCTTCTGCCCTCCCCGGCAGCTAGAACGATGGCCTTCAAGTAGGTCACTTCCTCAAGGTTTAACGAACGGCCCGATTATAGATAACTTTCTCTAAAAATTCCTTCAATGCGAGCCTGGGACCTCATTCGGTCCTAAATGAAAATGAAGGAGATGGTCACTGGGCATCAGAGGGTATCATCGATTATCCTTGTGATCTCTTTTTCCAGTTCGACCTGGACCTCTTTCTGCAGCTCCTCCGGGGCAGTTCTTAGCCCCAACCTGACGGATGCCTTTGCGATCTTCATCGCTGCAAGGGTCTGCTTGATCTTGGCCTGGTAATATTCCTCAAGTGCGCTCTTAAGCTCCTGCTTGAGCTCCGGATTCTCTTCAAGGGCATAGAGGACCTTCTTCTTTATCTCGTCCTTGATCAGGTCCCTGGCAACCTCCAGCAGCAGGTCCTCCCCGCCCAGGACCTCCTCCAGCGATGATGAGAAAAGCTTCCCAAGGTTCATCTCGTCCGGCAAATCTTCCACCGCTAAGAGAAGTGTCGTTCGGTTTAATAAGGTTGGCCTCTGCCTCATGACAGGACCTTGGATGCGGCATCGAATATGGACCTACCGCTCGCCTTGGGGCCTATTTCGGTCCTGAGCAGGCCCATGAGCCTGCCAGTATGGCCCTTCCTGAAGCTCTCCGCGAGCTCGGGGTCCTTTTTCACTGCCTTCTTCACAACCTTTATGAGCTCTTTCTGGTCCGCAGGACCGGGATAGAGCCTCTTCGCTGCATCGGCAGGGGCCAGGGCTTCCTTGAGCATGAGGGTAACGGCCTCGGAGAACATCTCGGTGGGCAGGGCACCGTTCTTGACCAGCATGAAAAGTTCCTGAAGGGTCTTCCTTTCCAAGGAGCTGACGAGAACACCTCTGCGCTTGAGGGATGTGAGCCTCTCCATGAGCGCCAACGCGCAGAACCTTGCATCACAACCAGAACCCACTGCTTCCCTATAGGTATGGATATGTTCAGAGACTATCAAGCGATGGGCCACTGCAGGGGGGACGTCGGCCGATACCATTTCGACCTCCTCCTCCCAGAACGGCCTTGGGACAAGGGCGTTCACTTTGTCAAGGACGGCCTTCGTGACGACTATAGGGGGTCTGTCGGTATCTGGATACATCCTATCGGGGCCAGGCAGTATCCTCTCGAAGGTCGTCGTATTGGGGTCCAGGACCTGTCTCGTCTCGTTGGGTACACCGAAGAACGCCTCCTTGGAGCGGATGAATATCTCCTTGACGGCGGTGTCCGTGTCCTTCAGATCCCCCCAGACCAGAACGAACGCATCCTCATCTCCAGCACCCAGGGCCTTCCCGATCTTCTCAATGTCCTCCGAAGCCACTCCCCTGAACGGGGTGTCGTCGGATGTCATCAGGTTGGGCATCCGGTCAAGGCAAGCTATGACCCGGACCCTTCCTGCCAGTTCGTCTGCGAAGGTCTGGTCCCCGTGAGTAGGATGGGAATAGATGCCCTTGAAGCCCGGTATCAGGACGGCCATGACCCGATACACCCCCCCGACCTTGACAATGCCCTGGAACCAGGGACGGAAGAGCTCAACGTCCCGACCCTCGAAAAAGGATGTGACATCGATGGCTTTCATATTGGTGAACCCGTCCGTGTCCATGGCGACAGGGTCGATGCCCCTCCCCTTTAGCTCCTTCATGATCTTCAGCAGATTGTGTTGTCTGATCGCCTCCCCTGCCGTGATGGGAGGAATGAGCTCAAGATAGGGGACACCTTTTATCTCGACCCGAACGCCACCCTCGACCGAGACATTGACGTCCTGTCTTGTGGCACCGGGACCCCTTCTTACCAGTCCGGTGGACCTCATGACCCATCCAAGGACCTCGGCGATCTCCCCCGCCTCGGTCGGGTTCCTGGCGACTGGCTCCGTTACGACCTCGACCAGAGGTGTCGAGAGCCTGTCGGTCCTGAAGACTATCTCATGACCGACGTCCGACATCTCCCTGCAGGCGTCCTCTTCGAGCGATATCTGTCTTATGAGGAGTTCCCTGCCCTTCTTCCAAGGGACCTTGCCCCCCAGTGAGATTATGGCGGTCCTCTGGAACCCTGTAGGTATGGAACCGTCGAGGTACTGCTTCCTTGAAACATGGACCTCATCGACAAGGGCGCATCCCATTGCCCTGGCTATGACCATGGATATCTCGAGCGCCTTCGGGTCCAGCTCGAAGGGCGGGGTGTCGTCCGTCTCATAGGAGCATGTGGTGTCCCTGAAGAACTGGTAGGTGACGTTCTTCCTGGTCTTGAACTCCATGAGCGCGGTCCCATCATAGGTCCCCATCTCGGAAAGGGTGGGCCTCATGTGGCGGACGATGGTGTAGTGCGCGGGATCGTTCCTGTAGATAGGGGGGCAGCGGCAGAAGAGCTTCCTCTCGGTCCTGAGCTGCTGATGAATCTCCAGCCCACATTTGTAGCCTATCGCTTCGAAATCACTGTCCTCCAACGGCTCACCGTCCGCTACCGGGTAAAAGCAAGGTAGAACGACGGAGTAAAAACAATGGCTATAATAAAGTGATGGTCGACCGATGCCCAGGACAGCTATGACCAACGGTCGGGAACATTTGATTTACCAGGAAAGCCTGTTCCAGCAAACCATATATATATAGAAGATGGCTAAAGGAAATCCGTCAGTTATAGGTATCAAAAAAAAAAGGAATGGTGTCAAAATGACAGGAAAGGGAACCTCACTAGCTGTGATTTGTGCACTGATGTTCATAACAATGGCCTTTTTCACGGCCTTCCCCGGTACCGTGGAAGGGGCCGACCCCCCCTCGAGAGCGGGGCTCTACCAGTATTCCGAGACCTATAATATCTCCTTCACCAAACCTAGCTTCTACGGCACGGACGACCCGTACTATTCCGTGGATGTAAAGGAGAACACCTGGGACGACATTGCCATTGTCCTATTCTTCCAGAACCAGGTGAGCACTCAGAAGACCGTGGGGAGCTATACACTGAACATCGCGGATATCTATCAAGGCGCCTTTGTGACCATGGATGGCACCAAGGTCAGCACCGGGACAGACCAAAGGATCATCATGGAGGACTTCACGGCTTGCTGGTGCGTTTACTGCACTGGTATCGTTGGGGCAATGGAAAGGATGGACCATGACAGTTCCATGTTCCCGGACACCTACATCGGGATAGAATACCACGCTAGCAGCTCGAACGATGTCTATTACAGGGCAGATTCCGGGACCAGGGGCAACTTCTATACGGTCCCTGGTTACCCGACCTATGTTATAGATGGTGTGGACCCGACGGTCGGTGGCAGTGCCAATGCCAACGATACGAACCTAGAGAACAGTATAAGGAGCAGGGTCAACACTCGGGCCGCTACCGCCGCACCATTGTCAATCGTAGCAACTGGAGGCCACGACTCCAGTAAATGCTGGGTCGATTTTACTGTGACAGTAGAGGATTCCTCCTTTGATAATATTAAGGTCGACTGCTTCGCCGTTTTGGTCCAGGATGCTTTCCCCAGGAGACATAATGTCCCAGCTGGTAGCTCGGAAGCAAGGCTCGGCCTCATATGCGAAAAGGTGACCAAGTTCCGCGTCTTCGACATTGACGGGACCCCACCTTCCATAACCAATGTCCTCCCCCTAGCCGATACGGTCCTCTCCGGGGATGCCGAGATATCGTTCACGTCCGCAGATGTCGATGCCCCAACCAAACCCATCTCCAAGAAGGTAGAGGTGAAGAGGACCACGTCCGAGACCTGGACCAATATTGTCCCTGCTGCAGGTAAGTTCATCTGGAAGACGAACGCGATGAACGGAGCGACCCATGTTTGGCCAGATGGGGATTATGAAATAAAGGTCACCGCAACGGACTACTGGGACGAGGTCTCGACCGTGACAGTTCCCGTCAAGGTCCTGAACCTTGATGCCCCAGTAATAACCTTGAACGACCAGCTCATCCAGAACGGGCTCGACGAAGGCAAGGCAGAAGGTAACCTCATGATATACTGGAGCGCATCCGATGATGAGGACGGGACCGACCTGCTTGTCGACCTCTTCTATTCAAGACCAGGGATCGACTGGACCGTGATAACCTCAGACCTACCGAACACTGGGTCTTACAATTGGAACCTCATGGACCCACGGGTCCCAGACGGTGACAGGTACAGGCTGAAGGCCTTAGTGACCGACAAGGATTCAATGGAGCTCGAGGCCGCAACAGGGTTCGAGTTCGAGATCAATAACCCCGACCCCCCCACGCTTCGAATAATCTCCCCTGTTGAGGATCAGGAGCTGTCAGGTCAACCCTCCCTCAAATGGTCGGCCTTCGACAACGAGGACGAACCCACCATGCTTAAGGCGGACATCTATCTCTCCTCGGAGGATGGTGTGACCTACACGGCGCTTGCGATGGGTGCTCCTAACTCCGGGACCTATAAGTTCGATTCGACAAAGTTCTTGGATGCATACACCTACAAGGCGAAGATCATCATCAGGGACACCACCGGGCTCTCGACAGAGGCGGTCTCCCCGACCTTCACTATCTACAACAACGATGCGCCAGAATGCGCCTTCACCTCGCCAAGGGACGATAATGTACTTACCGGGAGCGTCGAATTCACATGGACCGCGGATGACCAGGAGGACGATACCGTGGACCTCAAGTACGACCTTATGTACATGTTCTCCACTTCTTCGTACTGGACCGAGCTACGGATGGACGAGCCCAACACTGGCACGGTGACGCTCGATACCCTTGACCTTGAAGAGGGCGATGGGATCTATACCTTCAGATTGGTGGTCAAGGATACCAGGAACGAGATGTCGGCCGAGAGCAGGGTGATCGTCAGGGTCTATAATCCTGATGCGCCCATAATTTCCGAGAAGGCCTTGAACCCAACACCTGCGGCGAAGAAGGCGACCTTAACCTGGGGCGCCTATGATGATGACCCCGCCGAGACCGAGGGATTGAAGGTATGGATCGGCCGTTCTCAGAGGCTCGAGACCGGAACGGAGACACTTGCCTGGACCTATCTGGCAGAGGGCATACCCAATTCGGGCAGATATGTGATGGACGTAAGTTCCCTCGATGATGGGAATTACAAGATAATGCTCGAGGTCTATGACTGCACCGGGGTCAACCTCTCCGCAATGTACATCCTCGACCTGGTCGTGGACAACAACGACCCGCCGGTCCTCACCTTCACCCAATCCCCTCCGCCCGCATCCAATAATTCCGGCATCATCTCCTTCACCTGGAGCGGGACCGACCCCGAGGGGAAGAACGTCGTCTATGACCTCTATTACAGGTTGGCAGGGACAACGAACTGGATAACCATTGCGAGCTCGTTGAGCACATCGGCCTTTAGCTGGAACACCAGCTCAATGACCACTGGAGATTACCAGTTGAGGATCGTCGGTATAGACTCTTCGACGGAGAAGCTCGAATCGGAGGTCATAACGGAACCCTTCCATGTATATGTGGTCCCAAAGGACATAGATGTCGGACCCACGGACGATGATGACGATGACACAGGTGGGAACGGGAACGATATGACCACCGTGATCCTGCTGGTGCTCATCATCACAGCGGTCATACTCGTCGGACTAGCCCTAATATCCATAATAATCATAAGGAGGCGCAAGGAGGCAGCCCAGCTGCCCCCGCCCGGTGGAATGATGATGCCTCCGATGGTGCCCCCTCAGAACCTGCCCCCAGGGCAGGTACCTACAGGACCTCTGCCTCCGCAGACGGTCCAGCAGACCTTGCCACCAGCACCCGTGACACCTCCAGTGACACAGCCGCCTGTGGTGGCCCCTCAGCAACCGGTCCAGCAAGCTCCAGTGGTCCCCCCGGTCCAGGCCGTTCAGCCACCACCGGTGACCCCTGCTGCCCCGCCGCAGTGAGAGCATATTAGGACTACAGACCGGCATCTTCCAGCTGGTCCTCTTTCCATTTGACGGTGAGCCTGTAAGCCAAAGGCGTGATAAGTATCGTCAACAATGTCATCAGGACGACCATGGAGAACTCCTCGGGACTGATGAAGCCCTCTCTAAGCCCGGTCTTTATCAGGATCAGTTCGAGAGCTCCCCTTCCCCACATAGCAACCCCTATGAGCATGGCCCCAGAGGGAACGGTCCCTTTCAGCCTTGCCCCCATACCACAACCAATTGTCTTACCTGCCACCGCTAAAAGGAACAATGAAAGGGCACCGACCATGATGTAAGGAACGGACCCCCCACCCTCGGTCACCAATGCCGAACCGAGCATGATCCCGACGATCCCGAAGAAAATTGGGGAGAAAAGGGACTCTGTCATCCTTGTGAAGAACGTCTTGAACTTCATGAAAGCGACCCCTCTTTTCATCATTGGGTCAGGAACCTGGCTCCATGAGCTGAGGAGGAGACCGGCGATATAAACGCCTATCACTTCGTGGAGCCCGACCCATTTGGAGATTATTCCGAGGCCGAAGGCAAGGAAGAACCCGAAGGACAGGAGGACCTCGAATCCCCTAGGCACGATCCGGTCTAGGACCTTATGGGACGCTCTTGTCAGAACGAAGAATGTCAATACCAGGAACAGCCCTACCTGCAGTGATGTGAATGTCAGGCTCAAGAATGTGAGCTGGATCCCTTCAACGTTACCTATCACGGGTATGAGTATGCCAGGGGTGGTCCTGACGAAGGTGAGGACGACACCCAGCACGAAGACCGCCATGATATCGTCAACGAAGCTAGCTCCCACGACCAGGGTCCTGAGCCTCTTGAAACGTGTGTGCCGCAGGACGGAGGAAGAGACCTCTATGGCAGAGTTCGATATTATGGCACCCAGGAACAGAGACGTCTCCAGCGCGAAGGATAGAACAAGGTAGGACGTTGTGAAGATAAGCGCGAATGTCACGGCCACACCAAGCGCCCCTATCAGTATGGAGCTCCGCCTCTGTTGCCTGAAGGCAGAGAAATCGGTGAACAGACCCGAGTGGAACATGACCACTATGACCGCGAACTCCGCGAACGTCTGGATGTCGGGAAAATCGGTGAGTATCCCAAGGACCAACGGGGATAAGATTATCCCCCCAAGGACCTCTCCCACGACCGGGGAGATATTGGCCCTCCTGAACAATAACCCCATACCTCGAGAGAATATCAAGAGGAACAGAAGTGCCAAGAGGATGTCGTCAACGGGTCGGAACAGCCCCAAGCTCAGTCCGACCTCCTTTTCAATTCAGGTCCTCCTTCAAGACCACTTTGCCGTTCCGGAATATCCTTACTGTCCCGGATGAGGAGAGAGCGAAGGAGACGCACTTGGTCGTGTATGTGATGGATGCTGCGGCCAGATGCCTGCCCCCGAGACCGCCTGTCGTCTGGACCTGCGGGTCGACCATTATATACCTCCCTGCGGAGATTATTCGCCCCTTGGGGTCCACGACGAAGGCCCCGTCCAGCTGGGCGAACTCCTTGATGGACTCCCAGTTCTCCTTGATGAGCAGGTTCCGTATGTTCTCGTCCTGGTTCTGGAATGGGTTCATGACGAGCTGCTTGGAGCTCTCCAGGACCTTTTCCGTATCGCCCACCACGAACAGGGTCCCGATCCGCTTGCCCTCCCTTCCTTCGAGATGGAGCTCGAATATGATCTTCAGGAGGGACTCCATGACCTCCTTGTCAACGATATCGGATATCTCCTCCATGACCCTGTAGAAGGGCATGGCAGAGGAATTGAACTCAAGTATGAAGCGGAAAGGATAGTCCGATACCAGGAGGACCTCCATGTTGGGTGTGATATACCCCCCTAGGAATATCCGGAATATCAAACGCTCTATGAAGTTCATGAAATAAATTGAGTTCTCCAGGTTCCTTGAGTAGGTATAATAGATGACCCCTTCCCTGACATTGACCTCCTTGTCCCTGGAGGTGAGTACAATGGTCTTCTCGGAGCTTATCCTGTCCAGCATCTGGGCAATTATGGTATCGTCGTCCGAGACCACTATGGATAGGTCATATTTCTTGTTCTTTTCGAACAGTACCTCGACTACCGGATGCATCCTTGGTCCCGGACCTCATCGAACCCCCTGATATTAAAACTTCACTTATGATTGACATAAAATGAGGATTATGAGCTTTGAGCGGCCAACTGCGGGGCTATCATCATCGCGAAGAAAAGGATTAACAACACAATTGACCCTTCATAGGTTGATGAGCGAGGTAGCGCGGGTCGATGAGGACCAGAGGGCACTTCCTTTCATGGAACTTCCCAGGGGCATCCTGATGAGGTCGGGGGCCCTATCGGATATTGGGTCCGTATGTAAAAGGTTCCATCTTAAAGGAACGGGTATAATCGTATGCGATTCCAACACTTACAAGGTGGCCGGAAAGGAGGTCGAAGGATCGCTTCTTGGCTCCGGGTTCGGGGCCAAAGTGATCATGATCTCCGGTGCCACGGACAGGTCTGTCGAGATGGTCCGGGAACATGTGGACAGCGATTCGGAACATTTCATGTTGGGGGTGGGTGGGGGCAGGCCCATAGATGTGGCCAAGTATGTCGCTACCTTGAAGGACCTCGAGTTCATCTCCGTACCGACAGCTGCCTCTCATGACGGAATAGCCTCATCCAGAGCCTCAATAGAGATGGACGGGAGGAAGAAGACCGTTCAGGCAAAGGCCCCCCTCGCGGTGGTTGCCGACCTGAAGGTCATAGCCAACTCCCCTTTCAAGCTCCTTGCATCAGGGTGCGCGGACATCATCTCTAACTACACGGCAGTGCTCGATTGGAAGTTGGCCCATAGATTGAAGGACGAGTTCTTCTCCGAATATGCTGCCGCCCTTTCCGAGATGACGGCAAGGCTGCTCATAGAGAGGGCACATGAGATAAAACCAAGACTTGAGCCATCCGTGAGGATCGTGCTAAAGGCCCTGGTGAGCAGTTCGGTGGCGATGTCGATCGCAGGCACATCCCGGCCTGCCTCAGGGTCCGAGCATATGTTCGCTCATTCCCTGGACCTGATAGCGAAGAGGCCAGCCCTCCACGGGGAGGAGGCGGGGGTGGGTACGATCATGATGATGTACCTCCACGGGGGGGACTGGAAGGCCATCAGGGACGCTCTCATGACCATAGGTGCGCCCGTCGATGCGGAGGGGCTCGGTGTCACCGAGGATGAGGTCATCCGGGCGCTCATCGAGGCCCATTCGATAAGGCCCTCTCGTTACACGATCCTGGGGGATGGTCTCGAAGAGAGGGCTGCCAGGAAGGTCGCCATATTGACCAAGGTCATCAGCGGTCCTTGAGCCTCCAAGCCAATCCTCTGTAATGGAAGTAGAACATGGCAATGCCCATGGCGGCTATGGGCAATGCGAAGGTCCAGAGGAAAAGGGAATACATATAGAGAAATACGAACAGGTTGAACACTACTAGGGCCAGGACAGAATATAGCAGGTCGGGTCTGAGGATGGTCCTCACCTTCCCTTTCGACATCATAAGTCCGATGGACCCCTTGAGGGGACCCACACCCAATCCGAAGAGGAGGACCCCAAGGACCATGCCTGCGTCAGCATCAAGGGACCTGAACATCCATCCCGAGAGGAATCCGATATAGGTCGCCGATGCTCCGAGACAGAAACCCAGGGCTATGAAGGGGAGGTCCTTCCGGTCCCTGAACTTCTTCCTGTTCAGGAATATCTGATATGCCAGAGCTTCGACCGGAGCAAGCATGATAAGGGCAATGTACATCTCGGGCCGGTCGGTCCCGTAGCTGTAGCTGAAGAACATATGAGCGACGGCCAGGGGGATCCCGGCGAAGAGACCTATGATGAAGGATGTCATGGTGTCCCTCTCCTCCAGGAAGCGTTCGAACCTGGAGGTTATGGCAAATAACAGACCGAACGTGGGCAGTATCCCTATCACGAACGAAATGAGCGTGGTGAACCTGCCGTCCATCCCCTGGGCATGAAGGGGCCCTTTATTTTACCTTTTCCCGTATCTCATGTTACCATCCGTTCCAAAAGTTATTTGAGGGACGACCATCCTCTTCTACTGGATGGACAGAAAGAAATGGTCTATCTTCACCCCGGTCCTCATAGTCCTAATACTATCCGTTCCCATCGTGACATCCACCCTTTGGGTCGATATCAAGGACGTGAGAGATGTCGCAAAGGGCTCCGAGAGCACCGGAGGTTTTTTCTCTGGCTTCACCGAGAACACTGGGACGACGGTCCATATCATTCCCCCTTCCGTCATAGACAACACCATCCCCGACACTACAGAGAAGGTGAACTACACCACGCCCACCGGGGAGAACATAACAGTAGAACAGAGGACGCCCAAGGGGACTCTTATAGGGGGGATATTGAACGCCCTTGTCATGGTGGGGATAGCCGTGATAGCGGCCTTCGGGATATTCATGCTATTCAAACTGAGACGTAAGCTCACGCTCAAGCTCTTCTTCGCTGCAGCTTTGGGCCTATGTTCTTCCGTTTCGCTCATGCTCTACCTCTACCTGTCCAGGAGCATGAGCGAGGACCTGTTCGGTATCACCATACCTGACAGTTATCCCTTCTACGGCGCCATCGTCGTCATCGGGTGTATCGCTGGGTATCTCATAGTCTGGAACATGGTCTTCAGGTCCCTTGACCCGAAGAGGAAGAACCCTGCGCTGGTGGCCTTCTGTATAATCCTTGGACCTTTCCTAGCAATAGTGCTTCCGTTCTGGGTGGTCCTATTCCTGCTCGTTATGATATCCCTATGGGACCTATGGGCCGCAAAGAGGGGGATAATCAAGGAGATGGTGAACCTCTCCGACCAGCATAAGAAAGAGGAACGGGCGGCCAATAAGACCGCGAAATTAAAAAAAGCTGAACAGGCCACGTCGGTCGCAGCGCATTCGAGCCCGCCTAGAAGGAAACCCCTGCTGCAGGTGAAAGCTGGAGAGGATATCACCACCTATGGGCTATATGAGGGCAAGCACTATTCCCTTGGTATAGGCGATTTCATATTCTTCTCCCTGCTCGTATCGGCAACGTTCAAATGGATGCTGCTGAAATTGCCGTTCGCCGGGTTCTATTCACCCTTCTGGGGGGAGGTCCTTGCCGTGGAGCTGACCGTTCTCGTCGCCATGGCGATATTGTTCGGACTGGACAAGACCCTATCTTACCTGGACAGGGAGACCGTGATGCCGGGATTGCCCCTATCGATCCTATGGGGGACCGTGACCCTCATAGTCCTTGCGCTCTTCCTTGAGGCCTGGAACCTCATCATGGTCGGAAGGGCCTTCAACCCGTTCTGAACCATTATCGTGGACCCTTATGCGATGTGAAGCAATGCTTATTTCCAACCGTAGGGTTGTATGGTGCATGGCGGGGGTCCAGACCCTTGGAGTCCAGATCGCTCAATCAGAATGGTTGAAGGATTGGCACAGATATCTCGTCAATAGGTTCTCATCAGGTTCAAAGACAGCTCTCGAGGTTGGCTGCGGAGAGGGTCACGTGATGTCGAACCTCTCCGACATCCTTCAGGTGAAAGGTGTGGACCTGGATAAGGAGCAGGCTGCCAATGCTAGAAAGAGAGGGCTCGACATTGAGGCGATGGACGGGCTGGATCTGCAATTCGAAGATGGTTCGTTCGACCTGGTCCTCTGCAGTTTCTATCTCATGTGGGTCAAGGACCCTAGGAGAGCGATCGATGAGATGCTCAGGGTGAGCAGAAATGGAGCGTTGGTCCTCAACGAGCCCATCTGGTCCAGGTCCATATATGCACCCGAAGGGCTTAAGGAACTTGTTGATGGATGGACCTCCGTCATCCGCAAAGATGGTGGCGACCCGGATGCTGGATCGAAGGTCGCGGAGATAATGGGTCAGATGGGGGGGAGGTTCGGAACGGTTCCAGGGGAGATGGACAGAGCCGAAATGTTGCATAATGTGGAGTTCGAACGCGATATACTTCGGAAGAGAGGGATCGAGGTAAAAACTGTCACACCTTCCATCTTCCATGTCCCGTTCGTGTGGGGCTTTGTACCTAAATGACCATCGGATGAATACACAGATGACACCAATCTTTAATAATGACCGGTCTTTTTTTCCATAGGATGAAGAACGGCTTGAAAGTGACGCTCACCGCAATAAGCGTTGTCTGCATCATCTTCTTCTTTTCAAGCGTTTTTACGGTCTTGATCGTTCTACTGATAGATGACCTGCCCGAAGAGGAGGGGATCAGAATTGACAATGGTCCTTATCTTGGAAACCCAAGGGCTTTCCTGAAGCCCAAGCTTAATCCCGATGACCCTTTGAACGTCAGTTTCAGCCAGGCTATCTACGAAAAAGGATACCGATCTTGGACGACATGCATCGACTTTGGCGATGGCACTCCAATAAATAATCTGACATCAAATCTAACTGTTCACACATATCCTTCGTTAAGAACGTATAACGTCTCCTACTGGACGTTATTTGAGCCAGATTATTACTCAGGTAAGAGATCTATTAGATTGGATCTAACAAAGGCTGGGAACATGACACCCGTTGCTGATGTTCTGGAGGAAAAGATATCTATCACCTTTAAGAACCAGCCTATCCTCCTTTCTGGTGAAGGTTCGTATGATATTGATGGTGAGATCATAGGTTATTATTGGGACTACGGTGATGGAACTCATTCTCCCACTGACAATCAATACAGCGGATATAGGCCATCTAAAGTGACCTCACACAAGTACGAGAAGGTAGGAAAATATATCGTCACCCTCTATGTAATGGATAATGATGGGCAAAAAGCATTGGATATCGACATTGCACGTATAGAAATACAAATTCGTCCGAATTATGCGTAATCTAATTGTTTTGGTCCCTGGTCTTCCATTGTATCTAACATACCACCCCGATTTTTCAGGAACCATTATAGATCCATAATTTGCAGCAGCCTCGATACACCCAAGATTAAAAATAAAGTAATAAAGCCTTATAAAAATTATAGCAAGATATAAATATTATACTAAACTATAGCGCTATTGAACTAATATGTCAGTTGCTACCACCACCATACAGATCAAGGTCCAGACAAGGGACGAGCTTAGCGAGATCGGCTCGATGGCAGACGATTACAACTCCGTTATTGAAAGGCTCATCATCGAGCACAACAGGAACCAATTGGTCGATTACAGTAGAAGGGTGGTCGAAGAAAGAAAAAAGGAATTCGTGAGCCTCGATGACCTTTGAGATCATGGTCCTTCCGGACCATTTTATTGGTATTCCTCCCGATAGGGAATTGCAAATAAAGAAAGCACTTCGGGCGTTGAAGGACCCCTATCCTGGACATGGAACGGAAGATAAGAAGGAGATACGGGGGGCGACCGATGTCGTCTATCGGTTGAGGATAGGTGATTACAGAGCATTCTACAGGATCGAGAAATCCGAGATGAGGGTCTATGTCTTCGATATTCTTACCGCAGAACAAGCTCATAAGAAATACGGGAGATTATGACCTCCAAAACGAGTGGAGAGTGAATTATTCCTTCTTTACAGACTTCCTTTTCGTTTGACCACTCATGAAGTAAGAATGTCCAATAACGTGTAGTCTCCAATCTTCCACGAGATCGGACACGCTCCCCCACATTGAGTGAACAACGAACATTTCCTGCATTTGTCGGGAGCGAAGTCACGGTCCCTGATATCCTTGCATATCTTGTGCTCCCAGATCCTCTTCCATGGGTCTTTGAGGATGTTCCCCAATCCATCGTAGTAGCTCTGGCAGGGTATCACAGTGCCATCCGGTTCCACTGCCATGTTCATCCTGCAGGCGGTGCACTGTTTCATCCCCAGACCCATCTCCATCGGGTTCATGACACAGTAGGGGGTCGGTGTGTACCATCTGAACTCATAGGAATTGAGGATGCCATCGCCACATCCTTTGGCAAGTATCTCTTTAAGTTCACTGATCTCTAACCCTTTTGTATCCTTCCCCTTCCCCGATCTTATGAGCGAATTGACAGCTATGTGCTTGACGCCCATCTTCCAGAGGAATTCGATGGTCCCCAGGACCTCATTCTTGTTCCGCTCCATGATCGTTGTGTTGGTGACCGTGTAAATGCCTGACTCAAGGGCGTTCTTCAATCCCTTAACGGTCTCGGCATGTGAACCGACCCTCTCCGTTATGGCATCATGGGTAGGCCCGACATGCGACCCCACAGTTATTTGGACATGGTCCAGCCCTGCTTTCAGTAGCTTGTCCAGATACGGCCTGTCCTTTAACTTCCTCCCGTTGGTGTTCAATCCGGTTATCTGTCCCAGCTCTTCGGCATACGCTATGAGCTCGGGCAGGTCCTCTCTCAGCGTAGGCTCCCCGCCCGTGAAAACGATATGGGGAATGCCCAAGGTCCAGAGCTTCGTCAGCACCCTCTTCCATTCAGCGGTGGTAAGCTCCCTTTTAGCCCTCTGCTTATCGTTGTAACAGTGGGAGCAATCGTTGTCACACTTGTAGGTAAGGGCAAGGTCCATCCTGAACGGCGCCATCTGGCCTTCGTAAAGGGACCCCAGCTCCTCGTCCATCTCGGTTATGATGTCCTTGGTGGATAGCAGGGAGTACATGGTCACTTTGAACTCCTTGAGGTCCTTCTCGACCTCCTCCCTCTTCACCTTGTAGAGCTTCAGGGTCTCCTTTATGACATGATCGTCGGTCTCGCCTCTAAGTAGATGGTAAGCAAAATGGACCCCGGTCCCGTTCAGGACCAGCATCCTTGATGCGTCCATTATCAGAATGCCCTTCTCCGGGGAGTCCACTCTCAGATGGACCCTTTTCCCTTCGAGTGGTCCGGTGCCTCTGAAATGATGGACACCTTTTTTAATCCCTCTTTGGAAAGGCCACATCACCTGCCACCCCCAGCACAGGCACATGCGCAAGCACATGCACAAGCGCAACCCCCTCCACCGAATCCCCCCCTTGACCCTCCGCTCCCACCGGACGGAGGTGGATGTAAGGTCCGGACAATGCTCGATGTCATCTTTGTCGTGGAGCTGGCGAACTTGGAGGATAGGCCCGTGATATTGTTTACATAGCTCCTTGCGAACCCGCCTCCTCCGAGAGCGGGCCCACCATGAGAGGCCCTATGGTGATGCCCTGTTCCTACCGGTATGGGTAAGATCATGGGCATTATGAAAAGGTCCACGTTCCGGTCATAATCCTTGGATAATGGCAGCCACTCATCGTTCTTCTTTATGTTCAGTTCGAGACCTTTCATATCAGGCGAGGTCTTGACCTCTTCCCATGCCTTGTTCACTATAGAGGTGTAGTACTGCTGGGTCTTCCTCTGGCTGAACCCTATAAGCTTAGCTTCCGTCGCCTTCACCAATTCCATCAAACTCTCTTCCACCCTGCCGTTGATAAGGTAGCCATCCTCACCGATGGCATCGTAGATGTCCCTCTCGTACGCATGTTCACAAAGGTCCCTCGAGATCTTATCGAAAGAGGGGGGGTCCGTAACACTCCTTATCCCGATCGAACCTTTCTTCCCCATACCGTAAACTATCATTGTAAGGACCTTTTCGAGAGGCAGTTCCAGGACCATGGCGGCCTCCGGAGCTGTCAGACCGGTCCTTGGTCCAGCCCCGGGCATGGCTATCAACGGCCTGAAGTAATCCTTCTTGCCCTTCTTCCCAACCACGATAACAATGGCTATGACCGCGGCTATGGCAATGAACGGAAGGAACATACAGAGAAGGCCGAAAAGTGCCGATAAGGCCTCTAACAATTGGTCCAGAAATGTCTCTTTGTAGACCTTGTCAACGTACTGCCTCGGGAACGCCACTCCCACCTTCCCCATGCTTGTCGAGGGAAAGGTCGGCGGTGTGTCCGTCTGGTTCCATTGGACCAACCACCCAACGTCGGTAAGCTCCTCATGGTCCCACTCCCTGGTCTTCCAAGCAGTGTTGTTCAGGGAAGGGACACGGGAAGGGAGCACCATCTTGACCGTCAATCTCTCCGTATTGCTCACCTGATACTCCCCGCTGAACCATGTCGGTCTGAACTCCACTGATGCCATGGACCTGTTGTTAGGGCTCTCCCATACCATCCTGTCGCAGACGATCGAGAATTCCAGGATGATACGTGGATTGGAACCTGCCTTCACGTGGACCTCGACACCCGGGTCCACGTACTCGGACCTCCTGATGGTCGGGAAGTTGTCCTCCTTGATCTTCTCACCAAAGGTATTGAAGACGATGACAGTGGCCTCAGCTGTGGAAAGGGCATAATCGGAGTTCGGCATACCGATATCAACGACATCGAACCCCGTTCCCTCGTTTTGGAAAACGAAATGATACTCTATCCTAGCCTTTCCATCGGTCCTGATGTGGACCGTTGCGGTCTCCTCCTCCACCCCGAACCTGTACTCGACCGCCGACACCGTAGATGTAAAGAATGGGACCGAAACAATGGATATGATAAGGGTTGTCAAGAGAATAATGATGGAGCGCGACCTCACCATTTTGGGGCCTCCTCCATCACATAGGCCTTCCCGCAATAGGGGCAGCTGACGAGGACGCCAAGGTCCGTTATGCGTATGTCCTTGGACGAGAGGGGGCCTGCGCAACCGGTGCATTTCATCTCCTGTGCTCTCTGGTCCCCCCCGACCAGGTCCGAGGCCTTGATCTCGACCTTCTGCTCTATGTTCACGGGTCTTTCCGACTCCCTCTTCTCGACGAATACAACGGACCCGATGAAGCCTGCTGCTATAATGAAGAGGACTATGGCAATTATCAGAATAGGCGCCTGGAAATCGGGTGTGAAGCTTGCGAGCAGGAAGAACAGGCCGACCAGAACGAAGAGGACCCCGGCCCCTATGAGGATCCCCTTGAGATACCCCCTCATGCTGGACCGTACCGTTCCAGAGGTATTAAAGCTTGATTTTTTTTTTTATAAGATTGGAGCCACTGGTGGGAACCTTTGGAACGTAAACACAAAATGATCGATATCAGTTCCAAAGGCGCGGAAAATCCCGAAGGGATTTTTCGAACGTTGAACCCACGGGTTCAATTCCCCAGGGGCGTTCATCATCAATGAAAAAATGGAGCCACTGGTGGGAATTGAACCCACGACCTACTCCTTACCAAGGAGTCGCTATACCGCTAAGCCACAGTGGCGAGGGTTTGGGGAGAGGGTTATTCAAGGTGTTCTACTTAAATCTTATCCGATTGGAACACCTACTGGAAAGTGGCTCTAGTGATATGGGTATGCGATCGCTTCCAGCATCGTTATTACCATAGAAATGTATTGGCCCCTGTACATGTACGGTGCAACGAGAAAAGAACATCACCCTGCGGGCAGGCCCCAAACATCTACCGAGCTCCTGCTCCTGTCATTCCTCAAGGATGTCATCGATGGAAGAAAGGGCAATTATGCCCTCCATACCATATTCAAGAGCGGGACCATACCTCCACATAAACGCTCATATTTCGCTACGACCTGCCAGGGAACATTGAGGCTTTTCGAGCTCCTTTCCACTGAGATCTCATCTCGCGACCCTGTCCAGATCACAGCTGCCGGTATGTTCCTGTTCACGGACAGGTTCCCTTCGGACCTGGGCCTCGACAAGAAGAGGCTCGATGCCATCAGGATGAGGGTCAAAAGCTCCGATCCACTGAACAGGGTCCTCAAAGCGAGCTCTCCCGACCAGGTCCCCCCGAAAGCATCCCTGGCATCGGCACCGGACTGGCTCAAGGACACCCTTTCCAGTTCGCTCGGTGAGGATTTCAGAGGTGTCCTTGCGGATTCTGTGCTCCCTCCGAAGTACCTTGGGGCCAGGGTCAACACGTTGCTAACTGATAGGGAGCGATTGATAAAAGAGCTCAATGACGCGAGGGTCTGGGCCGAGGCCTCGGACCTTGACCAGGATGCCATAAAGCTCTTGGACGGGACATCCGTTGATTCCCTCGAACCTTACAGGGATGGCAGACTTGAGGTCCAGGATATCTCCTCCCAGCTCGTCTGCCGGTTGGCGGTCAAGGGAACGACCGATGGAAAGGTGATAGATGCCTGCGCGGGGAACGGTGGGAAGACATTGGCGCTCTCAGCTATGATGGGGAACAAAGGGAACCTTGTATCCATGGACACCAACGAGAGGAGCCTGTCCCGCCTCCGACAGAGGGCCAGAAGGGCGCAGGTATGGAACTATCAGCGCATCCTTGTGAAAGGGGATGCCGACCTTGGGCCTTATAAGAACTGGGCAGATGTGGTCCTTGTAGATGCACCTTGTTCTGGGCTGGGGACCCTTAGAAGGAACCCTGATATCAAGCTCCATTTGGACAGGGAGGCATTGTCAAGGTTCCCCCCTCTACAGCTTGACCTCCTCAGGACCTATTCCCAACTGGTGGGACCGGGTGGGCGCCTGGTCTATTCCACCTGCACCCTCAATCGTGCAGAGAACGAGGGGGTCGTCAATTCGTTCCTCTCGGAAGCCAATGCGTTCGAGCTGAAGGATGCCCACGATCTTGCACCTGGCCTCCCAAAGGACCTGTTCAGAGGCCCCTTCTTCCGTCCATTGCCAACGGATGAGCGTTCGGGCTTCTTCGCAGCGGTCATGCTTAAGAAAGTTGGTTGAAAAAAATGGAACAATACGGGTAACATCATCAAGGTTGAAATCTTTATACCTGATGAACCCATTAGACCTAAATTAGGCTGAGAAGGGCTTTGAGGGCATACCGAACGATCAAAAGGTGATATTCCGTGGCGAACGATACTTACACCAAGTTGATGGAGCTCTATTCCGAATATTCGGTCATGGGACAGGTCGAGATGGTCCTTGGCTGGGACCAGAACACCTACATGCCCCCCGGTGCTGCCGAGATACGGGGGACCCAATCCTCTGTGATCGGAGCAATGAGGCACCGGATGATAACGTCCAATAAGGTCAAAGGACTCCTCAGGGAAGCTACCCAGAAGAGAGGGCTGACCGATGTCCAGAGGTCCTCCCTCCGATGGTTGGAGCGTGAGCATGAGAGGAAGAGCGCTGTACCGGAGAAGCTCGTGAGGGAGATGGCAAAGCTCGAGCCTGTATCCATCCAGGCCTGGGTCAAAGCAAGGAAAGAGAACGATTTCTCACAGTTCCTGCCCATGCTGGAAAAGGTCTTCGAACTTAGGTCAAAGATGGCAGAGCACCTGGGTTACAAGAACACCCCTTACGATGCCCTGCTGGAGGACTTCGAGCCTGGAATGGCCTCCAAGAGGGTGGACACGATACTCAAAGGTTTGAGGTCGAGCCTTGTGCCTATCGTCAAGAAGATCGCAGATGAGGGTGAACCAATAGCTGAGGACCTGATCAGGAAAGGTTACAGCGAGAAGAAACAGTACGAGTTCGGCAAACAGGTGCTCATCGATATGGGTTTCGATATGAACAGGGGCAGGATGGACACTTCGGCCCACCCTTTCACCTCAGGGACCTACGATGATGTCAGGTTGACCACCAGGTTCGACAGGAAGGACCTCAGGCCAGCCCTGTTCGCGTTCATCCACGAAGGTGGGCATGCGCTCTACGAACAGGGTCTGCCCAAGGACCTCTACGGGACACCGCTGGGAGAGGCCGTTTCTTACGGAGTGCATGAATCTCAATCAAGGCTCTGGGAGAACCAGGTCGGCCGCTCGCTCCCGTTCTGGAGGTACTATGGACCTAAACTGAAAAGGACATTCCCGAACATGAGGTCCATCAAGGTCGATCAGCTTTACAGGGCTTTCAATAGGGTCAGTCCCTCCTTCATCCGTGTGGAGGCGGACGAACTCACATATAACCTCCATATAATGGTCCGTTTCGAGATAGAGAAGGGGGTCATGGAAGGAAAAGTAGACCTAAAGGAGCTCCCCGAGGTCTGGGACGAATGTTACGAGAAGTACCTGGGGATAAGACCTACGAACGTGGCCCAAGGATGCCTTCAGGACATCCATTGGTCCATGGGGCTCATAGGTTACTTCCCGACCTATTCTTTGGGCAACCTCTACGCGGCCCAGCTCATGGAGGCCGCCAGGAAGGACATTTTGGACCTGGACCGTCTCATAGAGAAGGGGAGGTTCCAACCGCTCCTCTCCTGGTTGAGGGATAACGTCCACTCGAAGGGAAGGCTCTACATGGCCGAGGAACTTATGAAAAATGTGACGGGTAAACCTCTTGGAGAGGGGGCTTTGATCTCCTATATGAAGAAGAAGTCCTCCGATGTCTACGGTCTATCGCTTTGAACCTCCAGTCCAATTTTCGGGCCTTGTCCTTTCAGCAAGACTTATCTATTTCCAATATCGATACTGCCATAGAGCTGGAACCATGAAGACACACGTTATCATCGCTGCTGCGCTCCTTGTCGCCGTCCTACTATCAGGCTGCCTCGGGGGTGATGATAAGAAACCTGATAAGCCACCTGTTGTGATGGGCGGCAGCCAACAGGTATCCGGGTCCGGCTCTGGTCTGGCCCAGGCGACCACTGAGGTTATCACCTCGACCCTGGACGTTAACATAGACCAGACCGATATCATCAGCATAACCATCAATGTCACGGTCGAGGACGGGGATGCTAACACTAATCCGGACAACGTCAATGAGGCATCGTTCAGCTCCGAAGGGAACATGAGCGCCACCGGCGGCGGGGGAGCTACACCTTCATCGTTCCAGTTGAAGATCGAATGGGACGGAACGAACTATCTACCCTCTGGCTGGACATTCACTATGTCCGTTACCTGCGCCGCGAGCGATGATCAGTGGCCAGGTCCTCTGATATGGAGAGGTATCCCCGATAGAGGGTTCATTTACGGTCTGGACATTACCTATCAATATCATTCCACCGGGACGGAACTGTGAGGTTAGGGCTAGGACCCTATTCCCAATCCCCCCAGTCCTCCGCCTCATCATCATCGACCCCATCATCGTCCAGTTCTTCCTCGTCCTCCCACTCCTCCTCAACGATCTCTTTGTCCCTCTTTCTGAGGATGAGGACCGTGACTGTGATCACCACAAGGAGGATGAGGATAGCTGCTGCGAGCATGGCTATCAGGGCAAGGGAGATGGTGCGCTCATCATTCCCATCGTCCGTGTCCGGCCTCTCGCCAATGTAGACCTTCATCTGTGCAGAGGCATTGTTCATCGCGTTATCGCTTGCGAAGAGTCTGACGGAGTGATTGCCCACCCTTTCGAACTGGAACGTGGCCTCTACACCATTGGTGCTCGAGATCATCTCTGGGGCTGGGCCATCTATGAACCACAGCTCCCATCTGGCTCCAGAGGTCCCGATCGAGGCTTCCCCGTTATCGCTGATATCGAAGGTGAACTTCCCGCTATCGCCCTTGAAGAACCTGTCGTCGCCCCTGATCAAAAGGACCGGGGGGGTCGTGTCATTGACAGTGATATTGAGGACCGCCATTCCGATATTCCCACCGATATCGACCACCTCGAGCTCGACCAGGTACCTCCCCGGGTCCTGGAACATGACGTTAGGGGCCTCCCTCTCCGTGGTATAGTTCCAGTTCAAGGGACCACTGAAGGTCCAACGATGCCTGGCCCTGCCCTTCGTGAAGAGCGTTTGGTCGTTATCGCTGGACCCGAAGGATGTGTACCTTACTGTGATATCCTCATCAACGGTCCCGGGACCCTCGATCACTACAACAGGTGCGGTGGTATCCTTGACAAGGAAACGTGTTTGGACGGTGTCCGAGTTCCCCGCAAGGTCGGTCACCATAAGAGAGATCGTATGGTTCCCCAAGAACTCAAGGTCCGCAATGAACGATGGACCGTTACCCTGGACCTCCTTGCCGAACGGGTCCCTTAGCTTCCAGAGATACGAACCGATGAGCGTGGTCTCGGGGTCCGAACCGGCGTCCGTCGAGCCCGAACTGATGTTCAGGCCGGCCGTGGAGATCTCGAGCTCGGGCAGGAGGCCCATGATGACGGCCTCGGGGACCAAAGTGTCCAGGGTTATGATGTATGTCAATACCGTAGGTCCTGCTCCGTTCCTGTCGTACGCTTCGAACGTAAGTGTGTTCAGGCCCTCAGTGAGCTCGACCTTCAGGTCGAAGATACCGGTCGAGGTGGCATTCATGCTCAAGAGCGGGAGGCCGTTCAACATAACGTCTATTAAGGCCCTTGGCTCAGTATATCCCGCAAGGGTAAGCTCCCGCAAACGTGTGACCCTGGAGGGCTCTGGGTCGAGCTTTAGCAGTGATGGGGCCGTATTATCGATGGAGAACCCGGCGGTTGTGGCCCAGGGGGAAATGTTCGGTACCTCGTCCTGACCCCTATATCGAAGGATGACGTCCGCCATATCTCCAGGTCCTCCCGCTTGTGACGTTGTGTCCCATAGTACCTGGCCCGAAGGCCCGGTATGGATACGAACGAAACTGTTCTCATCATCGGGAGAGCCGTTCCCATTGGTGTCATTGTAATATTCTACCTCAAGGATGGAAAGGTCCATCTCGGTGCTGAACTCCAGTTCTGCCGTTTTGGTAAGGGTCCTTGGTGGTGTGAGAAGTTCCACCTGAGGATAGAGGCTGTCCCCGGGGATGCAATATGCGATGTTGGAGAGCGAAGAGACATTTCCTTCAGTGTTCACGGCCGCGACCCTGAAGCCGTAGCTGGTACCATCCGCCAGCCCCTCAACTACCGTTGTGTTCCTGATATCGGTAGTGTTCTCTATTTGCATCCAACCTTCGGGTGCGGGACCAGGGACGACCCCTGATAGATTGATGAGAACGGTATAATGAGAGAGCCCTGAGGAGGAGGAGCGGTTCCAGCTGAGGAGGGCCCTGTTACCGTCCGGCAGAGGTGATGCCTTAAGACCACGAACGGCCCTTGGTAGAGAGGTGTTCACATTGATGATGAACTGCTCATAATCCCTGTCCCCGAGGAAAGGGTCCACGACCCTTACCGTCAACATGGAGGAGAATGACATATTAATGTCGATATCTAAAGCGTCCCCGTAGATGCCATCACCAAGGAAACGGTCGTTATGAACGGGGTTCCCATCATCCCAAAGCGGCCTCCGACCGATTGGGGAACCAGGCAGTAGATATGATGCCGAGGTCCCAGGCTTTCCTATCCCCGAGATCAGGATGGTCTCGTGCTTTGTGTACGTCAGATGGTGGTCCGGGGACCTTATGATATCGACCCTCAGCGGGGCCTTCGCCGTAGCAGATGCCGTATATTGGATGGAGAGGGGTGAAAGATAATGGGCTCCTATGGTATCGCTGTCCTTAACATATATCCGCCCCGGGTCAGAGGTTGTGACGTTAGATGTCAACAAAGAACCTCTGAAGGAACCGAAGAGACCCTCCTCCGTCAGCAGGACCGACCTTCCTGGGGGATAGGATGTGGAATTGACCTGGACCAGAACGCTGCCCATCCCAAGGAGGTCCCTTGACGTCAGACTGACCCAGACCTGCTCTCCGTCGGTCGAATAAAACTCCTTGGAGAACCCTATGGACTCGGTGACGAACGGGCCCATGTCCCCGGAAGCGACGAGGGCGAAATGCTGTTGGCCGCCCAATGCGACGCTAGACCCGTTCACTATGGCCTTCCACCATCCGACCTCCGGGTCCCTGATGGATATGCCCTCAACGTTGTTGGTCGAGTCCTTCTGGTCGTTGTAAGGGGCTGAGAGGTCGTTGCCGAAATATATGGCACCCGAGGGGGATTCCAAAATGAGGTCGATGTCGTTCACGAGCTGTTTGCCTGTGAAGACCTGGCTCGGATAGTCGCTCCACGCAAGTGTCAGCCTTAGTTCATTGGAGGACATGACCCTGAACACGCGGGAGACGGAAGCTCCAGTTGCAAGACCTAACGGGTCATCCAAGTAGGTCACGTTCTTGCCCAGAGGGTGTAAGGACCCTTCAAGGTCCAACAGTCCCCATCCCTGATCGTTGTCAGGCCTTCTGTTGACCTCCTTGGTCGTTGGGTTCGCAGCCCCGTACTGCCCCGGTGTCATGTCGAACGCACCATTGATCATAGTGGCTTTGACCAGCGCTCCGGTAGGGGATGAGTGACCTTCCTCGACAACGTAATGCTCCCTTACCAATGCGGCTGCGCCGGCAGTTATGGGGGTGGACATGGACGTTCCCCCGTTGTACATGTATGCAGGGTTCGCATGGAGCCCCCAACCCGAGCTTGATGTCATCGATGAACGGAGTGACAGTATGTTCGTCCCGGGGGCGACAATGTCAGGCTTGAGCCTCCCATCATCAAGCGGCCCTCTTGCGGAGAATGCCGCCAGTCCCCTTGAATTGTTTGACATCCTATCGTTCCTGATGGGGTTCGTGGGGTAGCCGAAGGCTTGGTTCCAGGAAAGCTGCAGTCCTCCGGACCCTCTGAGGTTCTCGGACGCCCCGACCGTCAGGCAGTTCTTTGCGGTGGCGGGAGGGGAGACGGAGTTCGCATCGATCTTGCCGTCGGAGTTGGAATCCCAACCGTCGTTGCCAGCCGCGAACAGTATGAGCATCTGGGGGTTGTCGAACATGAAATCGTCGACCTCGAAGCATTCCGTGATATAATCCCCGTAGAGACCCGACGAACCCCAGCTGTTGGTATGGACCCTTGAGCCGTTCTCATAGGCCTGTGAGAAGAGCATCCTCAGATCGGAAGGGGTCAACAGGGAACCACCATCGGTCATTATACCCTGGAAGAAGACAGAAGCATTGGGGGCCATTCCCTTGATGGAGCCACTGGAGGACGCTCCATTTCCAGCGACGGACCCGGTCACATGCGTCCCGTGGCCGTTCGTATCATCGGGGGACGTTCCGGCCCAATTGGCCAATTTGACGCGGTTGTCAAGGTCCGCTATCATATCACCGTTGGTCGCGTGGTTGTCAACGCCTGTATCGCAGCCGGAATCGGCTATGCCCACTACCTGGCCTGTCCCATCGAGACCGTAAGTGTCCCGAATGGTGTCCGCACCTATTATTGTGGTCGCCACGTCGTTCTTGAGCTCCAGGGTGACCGTAGGTTCGAGCCAGCTGACCGCATCCAAACGAACCAATCCCCGAAGGTCTGTAACAGGCAAGGATAGCTCATACCTGGTGGGTGAGACCTTCTTGACCTCAGGCGAGCGCTGGGAGAGGGCTGGGAGGAGGTCGGGGTCATCATAGAATGTCAGGACCCTCAGCGTGGAATATTCCTCACCACCTAGAATGCCAGCCTCCATTGGACCATCAAGAGCTGGGGAGAACTTAAGTCCCGGCCAGAATTCGGTCGTTCCTGTGACCCCGGGCAGTTTGACAGCCGTTCCGTCCCCCGCGAGCCGTGGGTCCACGACATAGGCATTCTCTGGGAAGTAGCCTATCACCCTGAACCCTGCCCCTTCCAGTGTCTGGACCTGCTCTATCCCTACCGGGCCTTCGAACTGGACTATGAGGACGCTCTGCCCCTTAGCCCCCATGGAGAACATACCCTCCAATTCAGATAAGGGCAATGGACCCCGTATCGTCCAGATGGGGGGTAATGTCGGACCATCTAGTCCTTCGACGCCATAGGTTAATGGAATGGTCAGACCTGAAAAGAAGATGATGATGCATGTCAAGATCGAGCTTAAAAAAGAGCTTCCCTTCAAGGTCCGTTCACCGCCCAGGTCAATATATGATTCCGGGTTGAGAATATCTCCGCATATTAAACAATGTTCATTGATTTTTTTAATAAATAAAAAAAAAGACCCCCCGAAGGGGGTCTATTTGGTGGCCTTGCTCAATGCTCTGGTAAGATATGCTCAACAGGCTCGTCAAGGGTTCCCCTGAACCTGATGTAGCTCATGGTCGTGTTCAAAGGGACCTCGAATATGACCCAAATGGTCTTCTCCTCCAAGGGGTCCACCCTTATGGTGTCAAGGCGCCTTCTATCCATGTTCGCCATGAACTCGCCGCGTTCCTCGATGTCCTTGTTGTCGTCCACGGAGAACATCCTCGGCCCTACGGTCAGGTCAACGTTCTCGTTCAGGTTCTCAATGGAGACCTTGGCCCATAGGAAAGTGTTCCCGTTGGTCGCGTTCACGCTCATGGGTGTCGGGGAGGTCCTGTTGGTCTCCACCTCGAGCACCCTGAAGTCCATCTCCGGGTCCAGGACCTGGTCGAGGCAACCTGCCGTCAGGGCGCCGCCCAGGACCAGTACCCCCAATGCTGCTAGTATCAATGGTCTCATTTCTCTGTCCTCCTTCAGGCATCGGACACCCAGGTCCCCGATCTTACATTGACCTCGGTGCCATCATCCTTCGGATCCGTCCTCTCTTCCCAGGATACGGCATACCTCTCGGAGACCACCGACCCATCGGAACCGTAGGTCTTGTCGAATCCCACAAGGGTCTTCTTGGTCAGCTCGTAATTCCCGTTCGTATTATTATCGAAAGAGGTAGTGTTCCCTATGAGGCCCCTCTCCGTATCCAATATGCCATCGCTGTTCCCATCCGTCTTCCAGCCCATTATGACGAAGGTGTTGTTCATCTCGGGGTTCCCGTCGCTGTCGTTGTCCTTGACCTCGTTCGCGACAAGGATGTACCCCTCCTTCTCGGGGTTCCCGTCCATGTCGGCATCCTCCTTGTGGGACGCACCGACGAAGGACTTCCTATGTTCTGGGTACCCGTCGCCGTCCATATCGGTCATGGTGCTGTAAGCGACGACAAAGTTCGAGACCAGGCCCGTCGTCGTGACGTTGTTCCCGTAGATGACCGTTATCTCCTCGAAGACCTTCTTTCCCCCGATCTCATCGCTCTTTCCCATGATGAAGAGGAAGGTAAGGTCGGTCCTCTTCACGGAGGAGACGTTCCTTGCCGCAGCCAGTGTACCCTCGGTATGGACAGCGCTCCCGTTCCCAATGGACCGAAGGTCTATCCCGATGACATCGGACCGGAGAGCGCCACCTATCAAGGTCCTGTTCTCGACGGCGAATGCCGTGAGGTGAACGCTCTCTTTGGACCCGTTCGTTGTCTTTGAGGCGTTGAGCAGGGCATACTGAACGGTCCCGATCTGGGGCCTGGACCTGCCGGCCATGATGCTGACCTGCTGATATCCCGGTGTCTCCTTGGCATACACCGCATACCCCTCTTCAAGGACCGTTGCACCGGCCGTTGTGTTGACCCTGTTGAACGCGAGCTTCGATGCCTCGGCGCTCTTGGGGGATACTTTCACATGGACTAGAACGACTGCCTCTCTTACTGGTACCAACGGGTTCCCGAGCTCGTGCCTGAAGAAGAACACTGCAGAGCCTTCTGTTGTCTCAAAGGTCCCGTCGCCGTCAATGTCCATGGACCTTAGCTCTCCGCCATAGGCGTAGGTCTTGATACCGCCCAGGACCGTCACATGGTATCCGTAGGAGAGATGGGTGGCCTGATGGAGGTCAATGTTACCGTCCCCATCCGTGTCGTTCCTCAATAGATGAGAGAAAGAGACCCCCTCAGCAGCCACATTCCCTGAGATGGTAAGGTTCGCATATCGCACGATGACGGTCTCTTCCAGCTCTGGAATGCCATTGTCATCGTTATCGATGTAGCGGTACATGTATCCTACAATGTAGTTCAATGAGGATGACGGAATGGTCCCGTTCATGGACCCGGAGGTCACCCTCTCTTTGTAGATGATCTCGAAGTTCCCATCCTTATCGGAGTCCACCCAGGTCGAGTTCTGATAGTCCCAAACCGTTCCGGTCAGGTCTGTCTCATCCATTCCCGCATCAGTACCGTCAGGTGCAAACTCGCCCAAGGCCTCCCCGAGACCTTCCTCGGCAGATCCGAGGTCCTCTGCGCTCTCATCCAGAAGGTCCGGGTCTACTGTCACCCCATCATCGCTCACGGGCAGATCGTCCGCATCCTTTATAGGAACATCAGGGAGCTCGTCCGGGACCATTCCCTCCTTGAGCCATTCCTCAGCATCGACCAAGGGTGATGAGGCGTCCCCCAGAAGGGAGACCGTCCCATCGAGCTCAAGTTCTGGAGACTCTGGCATCGTGGGCTCCTTGATGTAACCCTCTTGGGAGAGGAGGTCGTCCGATGACCTGGTCCCGTCATATTGAGCTGTCGGGACCACCACGGGTAGTATGGGCTGCGAGTAACTGTCCTTAAGGGGCATCTCCATCTCCGTGGGGGCATTGGACCTGGCCATCTCGGCCGTCTCCATGGATGATCCCATTCGTTCCTGCGCTATGCTCTGTGCCAATGCTATCTCCTTCCCTGCGGTCGGTACCGCGATATCGGTCGAGGGAGCATCGTCGTTGTCCAGGTCCAGCTGGACCAATACGCCCAGCATTCCCAGGAGGCCCACTCCCGCGATCATCGCGGCCCCGAACAGGGCCATGGGCAGCAATATCAGGTATTTCGTTTCCCTTGCCAAGTTTCTCACCGAAAAAGAGAGGTGCGGGAGAATATATATTAAGGAACGAACACCTCTTTGGCAAGGGAGTTAAGTAAGGGTCTTTCCTACATCTTTAAATACCTTGGGACCGGAGCCATCAAGGCCGATCTTGCGGCAGAGCGGTGATGAGAAAATGAAGAAATGGGAGCTCTACAGGGGTGTCGAGGACCCCATATCCGGTACCTTCAATCTAGCTGAGGAGGTCACTTCCAGGTCGGACAAGGTGGTCTTTCTCAGCAGGTTCGCTTTGTACTTCGTGGTCTTCAGTTTGGTCCTGGACCTGCTCCTGTTCATTGCTATGGTATTCAACGGGAACCTGTTCATGGCCATGATACTGTTCTCGCTATTGATAACCGGAGTGATCACCTTCTCACTGATACGGACCACAAGGGATTTCCTCAAACATGCGGACTTCCGCTACGGGGCAATAAATGCCATGAGGGAAGGGCCAGCCGTCCATAATGTACCCTCTGGAAAGACCCCTACCGAGCGGTTCCTCAGATACCTCAAGAAGGCCAATCCAGCCTTCAGAAGGCTTCTTGTCAAGAGGCCCGAGCTATTGGTCAAGGACGTCCACCTTGTAGGGACCAAGGGCAGGCGGTACAGGTTCGAGGCCGCGGTGCAATTAAGTCCGTCCATTCTGTACAGGATGCTGGGGAAGGGGTCTCCGGGGTACAATCTTCTGATACGCGAGTACAGGAAGGTACCTACACAGAACGAACTGGAGAGGCTCCATAAGGACCTGACCGACATCTACCATGCCAGGAAGCTCAGACCTAACAGGGTGGTGATGCTCTTCCCGGGCTCTGGCAGGTACAAAGGTCTTCCAGAGGACCTGTACCATTCTCTGGTCGTGGATGGGCTCTTGCTCCCGGGAAGGATGGACCTCAAGCTCAATGTCCAGGCCGTTGGTGAGCTACCCAACGGGGAATATGATTTCGTCCCATACATACCAGAGCTGCCAAGGATGCTGCCATGATACGGAGGAAGCGGATTGAACGATAGGAGCTACAAGGACCTGAACCTCTACTCCTGCATAGTCCTCAATCTACTGGCTTCCGCCCTGGAGATAGACCTCGCCCAGAAGGACCTTGAATCGAAGGTCGAGATGCTACTTCACAAGAGCAGGGCATTCCTCACCAAGTCCGATATCCTCCATGAGATCAGGAGCAACCACAATATGACAGAGAGGATACTGTCCCATCTGCTGGAGCAGGGTTTCATAGAGGTCACACAGGCGGAACGGAGCTACAGGGTCAAACCGACCAAAGGGGGACTGCTCCATGTCAGGGAGTTCAACAGGTTCTATGCATCCATCTATTCCAAGCAGATAGAACAACATTACAGATACACGGGATTGCCTGCGTGGTACAGGAGCTTGAAGGACCGATGAACCGGACCTTATGAAGGATTTATAGGGTCCAGGGCTTTCACCCTACATATCTCGGGCCCATAGGATAGTCCGGATAGTCTGCTAGCCTTCGGAGCTGGTGGCTGGGGTTCGAATCCCCATGGGCCCGCTTCTTTGTTCTGAAAATGGACCAAAGATAGGGTCAGCTATATAATTTAAATATGAGAAAATTACATGCCCTTCCAACGTCCCTGCCACCAAGGGGGGGCGAAAAAGGAAATAATAATATGTACGACGATAGGAGAAGGAGCGGTGGTTTCGATCGCCCTCCCAGGGAATTGCACGACGCAACCTGTGCGGACTGTGGCCAGCAGACAAAGGTACCCTTCAAGCCCGATGGGGCCAGGCCGGTCTACTGCAGGGATTGCTATGCCAAGAGGAAGCCCCAGAGGTATTAGACCGCTGAAGTTGCCTCTAGATAGAGCAATATTGGAATAAATAGGCCCAGCGGACATCTTCGATGTTCGTTGGAGAAACAAATAGGGGCTGGTCCTCTTGGACCCTAACGGAGGACTGACCGGTCCATAACGGATCGGTCGGTCATTGAATTTTATACTGAATGGTCCATATAGTTTATATGATATCACATGTGCGGATAGATTTCTAATATATCACCAAACGATGAACGTGCCTGATGTTAAGGACCAGATATCTGATCGAGACATTTTTTGGTGGGGTTTTTATTGGCCTTCTTATACTTACCATCGTCATCATCGGCATGGTAACAACAAGTTCGAACGATGGACCGGACCAAAGGTCGAAAACCTATAGTTCGGACCCCTTGAACCCACCAGATAATACCCTGTTCATGAGACCTCATGTCAATAGGATCGATCCAACCCTCGTCACCTTCTCGTTCATTAGGCGTGTTCCACCTGAACGACAGTTCGCTCGTTTTTTCATCGATACAGGCGATAATGCAACGATGATCAATACTACAGCAACCGAAGTGACATATAGGTATTCAAGGGTGTTCGATTACTTCGCACTTTACTGGGCCCAGTACGAGAATGGTTCTATCACACATCCAAAGGAATGTTATTTTGACCTGAGAACGGTAAATTCCTCACCCCCCGTCCTTAGATCCTATCCATCTCTGATCGTGATGAAATATAATGACCAACCTGCTTTGTTCTACTTTGGGTCCTCCTACGACCTTGATGGTACCATAGTCTTATGCGAAATGGATTTCGGAGATGGGATACTTGTCCGAAACGAGTACGGTTTCAATACATCAGACCAGTAAAGGACGATCTCTCATAGATATGAGAAGGTTGGAAAATACATAGCAACCTGTATACTTACCGACGATCAGGGATTAAAAAGCGAACAAGCGGTCCAGGTCCAGATCCGACCTATCATCTAGTGTTGAAAGGACCATTTCTCGAACATCTGCTCATTTCCAATACCGACTTTATATGTTAGGGAAACCAAATATACTCTGCTATTATCTAACTGTGAACGGTCAGTTCCAAAATTGGTCTCCTTAGGATGATGGACCGTTGATGGAATAGGGAGTTAATGATCATGATATCGATGGACAGTTTCTCGGTCATTGTCAAGGACGGTGTCATTCTTGGCTTCGATCCAAGAGAGACAAAGGACCTTAGCGTGATCAGAGAGGTCGCCACCAGATTGCCCATCACCGAAGGCGATTTCAGGATCCATATTTTCAAGGATGCCGAAGGCAAAGACCACGCCGCTCTGGTCCATGGCGATGTAAAGGAAAAGGATGGTGTCCTTACCAGGGTCCATTCCGAATGCATGACAGGGGACCTCTTCGGTTCCCTCCGATGCGACTGCGGCCCCCAGCTCCATCATTCCCTCAGGATGATATCGGAGGAGAAGGAGGGCATCCTCCTCTATCTAAGACAGGAGGGGAGGGGGATCGGGATAGCCGAGAAGTTGAAAGCCTACAACCTCCAGGACCTGGGCCTTGACACTGTGGACGCCAACATCTATCTTGGCCATAGAGCAGAAGCGAGGGATTACCAGGTAGCCTCGGACATGCTCAGAGAATTGGAGGTCTCTTCCATAAGGCTCCTATCGAACAATCCTGACAAGGTCGGGAAATTGAGGGACCTCGGGGTGGTCGTTACCGAAAGACTGCCTCTCAAACCCTCAGTAAATGTCGAGAACCTCAGGTACCTCAGGACAAAGATAGACCGTATGGGGCATCATCTTGGATCGGAGGACCTGGACCAGCACCTACCTGAGATGGACGATGTGATAAGGTCCGTTACAAGGGCTAGGAGCGAGAAGCTAGGAGGGCCCTTCCTCACATATTTCTCCGTATCCGCCCTTGATGGTCAGCTGAAGGACCATCCTGACGGTCCTCATCGTAACCACGCGGGTCTGATGAGAAGGCTCCTTCTGGGGCATGATGCCATTCTCATGGACCTGGATACCTTGACAAATTATGATAATGACCAGCTTGCCAACGGACCGAGGGTCGTCCTCTATGATCCGGACCTCAAGTTCGACGGGAAATTGAGGGAGGGCTCCATAATACTGCATCTGGGGGCGCCCCAATGCGATTTCGAAGGTTGCATACTGAAGGATGTATCAGACCCCGACGGAGCATTGTCCCCGGATAGGGTCATGGAAGCGGTCAGGAGGACAGGTATACGCTCCATGCTCCTGGACGGACGGTCCGCGATCTCGGACCGGTTATTGAGCGCGTATAACGTCGATATTCTTATCAATTGCATTGTTCCCGTGATGTCGGGGGGGAAGGGCACCAAACCGCCCGTAGGAAGCATTGCGTTCAAGGATATCAGGTCCGTATCCATGGGAAATGAGATCGTCTATTATGGAGTACCGAAGAGTAACTGATCCTACTTCTTCTTCTCTTCATCTTCCTCTTTCTTCTTCTCCTGGGGTTTGACGATCTTCTTGTTGATGTCCTTGAGTTCGCCCTCGACGGTAGAGACCATCTCATGGAGGGAGAATGGCAGGATCACTAGTTCGAAGAAAATCCTGAGGAGTATGTTGGAAATTACCCACCAGATCAATCGCCATATGATCCAGACCACTATGGAGACGATCATCCATGTAGTTTCAAGGCCGGTATAGTCCCAGAGAATTATGATGGCCGCTATTGTTGATAGTGTTATGGCTATGTTCGTCAGGTTGAACAGGATGAGCTCCAGCACATAGATGATCTTGATGAGGTCCGGAGTTATCATCCAGCGGAACGAGAAGAAGTTACCGAATGTCCTTTTTTTAGCCATGACAGATACCCCCAGAAGGTAATCCATTAAAGTTGGATAAAATGGTTTTGATTGTTCCTGGACTTCAAAGAGGCTCTCATTTGTACCATTTTGGACGAGAGATGGACGTTCGATCGCTCATTCTAGGATCTCACCAGAGGTGTCAACGAGCCAAGAAACGTAGTCCGGCCCCATCTCCTCGAAAATCTTTTCCTTGAGGTCCTCGGGGATGTACATATTGTTGAGGATATATTCAAGGGCCTTCTGATCGTGGACCTTCCAGAGGTGGAAGTAAAGCTCCTCCTCTACCTTGTCCCTCTTCCCGGAAAAGACCCTTGGGCAGTTGGGGCACTTGACCTCGACGTTCATATCGAGCTCTGCGGGGTCGACCTCCTCATCGTCCGCTAGGTAAGGGGTGTCCATGTTCCATGCGCCTCAGGGAGGGATGCTGAAGTAACGCTCATTAAAAAGGATTGCTGTCCGGAGGGGGACCTTTCTCTCCGAACAAAATCATATAGATGGTCGGTCCTATTGCCGCTCATGTCCGTCCTCTCCGACCAGGACCTGGTCCACCGCCTGGAGAAGGGGTCTTTGAAGCTCGAACCCTTCAACCAATCCAATCTCACCCCCAATGGCTACGACCTTACCGTCCACGAGGTCTTCACGAAGGCGCCCGAGGGCAAGGTCACCATTGGGACGTTCTATCTGGACCCGGGGTCCTGGTGCCTTGTCTCCACAAATGAGTACCTGGAGGTCTCACATGACCTCTGTGGTATGCTCTTCCTTCGCTCCTCTTTCGTGAGGAAGGGGCTCATAGCCGGTTTCGGTCTTGTGGATGCCGGTTTCAAGGGGACACTTACATTCTCCATTACCAATGTCGGACCTGAGAGGGTGGCGCTGCCCATAGGTGAAAGGGTCTGCCAGATATCGTTCGTCAGCCTCTCATCCTCGCCCCGCAAGCTCTACGACGGCAAGTATCAAGGCCAGAGAGGGATCACCCTTGACGGTGGGAAGGGTGTATGACATGGATGGGAGCATCTGCCGGTCAAAGGGATGCTGCCTTTGCTGTACCGATACCAGCATGGAACTGACGAGGGGTGATATCCAAAGGCTAAAAGCCTCCGGTCATGTCGATTTCTCAACGGACGATGGCAGGGTCGTCAATAGGGACGGATGCTGTACATTCCTTAGTACTGATGGAAGGTGCAGGGTATATGCGATCCGTCCAGAGGGCTGCAGGTCCTACCCCCTCGTGATGATGCTCCCGGAAAGGAAACCCGTCCTGGACAAGGACTGCCCCCACAGGGCCCTATTCTCTCCCACGGCAGAGGACATGATAGCCCTGGAGGACATCATGAGACATCTGGAGGAGGGAAGATGAGGTTCATCTCATTGATGTCCGGTGGTATCGACTCTCCTGTAGCGACCCATCTGGTGCTCGATAAGGGACATGAGGTCATCATCCTCAACATGGACAACAGACCCCTGGGAAGCGATGATGAGACCGTCAAGGTCCTGTCCCTTGCTTCGATCCTCCACCGGCTCCACCCCGGAAAGGTGAGGTTGTTCCGGGCCCCTCACGGCAGGAGCCTCTGTGCGTTCAAAGAGCTCTCTGATAAGAGATACACTTGCCTCCTATGCAAGAGGACAATGCTCCTTTCGGCCGATATGCTCTGCGACAGGACCTCATCGGACGGAATAATTATGGGGGATTCCATGGGTCAGGTGGCGTCCCAGACCCTGGACAACATGGCCGCGGTGAGCCAGGGCATCAAACACCCCATAATCAGACCTCTAATAGGTTACGACAAGGTCGAGATAGAGGAGATAGCAAGGAGGATAGGAACGTTCAATGTCTCGTCGAGGACGGTCCAGGGATGCACCGCGGCCCCGCTCCATCCCATACTCAAAGCACCACCATGGAGGCTTGATGAGGAATCGGTCAAGGCAGGCATTGTTCAGCTAGTGGGGTCCGTTCTTGATGATATCACAGAGATAGACCTGAAAGCGTCATGATTTTAAACCCGTAGTCCCCTAGCCCGTCGAGGGGCCGCAATGGAAGGTTATGCCGACTGCAAGATATGCAAGGGGGGTTCACTTCTCCCTTTCACAAGCCCGGACGGGTACATGGTCTATTTCTGCAACAACTGTGGGACCAGGTTCTCGGGCTATTACGACGAACCGCTGACGGACGGTGTCCCGGTCTTCTCGGAGAGGGCGTTCTACACCTCTGAACAAAGGCTCGAGGAGGGATTCCCTATACAACCTGGAAGGATGATGGACGCTTTCAGGAAGCTCCTGGACGAGAACCCGCCCAAACCTCAGATGCCCAAACAGTGCGATACATGCGGCTGTTTCTACGGGGA
>CAZLVP010000020.1:32660-43544 GCA_964563055.1 uncultured Thermoplasmatales archaeon | reverse complement strand
AGTATGCATCCGTTGTCATGGTCCATGTCGCCGTGTTGTATCCGAAATTGTAGAATCCCACTCTGTATTCATAATCCTCTAACGCAATCTGATATGGTCCTTCTGCCCTCACCTGGACTGGCGTATGTACCATGAACGTGTCGAGGACCGCATTGTTCCGGACCGAATATACTGTGAAGTTCTCGAAATAGTCCCTCGAGGGCGGGACAAGGAAGCTCCCGATGTAGATACCGGTGCTCGGACCCGTTTCATCGAGGACGAATGGTATCTTGAAGGAAGTGTTCCACAGGCTCGTGACGTTAGCAAGGGCCTTGTTCTTGGAAGCCGGATTTGCATCAACTCCGGTTATCTTGACATATCCGAGTCCCCCTTTGTCCAGCTTATCGGTAAAAATGGTACATTCTGGGTCGGAATAGATATTGAGACTCGTTACGGAGGTCGGCCTGAACGGTGGTTCGATGAACAACTTACAGAACTTGGCCTGGTCCTTTCTGGAAGAGAGGGTCAAGGTGTCGCAGTAGATCGTCGTTGGCGGGATTATGAAGCTACCTCTGAATATCCCGGTGTTGTTTCCTGTTTCCCGTAGAGGGACCCTTATCAAGTCCAGTTCACTGAACGCGAATGAAACGTTCACGATCGCCGTTCCTTTCTTTGTAGCGTTTGAATCCTCCCCGAGCAGTTCCAGGTGAACGATATCGCCGATGTCGAAGCTGGACTGTGGGTCCTGACAGCTTTCGTCGGAATAGGAATTGACAGAATAGACTTGAAGCGGTTCCCCGACACTCCCTCCAACAAGCTTAATCACAAAAAGATCGTAACTTCCACCGTTGAACGTCTCATCAAAAGCGCCATTCGTTGTGATGAGATCATCCGAAGATGTATACCCTGAGAGATATAGGTCACCACTCTCTTCGGATTCATAAAAGGAACAACCCTCATTCAAACTTCCACCCAAATAGGTCGAATATTCAAGATCAATGAGGAGACCATTCATCTTAATAAAAAATGCATCCACATCACCGAAATAATCTGGATAGTCTGAATCCGGCGCTAAGGGCAAGTTCGTTGAATTTGTTATACCACCAATGAATATCTCACCGTTCTCACTTATGAATAGATGAGATCCATAATCGTCACCATTTCCCCCAAGATAGGTAGATCCGATTATACTTTCACCGTCGGAGCTAACCTTGATGATGGCCGGGTCCATGTATCCATTGAAGGTCCTGTCAAAAGCTCCTGATGTTGTCGGAAAATCGGGTGAGGAGGTGTATAGCAGAAGTACCGCCTCGCCGTCAGAATTTACCCCGAAGTCCGCGAAATTGTCATAGTAATTGGTTCCTCCAAGCACTATAGAATATTCTATCCCCGAAAGGTCGCTTTTCATTTTAAGGATGAATTTTTCGTTACTGTTGGTGGGTGCAGGACCGGCGGTCCTAGGGAAATCGTTGGAGGAGGTTTGACCGGTGATGTATATGTTACCTCCTTCATCGACCCAATAAGACTCCGAATAGTCATATCCTGATCCTCCTATGAATGTCGAGTAATCGTACCCGGAGCCGTCTCTCTTCAATTTCATGAAGTAGAGATCGTAACCTCCTTGAAAAGTCTTGTATAGGGCATTGCTCGATACCGGGAAATCGGTGGAACTTGAGTATCCGGCTAGCCATATCTCACCGTTCGGGCGGACATCCATGCCATTAATTATTTCATTTGAGTTCCCTCCGATAAAAGTGGAAAATACAAGGTCCGTGCAGTCAGCCTTCATCTCAAAAACTATCTCGTCATACCCATTTAAGGTACGGTCGAACGCCGCTTCAGTCGTGGGAAAATTACTTGCTACCATGAAACCCATCACAACGTTCCCGTTATCCTTCACGAATAGGCCGTAATAGGAGGATAATGAAATGGAATCTGTACCATTACATCCGATCAGGGTGGATGCCAGGATGTCCGACCCGTCGTTCTTTAAATTGCATATGAAGAAGTCATATGTGCCTTTCTTCTCAGACCCTGGCCTGAAAGCATTCGGGGTTGTTGGGAAATCCGTGGATCCTGCAACTCCCACCAATATGACATTGTCTTCAGCGTCGGTCCTGATGAAACCTGGATAATCGGTTGCAGCAGATCCCCCTATATACGTCGCGAATTGAAGGGCAGTCCCGTCCCCGTTCAATTTGAAGACTGCAATATCGTAGGTATCGGTCAAGGTTGTACTGTAAGCCCCGGCAGTGGTCGGAAAATCGGTAGATGAAGTGGAACCGGCCACTATGGCGTCTCCGTTTGAATCAGTAGTTATTGTCCCTCTAGTTATATAAGAAAAGTAGTCATAGCCCGTTCCGCCCACATAGGTCGAATATACAAGTGGATCGATGACGATTGTCTCCTTCACCTCGTTCACTCCCACATCGAAACCATAGACATCCCTGTCAAGGAGGTCGAAGGAGGATGGGGCCATGATTTTTGTATCCAGATAATAGGAAACGAGCTCCCGGTCTTGAACGATACTTGCACCATCTATCCTGACGTCCAAACAGTTCTGTTGTATGGATAAGGAATCGTGTCCTTCAACCCTTATCCTGATATCATCCGGGTTCGCAATCGGGTTAAGGATAAGATCGTACTTTGGCCCCTTCTCGCTGAAGTAGTACTTCAGGTCGATGTTGTCGTACAGACCGGTGTAGACGATGCTCTCGTAGTTACGAGCTCCATGGATCCATTTGTCAGGGTTGTCCCCCAGGAAGTAGTTGTTGAGATGCTTTTTCTGACCAACCCCGAAAGGAGTGACATCGTTGGCCCCCTCGAATGTGTACTTCAAGACGTTCCCTTCGACCTCCATTCTCGTGGGAACATCCCCGAAAGGTTTGTTCATGGGCCCTATCATCGGATCGATCAACGGTTCCATTGGCGGTTCGAACCCGGGAAGCACCTCTCCGGTATCGATCACTTCTCGAAGGTTGTAATAAACGCATCCCCTCCCGAGCCCTATCTGTCCGAAGGAAGTGTCGGCTACGAAAAGGAGCTCGTCATCCCACTGTCCCAGGTTCTCTGTGAAATAACCTCCGGATGACCCGTGGTCTTCTTCCAATGTCCTCTGGCCATCGAGACTCGGTTGATCTAACGTCTCTTCCTCCTGTTCCAGTGTCCCAGTGACCATTTTCGCATTCATCATCAACATCAGGACCATCCATAGGATGGCTAGCATCGTAGCTTCCTTCCTTGACATTTCATTTCCCCCTGTTCAAAGCTCACGCTACCGTAACGCATTGCATCTGTCCCCGCTGTGTTTTTTCATCCAATGTTTTCGAATGAAGGTTCAGCGGAGCTATGACCTTCCTAACATTGCCCCACCTTTCCTTACCCTATTCCCGTAGGATTGTACTTGTTAGATGATATATAAGTATTAGCTGAGAATCTATACGTTTTAATTAGGTATATATAATACTTTGTATGGGTCTTCTACCATATTACCCTGTTATCAGCCGTCAGGCCTGGTAAAATCGAGACATAACATACCTTGAAGAAAATCAATACTGACCCCTCATGAGACCATATGAAATGATCTTCCAAAGAGATGGCAATTCAGATCAGGTTCGCTTAGATGAGCTCTTTCACGACCTCTTGGAGCGCGAGGTCTATGTCCTTTATCTCCTTCGCCCCGGTGCAGACTATCCATCCCGGAGCCCAAGAGGAGCATGACCAAGCCATGGTCGGCCCCATCGAATTGGTACTGGCCAAGACCCTATCGAAGTCTACTTGAAAAGGTCCTTCAAGGTCCATTTGATGGTATCTTCATCCCCGGAAAGGTCCTTTCTGAACCCTCCCCTGCTTATTAGGATGTATCTCCTCCTGAAACCCTCGAAACCCCTCATCTTCTCACCCGTTGATGCGAGCGCTGCAAGGTCGTTCTCTCCGATTTTCCTATCCGACCATTTCACCTCTCCCAGCAACAGCTCCTTCCTTTTCTTGGAAAATGCCACAAGGTCTATCTCATCTTCCTTGTACCACCATGATCCGACCCTGTCCCATTCGACCCCGTCCCTTCCGGACCGATCGATGAAGGCTTCCCTTGCAACGGATTCGAATATCCTTCCGAGATAGGTGTCAAGGCCCTCTTTTATGGAATTCAGGGGACCTTCGACGTTCCCGGACTCTATCATCGATCTTGCTCCAAGGACGAATTTGAGATTGAACTGTATCAGCTTATCCGAGATGAAGTACCTTCCCATCCTGGACCTTAGGGGGTCTTCCGTCACTGGGACCTCCTTTCTCAATATGCCGACCGTGATCAAATTCCTTAGATATGAGGACAGGTCGGACCTGTCCATCTTCAAGCTGTTCCGTATCTCATCATGCGTGTTCCTGCCTGCGGCGACCTGGAGCAGGACCGACCGGTAGGTGCTCGATTGCAGGAATTCCTGTCTGAGGATGAACTCGGGTTCGTAGTAGAGTATGGAATTCGGGCTCAAGACCTTTGTACGGATATTATCCCATATATCTTGGGACGGATCGAACTGTTTTATGTAAAGGGGGATCCCCCCTGTGATCCCGTAGACCCTGACAAGGTCCTCTTTGCTGTAGGTCGGGAGGAACTCGTTCAGGTACTTGAAGGGTACTTCCTCCAGATGGACCTGACCCGTCCTCCTCCCGAAAAGGGGAGCTCTGTAATCAAGGACGGAACTCTCCATCATCCTGACCGATGACCCGCAGATGAAGAGTTTCACTTCAGACCTGGACAGATAAGAATCCACTATCCTCTGGAAAACGGAAGGCAATGAGGGATTTGAGGCAACAAGATAAGGGAATTCGTCCATAACCACTATGGCATCCTTTTCCTTGAGCCTTCGGAATATTATCTCCCAATCAAGTTCAAGGTCATTGAAACCAGGATCGTTCAAACCCTCCACGCATGACCTTCGGAACTGGATGAGGTTGTCCCTGTCCAGGGATTCGCTTGCGATGAAGAATACTCCTTTTCCACCAAGTGCCTTCAGGAGCAGGGTCGTCTTCCCAACCCTTCTTCTCCCCCAGACCGGAATGAGCTGGAACCCTTTCCTTCGGAGCACCTCCCCAAGAAAGCCAAGCTCCTTCCCCCGGTCCACGAAAGGGCCATTTGCATAATCCATATTAGCATAATGATAATTATGCTAAATAAAACTTTTCCAGAGCATGGACCTTAGATACCATTAAGGTCGGTCCAACGATTAAAGGACAAAGGAAATGATATGTTCAGATCAGGTTCGCATCGGTGAGCTCTTTCACGACTTCCTGGAGGGCGAGGTCTATGTCCTTTATCTCCTTCGCCCCGGTGCAGACTATCTTGCCGGAGCCGAAGAGCAACATCACTACCTTTGGTTTGTCCACTCTATAGACAAGACCGGGGAACTGTTCGGGCTCGTACTCGACCTTCTCGAGCCCCAACGATATCGCTATGGTATTGAGGTTCAGCTCCTTCTTTAGGTCCGCGGTAGCTACTATGTTCTGTATCTTTATCTCCGGGTTCTTTGCGACCTTGATCCCGATCTTCTCGATGTTCTTGAGCACTATCCGCACGGCCTCGTTCACCATTTCAATGTTCTTCGCACCCGTGCAGACGAGCTTCCCGGATGTGAACAGAAGCATTGCTGTCTTGGGCTCTTTCAGCTTGTAGATGAGCCCGGGGAACTTCTCAGGTTCGTACTCGGCGTCATCAAGGGCCATCGATATCTTCTGAAGGTCCAGTGTCGTGCCGGCGGAGCCGGAGGCAACTACGTTCTCAACCTTTATGTCCATTCTGTCACCCCTTTCTTATTGCCCCCAACAGGTCCCAATGCGGACCCGGGGGATGATAGGTATCGTAACCCCCTAACAGTTGTTAGTATATAAGGCTTAAATATGGAACCTCTCCTCCTGTCAATGTTCTCTACCCCCTTCGAGGCTGATTAGGATGATGGAATGGCCGGCCTTGCCGATAACGACCGAGAGACTGGACCTCAGACCTCTGGAGATGAAGGATGCACCTGACATAGCGGAGCTCATATCCTCCCGCGAGATGGTGATGTACACATTGATGATACCGTTCCCCTATACGTTGGACGATGCCCTGAGGTTCATCGTTGAGAGCAAAAGGTCCTTCCAGGATGGGACCGCTCTGAACCTTGCTCTCGTTCCAAAGGATACCGGAAAGCTGTCGGGTGTCATTGGTCTGATGGGGTTCGAACCCAAACACAACAAGGCAAAGGTAGGTTACTGGTTGGCGAAGGAGCTGTGGGGGAAGGGATACGTGGTCGAAGGCCTCTCGGGCCTTACAGCGTATGCGTTCGGTAAGCTAAGGCTACACAAGCTCGAAGCTCATATCTTCGGACCGAACCAAAGGTCCAGGAGGGTCCTGGAGAAGGCCAATTTCAGGTTCGAGGGGAGGCTCAGGGACCATTACTTCAAGGACGGGCAGTACTTCGATGCCTTGGCCTATTCGATCCTGAGCACGGACCAGGTCCTTAAATGACCTGATTTCTCACATCCTATCATTTCCGTGGATACATTTAACTATAAACACCCTGTTTTGCACCGGATGACCATGAACGATTGGACACAGATGTTCATAGACTGGTTAAAGGAAGGCAATGAGAATTCGGAATCCCTCCTGGACATACCCTGGGACATGGAGGTCAAGAAGGTCGAGGGGACCGAAAACGACCTGATAGTGGCCACACATCCGAAGATCCCGTTCAACATAGAGGTGGTCGTAACAAAGCATTATGCGAACCTGGTCATCAACCCCATCATCCCGACGGACGCTCTCGATGTCCCTGAGAGGATGAGGGTCTACAAGAAGCTCCTCCACCTCAATACTGACCTGAACCTGATGAAGGCCGGTCTGATAGGCTACGATGACAATCCCGTCATCCAGGTTGACCTTGACCTCCATTCGTTGAGCAAACAGGAGTTCAACGACGCCCTCACTCTCCTGGTCGTTGGCGCTCACAACCTCGTCAAGATCCTGGACCTGACCAAGGAGATGGAAGAGTTCATGGTCAACAAGTACAAGACCATAGTCGCCGAGAAGCTCGCCTCAGGCGAGACCAAGGAGCAGATACTTGAGTTCCTTACGGACCGTGCAGGCCTTCAACCGGCGGATGCAAAGACGTTCCTGGACCAGATGATAGCCCTCCTTGAGAAGAACGGGAAGGCCGATAAGGATGCGGGTCCCAACCCCGGGAACATGTACGTTTAGTTCCACCCACTCACAAGGCTTATAGATAGAACGGTGATAGGGGCCTCCATGCCAACCTCCGTGGGGGACCCTCAGAACTGCAGATCGATATCAAGGGAGCTAAAGCGCGGCAGAAAAGGGGAGGAGCTTTTGGGGAGTGCCAGGTCCATGAAGGACCCCTACTATCGTTCCCTTGCCCTTGCCGAGATAGGTCTTAAAGGCAGCATGCATGAGGAGCGGGCTGGACATATCCTTGAGGAGGCACTGAAAGAGGCCTCCGCGGTCACTTCCGAATGGAGACGGGGCGAGCTGCTGGGGGAACTGCTTCATCAGGCCGTTAGGACGGAGGATGGAAGGAAGGGCTCACAGCTCATAAATGGGTCTTTGGACCTTTTAAGGGCAATACCCTCAGGCCACGGGCTATCGGAGGGCATCAAGGCCTGCGCCAAGAGCGCAGATGGTAAGGTTGGTATGGAGCTTTTGATGTTAGCTCTATATAACCGGGGTTTCGAACTTGAGAACGGCAAGGCCGTGATAAAGGCCCTATTCCGAGATAAGGGCCCATCCCCGGAGGACGTTGTCGCTCTGGAGAGGACCCTGCTAAAAAGGAAGGGTTCACTGACCGGAACGCTGCTCCTATCCTATCTCTCTCTTCAGCTGGAACAGACATCCAGGGTCGAGGAGGCGAACAGGACGTTCAGGAACACCGCTTCCATCCTGGTCGAACTGAAGGACCAGGATCTCCTCCAGGCCTTCAACGATCTTGCAAGGAAGGCCTCATCCACCGAAAGCTTGGACCAACTCCTTGATATTGCAGGTAAGGAGCAGGCCCCCTATACTTCGGTCAAGATGCTATCAGTGATATCCGATTCCATGGACAGGCTCGGGGACCGAAAAGGGGCCTCAGCGGTCCTTCTGAGAGCGGTCGAGGGTGCGTCCTTGGTCCCTGATGATAGGAAGGCCGAGGTACTTGCCTCATGTTCCAATGCCTTCAGAAGGCTAAAGGACGAGAAAATGGCGGATGAGCTCTCTCAGAAAGCCCTGGAACTGGCCGGTAGCGACGATGTGGCCTCTCGCAAGGTGAAAAGGATCCTCGGCCTTGAAAAGGGGACAGAACATGGACCTGCTCCACGTGAGATCGCTCCCACCAGTGGGGGGAAGAAGAACCACATCCTGGCCTTATGCGATACCTACGAGGGAAGGCTCGGTCCCGTCCACTTCAGGGCCCTTGCAAGAGCAGCACCTCTCTGCTGGGCCTTCTCCTTGGACCTTGCCCTCATCGGTTTCCCGACCAATGACCTGAAAAGGCTCGCTGACCTCTCCGTCAACGAGACATCCGTGGGGGAGGAGGGCAAGTACATCAGGATGCTCGCGGACAAAGGCAGGATCGGCCTGGTTCCCAGCAGTAAGGACGTACCGCCCTCTGTATGGAAGGACCTGGGCCTCCCCGTGGCCACGACCCCTCATCCCGACCGTGTCAAAGCCTTGGATATGGATGGGGTCGTCATGACGGCCCGGTCCCACCCAACGGGCAGGGTATGCCTGATAATGGGACTAGGAAAGAGGGGGCTTCCCCCATCATTGCTGCGGTCGGTCCCTCACCATTTAGAGCTCACCGGTGCCAATATATCGCTTGAGACAGCAACGGCGATGGGCATCATGGCCTACATGCTTTACCAATCAAGCATGAAGGACTGATCCCCTCACTTCCCCTGCCATGGGCAATCCTTCCTCTGAGGGCAGTGGCTGCATCCTTTCTTCCTGGTCGTAAGGGGCAGGACGACGAAAGATACCAGCACGAAGAGGGCCAGCACCACCAACAGCAGAAGGTCGAAGGATAGGACCAGGAAGACAATGGCCACTATCAATGGTATGAACCACTCTATCGCCACCGACCAGATGTTCCTGAGGAAGGCCTTCCTGAAGTCTCCCCTCTTCCTCCCGACCAACCTTGCCGATATCAGACCGTAACCGCTGGGGCAGGCCCGAGAGCCATATGCTCCGCAGTAGGGACAGATATGGGTCAGGAACCATAGGAGGCCCAGTAGGGAGATTAACAGGTAGATGGGGGCTAGCCACCATATGCACAGACCCATCACGACGGTCCCAAGGGCCAGGGTCAGGAAATGCGGAAATGTGTCCGACAGCCATCTGATACCCGGCCTGCTACTGTCATGGATGGAGCGGCGGTCCATTCAGCGGTACCCCTTGCATGAAGAACAATAGTACCTATTAAAATCATTTTTGAACTGCATGGGCCTTTTGCAATTCGGGCAATCCTTGGGGCCTCTATCCTTCCCCGCTGCCCCCTCCTCAGCACCCTTCCTGCGTGAGATCACCACTAAGACCGCTATGACACCGATGATGATGATCACGAGCAGTACCAGGACCGCTCCTATTATGATGCCAGCGGTGGGAAGACCTTCATCATCGTCAACGGGTGGCTCATCATCGTCATCGACCGGAGGCACCACCTCTTTGATGACAGCCGGGAACGAACCGTCCGGATAGCTTACCTTACCATCCGCGCCCAGCACGAACCTCTTCCCTGATATCACCTTCGTCCCGTTCAGGACTACATCTACCGAATAGGTCCCTATGGCCAAAGCTGTGAAAGAAACTGTCCCTGATGTGCCCACGGTCGCCGTCCTTGATGCTGGGCCCATCGCTATTGTGACGATAGCACCGACCAGGGGCGTGGAATCGTTGTAGCGGAAAGGACCTATCGTGGCATCGAATATGGTGACCGGTCTGGAGGTCACCTTGACCATCACCGTGTCCGGACCTGACCAGGCGTTCTCATCATCCATGACCCTGAGCTCGAATATGTAGTTCCCGACAGCTGATGGGACGAAGTAAGGCCTTGCGGTCCTTGCTTCCTGGAGCGTCACGGTATGGGAGGTGCATGTCCAGTTGTATCCCGTTACCTGACCGTTCGGATCGCTTGATGACCTACCGTCGAGCGTTGCCTTGTCCCCTACCTTGACGTCAAGGTCCGCCCCGGCATCGGCTATGGGCCTATCGTTGAAGTACGGTGTCTCGACGATAACGACGACGTCGTCGGGAGCTGACCACGTTCCGTTGGTATCCCTGACCCTAAGGCTTATGACATAGGTCGACGCCTCGTCAGGGACGAACGATGGGGAGGAGCTGTTCGGGGAAGAGAGCACGAGAGAAGGATGGGATAGTGATGTCCACTCCCATGTAACGATGGACCCGTCAGGGTCAAAGGAGCCTGAACCGTCCAATGTAACGGTGTCCCCCAGGGTGACCATGATATCGGTCCCTGCATTGGCTATAGGCGGAAGGTCCTGCCCTAGGTCCCTTATGTTCACCAACACCGTATCCACCGGTGACCAGGACAGATTGTTGTCCCTCACCCTCAGGGTGATCGTATGCTCACCAAGTTGGGTCGCTATGAACGATGGTCTACCACTGTTCGGATTGGAGAAGGCCACGTTGAAGGTTGTGCAGACCCATTCCCAGGTGGTTATGGTGCCGTCAGGGTCAAAGCTGCCGGAACCGTCCATCTGGACCATATTACCCTTGTAGCTGCTCTGGTCCGGGCCTGCGTTCGCTACCGGGCCATCATTGGGCTTTAGGGCCTTGACAATGACCCAGTCCTCTGCACCAGGCGCGCTCCATTTGTCCTTGGAATCCTTGACGGCAAGCGATATGTTGTAGGTCCCGAC
>CAZLVP010000020.1:0-32560 GCA_964563055.1 uncultured Thermoplasmatales archaeon | reverse complement strand
AAATTCCCCCCGTAAGCACTTCCTCCGATGTAAAGCCCCTCAGCGGACGCTGAAAAGAGCTCGGTCCAGCTGTTGGGTTGATTGTTCAGGTATATCCTTGTCCTGTTCTGTCCGTTGGATGAGACGATTATATCGAGCTTACCGTCCTCGTTCACGTCGCCGAGCTCTAACTGGGACCAATCACCCCCGGTGCTGGGGAGCCCAGATGAGTTATCGGTCCAGGTGAAGGATGTCCCACCGACAGTGCTCGCCCCGTCCCCTGTCCAGACCTTGATACCGTTGGAACGGGTCCCATAGACCACATCGTTCTTCCCGTCGTTGTTGAGGTCGGCTATCTTGATGCCGAAGCCAACATTGACCGATTTGAAGGTCACCTCGGTCCATGACCTGGACGAACCCTGGACATAGAGCCGGACCGCACCGTTGCTATATGGTGTGCTCACTATGTCGAGCTTCCCGTCCCTGTTGAGGTCCCCTATCCCGAGACCGTCAAGCTCGTTCCCCGTTGCGGTCGGGCTCGATTCGGTCCATGAGGTCGCGCTACCAGAGCCGAACTGGACGGTCAAGCCCCCGTAATATGTCCATGCGATGTCCATGTTCCCATCGGCATCTATGTCAACTATCTCAGCCTCATTAGTGGATTTCCCAGGAGAGAACGTGTGGGCCAAAGAGAAGGCCCCTGCCGAATTGCTGGTATAGACGTAAACGGCGTTGGTAGAGACCGAATACCACATGGTCGGAACGGGTGCGGCTATGTCCATGTAACCGTCCTTGTTCACGTCACCGAGGCCTAATGCCCCGTAGTAACCTGTCGTAGGTAACCCTGAACCGTAGGAGGCCCAGGTCTTTGTTGCATTGTTGAATTCGTATGCCAGTATGCCCTGGGTCTTCGGGTTCGACCTTCCCGCACCGCCCAGGTACATCTCGTCCTTCCCGTCCTTGTCGTGGTCCCAAACCTCAACGGTAGTGAAGGAACCGCTCTGGAGAAGACCACCGGACACTGCGGTCTTACCAGTGATATCCCTTGAGGGGGGTTCATCAGCAAGGGCGACCTGGGCAATGCCTATGGCCACCCCTGTCAGTAGCAATGAGATGGTCAACGTCCATATCGCCAATGTCCTTTGAGCAACCATGAACAAGGCCATCCTATGTGAATATATAAAAAAATGTTGTTATAATTCATGTCATTTGGGTAATCCCTGAGATGTATCGATCATAGGCGGATAAAGGTAAATCCAATGATGTCCATGAGGAACTGGTATCCATGAGGATAGCGGCGTTCAATGGTAGCCCGAAAGGACGTGGCTCTGCCACATATCAACTGGTCGAGGCGTTCCTTGAGGGGGCCTCTGTGAAGAACGCTGAGGTGGTCCATCATGTGCTTTCAGAGAAGAGGATATCACACTGTAAAGGATGCTTCGGTTGCTGGTTCATGACCCCAGGCAAATGCGTCATTAGGGATGATATGCTGGCCCTTACCAAGGAGTTCATCTCGGCCGACCTGGTGATAATGGCATTCCCGCTCTATGTGGACGATGTCCCCGGTCTGATTAAGGATTTCATGGACAGGCTCATACCGGTCCTCGATCCCCACTTCGAGAGGGACCCTGAAGGGGAATCAAGGCATGTCAAGCGCTATGATAACTACCCACGTTTGGTCATCATATCGAACTGCGGTTTCCCCGAGCGGAGCCACTTCCAGGTCGTCTCCCACCACTTCAGGAGGGTGGCCAGGAACCTGCATACGGAGGTCATTGAGGAGATCTATCTTGGTGGGGGAGGAATGCTGACCATGCGGTCAGCACTGGCCGCTCCGTTCAGAACGCGTTACCTGTCGGCCATGAGAAGGGCGGGGATGGAGCTCGCAGCAAAGGGGGAACTTACAGACAGGACAAGGAGGTCATTGAGAAGGCCTCTGATCCCGGAACGCCTCTATTTCGACGGTGCCAATAAAGGGGTGGACAAAGCCTTATCCGCATTACCGCAGCGAGAGATCAGTAAACGATGACCTTGACGACCCGGCTCCATGGGATGAGAATGGTATCGAACTTGGACCTCCTCTTGGAGGGTTTGAGCTCTACGTTTATGTAGTTCTGGGTAGGTTCGATCTTTCCCGTGGCGCTCTTCTTCGCATCCCCGACGCTTAGGTATATGACCTTGGCTTCGAACTTCTTTACCATAGGATCACCTGGTTTGTTCACGGTCGATATGTATATTTTAATTTAACCATACAATTATCAGATATTATGAAAAAATAATAAGGCCAGGACCTATTTCCATATTCCGTTGAAACGATCAGAAAAGGATATATCTGGTCACCGACCTAGTATCGGTCCCAAACAGGTCCTTGGAGTAATATCATGGGTATTCTAAGTGAAAAGGTCGTCATCGGATTTGCGCTCGTCATCCTGATCGGTTCGTTCGGGGCCATCATGCTCCTGGACCGGTCCCATGGAGGTTTCGGAAGTCACATCTCCAGGGGGGAGGTCATCTCGGACCTGTCCGGGACCCAGGGAGCAATTACCGACCCTACCCTCCCAGAAGGCATTCTGATCCTAGGGGCGGGGAGGCGAGCTGAGCTCACCTTCAAGGTGGAGAACCATGATCCCGACAACGACATAGATTCCATCTTCGTCACCATCCCCGGGTCAAAGATCATATCCGGGAGCCACTCCTGGTCCGAACCCACCATCCCGCATGAGTGGGACCGGACCATGATCGCCCAGGACGCGATCAGGTTCACCGCCAGGGATGACCTGCCTGGCAGGGTCTCCGGAGGAAGCTCCCAGTACGATGTCGCAGGCAATATAGACGATGCCCTGGACATGGTCGACAACGAGAGCGAGTCTATGGACATCTCTGTCCTGTTCGATGCCCCGACCTCCCCCGGATTGATGATGGGGGCGAGCGGTATATCACTGGAGGTCGCTGACCTCACAACCGAGCAACCAGGCTCACCCAGGACTCTCATAGGGCCCTATCCTTTCCCTTATGCGGTCGCAGGCAACGGCACCAGTTACCTGCTCATGGTGCTCAGTGACGCCCCCGACTGCGAGCTGGAGGTGATGTACGGGGCCAACCACCTTTTCGCTCCTGAGACAAGGTCCGAACGGTTCTCCACCTCGGATAGAGGTTACAGGTTCAGGACGTCGGAAGGGGACTCCGTTGCACTGCTTGTTGCACCCAGCGGAGCGGTGGTCAAACCGCTGGTCAGGGCGATGAAGGAGGGGCTTGAAGGCACCTTCTCGTTCGATATGACACTCCTGAGCTTCACGGATATTACGGGCAATGCCCCCACCATCGATAGGTTGGTCGAGAACTACAAGGAAACGGAACCGTCCTCCTTCTCGACAGTGCTCGACCTGGACTTGGACTCCGACAATATTTTGAACGAGCTCGACCCGGACATGGACGGGGACCTGATCCTGAACGAAGAGGACATTCTGCCTCGCATCCATGACAAGTGTCCGGTGATAATGGGGACCATACGGGACCTGACGGTAGGTGAAAAGGGACCGGTAACGCTGACCGTCCAGGCATCGGACCCCGAGGGAAAGGAACTGAGCTATTCCTGGACCATATCAACTGACCCTGATTGGACCGCTTCCGGTAGCTCCATCACATTAGCCTACCTTGCTCCGGGCAACCATACCGTGACGGTCATCATCAAGGACCCTGCTGGCAATACCAGGATCGTCCATCAGAACATAACTTCTATCGCCAACAGGGCCCCGGTCATAACCAAAGCAGCATCGGACCTGGAAAAGGTCAAGGAGGGAGGGGCATTCACTCTTACTGGTATGGCCAACGACCCCGACGGTGACAAGGTCATATTCTGGTGGACAAGGAACAAGGCCGCTTCATGGAGGGCCGACGGGTCCTTGGTCAAGGTCTTCGACCTCCCCCCTGGTACTTACACTTTCACCTTGCACGCAAGTGATGGCGACCTTGAATCCACCGATACGGTGGTCGTCAGGGTCGAAGAGGAGGAGAAGGGTTTCCCATGGGAGGTCATCGTAGTGGCTGCCGTCATACTTGCGGTGATCGCCCTCCTCATCATGCTACTGACAAGGAAGGAGCGCTCCAAGGAGGGATCGGAACAGGTAGCGACCGGGGAAGGAGATGTACACGAGGCAAAGGGACCGATAGAAGAGCGGTCCGATGAAAGTATCACGGATAGTGCAGAGCTTCCCGAGGATGACCTGGACGAGGACCTTGATGAAGCTGAGGATGATGATATTGGACCGGATGATGAAGAGCTCACGGAGCCATGCCCCGAGTGCGGTACTGGTATGGCCTCCGGGGAGATGAGATGCCCTGGCTGCGGGGCCATGTTCGAGGAGGTCTTGGCCTGTTCGAAATGCGGGTCGGAAGTATCCGGCGGTCATGCTGCCTGCCCGAGCTGTGGTGAGAGGTTCCTGCCGGTACCGCCCTGATGGTGAGAGGACCTAGGCCGCGAGCACTTCCACCTCGACCCTGGCATCGACCAGGGTCGAGAGCATCCTCTTGTAGACCTCTAGCTGGGCCTTGTACTCGGGCCTGTCCCGACCTGTCTTGAAATCGATTACCAGGTAGGAACCGTCCTCAAGGAGCAGGACAAGGTCCATCCTTCCCATGAGCCTCACATTCCCGAGCTTCCCGACCAGAACGCTGGCGCAGACCTCGAGCTCACTCCATTCCCTTACTATGCGCTTTTCCGTAAGATGGGCCCTTAAGGACCTCACCTTTTCCTTCAAAGGACCTAAGGCATCGGGATATCCATGCTCCTTGGCGACCCTCTCAGCAGGTGCGCCCATCATGACGGAGTGGACCATCTCTCCCATGGTCCTTGGTGAGGGTTTGCCCAACGGCATCCTTTCCCTTGGACCAGTGGTCGTCCGGTCCTCCACCCACCCCATTTCGGCCATTATCTCATCAAGGACCTCCCTTGATGTGGGATTGAGCAATCTCGTCAAGGGGTCCGGACCTACAATGGTCAGGAACCTGAACGGGTCCTCTCCCGAAACGGCCCTTGCGGCCTGGTCGGAAGCAACCCCCACTTCCTCCAGGGAACGGACCTCATTTGGACCTATGGGTACGAGACCTACATCGACATCCCCCACCAGAAGGTGCCCTGAATTGAAGGCCTCTTCCCCTATTCCCAACCCGTCCATGAGAAGGGCCATGGAACCCGTGGGGCCCTTGGAACCGTCCATACCGCTAGAGGTCACACCGCTGAGCACCAGATGGTCCCTGGCCCTAGTGCATGCGACATAGAGGACCCTCTTCCTCTCCTGGGCCATCCTCTCCTCGTGGATGCCCATCAGATGCTCGTAGGCGGAAGTCCTTACGAACTTCCCCACCCTATCGTCCATGACCTTTATGCCCAGACCTCTGTCCGGGTCAAGGATGTGGTCATCGCGATCGGTGTTGGGCTCATGGTGGAGCCCTAGCACCATGACCATGGGCCACTCGAGCCCTTTCGCTGCATGGACCGTGAGAACGGAGACCGCATCGCTCTCCGGATTGGAGGACGGCTCCCCTTCCATGGGCGGGTCCTCGACGGCCGCCCTGAGGGTCCTTACAAGCCCGCACCATCCTTCCGCCGTCCTCTGGGCGGAGGCCCATTCTAGCAGCCTGTCTAGGTTCCTATGCCCTCGCCTCCCTCCCGAAAGGGCGAAGGCGCCTACCCTCCTGAGGACCATCTCAAGCGCCTGGACGTGAGGATAGGACCGGACAGATGCCATGCACTCTTCAAGACTTGCGACGACCTCGTCATGGCCAGAGCTCTTGAGCCTTTCAAGGAGCGTCTGCCCCCTGCTCAGTGCGATCCTGATGAGCTCTTCATCCCCAAGGGAGAAGAAGGGGCCCTTCAGCACAGATAGCAGGGCTACGCCATCGTTGGGATTCGTCAGGAAAGTGGCCAGCTCAAGGACGTCCTTGACCTCCTGCCTGTCGAAGAACCCCTTCCCCTTGCTGATCTGATATGGTATGGACGAGGACCTGAGCGCTTCCTCATAGGCCTTTGACCTGGTCCTGTAGGGCAGAAGGATGGCTATGTCCGAATAGCGCATGGGCCTCAGCTTGCCGTCCTCTTCCTCCACCATCTCCTTCCCTACCGCCCTCCTTATGGCCTCGACGGCGAACGCACCCTCCCTGGCCTCGGCATCCTTCGTCCCTATGACCCCTACGACCGTGATGCTCCCTCCTGTCCCCCTTTCCGGGTCGAGAGGGTCATAGGCGGCCCCCCATTCACCTGGGCCGCCCCCGGAGGGGAACACTCGCTCGAAGAGCGAATTGACGAACCCCATAAGCTCCCGGCGGGACCTGAAGTTCCTATCAAGGATAACGTCCTTCCCGCATGGCCCCGCCGAGATGGCCTCCCTGGCCTTGTTGAAGAGCCTCACATCGGCCGACCTGAAACCATAGATGGACTGCTTCGGGTCGCCGACGATGAAGAGCCTGCCCCACCTTCCACCGTCCCAAAGGAGCGAGACCATCCTCCATTGCCTCGGATCGGTGTCCTGGAACTCGTCCACCATTATGTGCCGGTACCTCTTTCGTAACCTGTCCGTCACACCGTTCAAGTTCCCCTCCATCATCCTCAGTGCCATGGCTATCTGGTCATCGAAATCGACAAGGTTCCTCTCCCTCTTGCGCCTTGACAGCTCTTCTATGACCTTCGAAAGGACCGTCATCAGGTCGTCATGGCGCTCCAGGGCCCTCTCGAACAGCCTTTCGCCCCCTGCGAACCTGAGGGCCGTAGCATTGTCATGGACATAAGTGGCGATAGATATCATTGCCTGCCTCACTGGTAACAGGTCGTCCCCCCAAGCATGTGAGCTCCCTGTACCGGTGAAAGCCCTGGGGGACCCGTCCTTGGTCAGTAGGACATCGGATGCCATGAAAAGTCCTTCCATGGTCCGTTCTACCTGTGTCGGGACCAGATTGGTACCCGGAGCCTTGAACGGTTCAAGAACGGGTCTCAAGGCCTCCAATACCGGGACCATCCTATCGCTCTTGCTCGGGCGATATCTGGCCGTGGACAGCCTCTTCAAGGAGGGAACTATGCCATCGATCTCATTACGGGCCTTTTCCATGGCCTCGGTGTGGAGCTTGATGAGGAGTTCCCGGGAGCGATCGATGAACGTTCTTCCAGTGATATCCTCCACGAGGCGGCCCCTATCCTTCAGGAGCGACCTTATGGCATCCTCGAACCTGGCGTGGTTCATATCCATCATCAGACGCTTGAGCGGGCTGGAGGTCGGACCGTCCTTGAGGAGAAGGTCGGAAATGGTCTCCGTCAGGAGCTCCTCCGCCCCCATATCGGTGACAACCCCCATATCGGGATCGAGTCCCAGGGGTACGGGGTCCTCACGGAGCAGCCTCATGCAGAACGAATGGATGGTGGAGATGTCGGAGCCCTCGAGCTCGGTGAGCATCTCCTCCCATCTCCCACCCTCGGAATCGGCCCGCTCCCTTATCCCCTTCCTGACCCGGGCCCTCATCTCGGAGGCCGCCTTGTCGGTGAAGGTGAGCGCAAGGATGGAGCCGGGGGTAAGCCTTGGGTCCTCATCCAGGGCCTTAAGATATCGCTCTACGAGCACCTTGGTCTTGCCCGACCCGGCACCTGCATTGACGCTGACATCTAAAGATGTCACGAGCGCATCCTTCTGCTTCGGAGTGAGCTCCATCAGATGTCCCCCCTCCTGCAGACATCGCTGAAACGACAGTACCTGTCAGTGCATCTCTCCTTGGGCGGGAAGGAGCCGTTCCTTGCCGATGATATCAGATCAAGGGCGGTATCCAGGGCATCCTTCATCCTTGACAACGATGACCTGCCTGCTGCTTCCATCATCACACTGGTGGGCTCCCTCGCATCCCATAGCTCGGCCCCGAGAACGGTCTGCCGCTGGATGTCACCTGGCCTCCGGATGTGATAATAACCTCCTCCAGCAGGTGAGTGGTACTTCAGGAGCCTTGATGCGGCAAACAGGTACAAAGGAAGCTGCAGGCTCTTGCTGTCCTCCTTGATGGAACCGGTCTTGTAATCCCAGATGAAGAAGCCTTTGGACCCTAACAGGTCGATCGTATCGACCCTGTCTATGGACCCTCTGAAGAGGAAGGATGCCGTCCCGTCCAGGTCACCAGGGTCGCCCAACCTTACTTCCAGATGACCTCCGACATCTTCGGGCATACCGAACTTGAGCTCGGTCATGGACACCCCGAAGGACCCTTTGTAGAAGGCCTCGCTCTCTATGAACCCCCGGACCATACCGGGCCTCCTTCCGTCCCCAAGGAGCCTCTCCTTCACCGCATCCCAGTAGGGTCCAGAATAGCTGTAGCCAGACATTATTGAGAGTACGGTCTTGCCCATGGCCGCCTCCGCGTCGGCCATCTCCATTGGAAGGACCCTTCCAGGGGTCGTGCCCTTCCACCCCGAATAGAACGATTCCGCCGCAGCGTGGAAGATGGTCCCGAGCTTTTCAGGGCCTACCTCTGGCCTGAGCTCGTCCAGCTCCTGCACCCCCATCACATATCGGACCAGGAACGAATAGGGACATGTCCTCATCCTCTCGAGCCTGGAGGCCGACCAGATATGCCTAGGGCCGAAGTGTTCGCTCATCTCCTTCAACAGCACGGGGTCCTCTATTACGCCCGTCAGGCCAGCAGATGCCAGGACCATGTCCCTAGTTCGGCCCTCCGATGATGACCTTATGTGATGCTCCGTCACCTTGTCCAAACATGATAGGAGCGGCCCAGCGTCCAGGAGCCTTGGGTCTGTTGGGTCATCTGGCCTCATCAGGGCGATCGCCAGCGGGTCCTTGAGCTCCGAGAACCTCCTCTGCACCTCCAGGTCGGACATGGGAATTCCGTCATCAGCAAGAGGTACTAGGTCCAATGCTTCTATGAAGGGCGATGGAAGACATGGACTGCCTCCCTCGGTCCGATGCAAGGTCAGGACAGGGTGCTCCGCCGATGAGATGGCCAGGCAGAACCTTTCTAGGTCCGACCTCCTGTTCGTGACCGGTGGGAGGCCCAGGTCCCTCCTTTCCTGGTCCGATATCAGAGAGAAGCTGCCTTCCTTCGGCGGCATGGCACCTTCGTTCAAGCCTAGGACGAACAGGTGTTCGAAGGCCATTCCATTGCCTTCATCATAGGAAAGGACCCCTATGCCTCCCTGACCCTCACCCTCCTCTATCCAGCTCGTGGAGAGCTCGGACCCTAAGAGCTCCAGGACATCCTTGAGCCTGGTACTTCCCATACCCGTAAGGACCGCATAGTTCCTTACCGAGGATACGGCCTCCATGAGCTTTGAAAAGGCCTTGGACGCCAAACGGTCCCCGTCCATCGGCCCTGAGCCGTCATCTTCCTGGTCGAGCCTCAATGCACCCAGTCCTTCCCAGACATTTAGCATCCCCTCAAGGTGCTCCTCAACGGTCCTTTTTGACCTGTTGAGGTCATAGATGGACCTGAGCAACCTCTCCATGGGCCCAAGGGCCCTTGCCGCTGTCTGTCTGAGCCTCTCCCCCTTGCTCTCGTCCTTGACGAGCTGGGATATCGGGCCGGTCCATGAGGATACTGGGTCCAGGCCACCACCTAGCACATAGGCCTCCCTTGTCACCTGCTCAAGGTCAGCGGTCGAGAAGGTCTTCCCTTCATCATCCTTCAGACCGTAATGTGGAAGGGAGAGGGCGGGGAGCATGATATCCCTTGGAAAGCCCTCTTCGGCGGACCTTAACAGGTCAAGGAGCCCTCTAACGACCGGGACGTCCAGGACCTTGTACCTGCTGCCTTGGTCAAATGGGACCCCGAACTCCTTGAGGACCGAATAGGTCCATGGGTCGGTCTTCCTCTCCGATGGCAGCATCATACCTATCCTGGAGGGACTTATACCTTTTTCCAGCAGGGTCCTCTTGATCATCCTTATGGCCCTTCTGAGCTCTTCGCTCCAGTCCTGTCCGGTGATGCCCTCTACAGGGACCCTCGATCTGACGACGCCCCTCTCCTTGGAACCGGGCGGTGGGACCTTGAGACCTGAAAGCTCCTTGGCTTCGACGCCCCGTACAACCGACCCTGATGGGATGAACGAAGGTCCGCTCCCGAACACGGGTTCCACTATCACGGTGCAAGGGACCGATGAGATGATGTGAGCGAAGAGGTCGTTGAACAGTTTCGGCCGCTCGCCGACCATATAAAAACCGGCGGCGTCCCATCGTGGCAGAGCTTTGCCATCCTTCAATTCTGCAAGGACAATGCCAGGGACCTCAGCCGTATCGACGAGCCCGAGCTCCCTCAATCCAGCGATGTATTCGGTATGGACCTCTGACAGTGCCTTAGCCCTTTCCGACCTTGCGGCATCTTTTACCTGATCTGGCCCCGCTCCGTGGAGGATGAGATCCTCCAACGCCACCGATATGTGCCGGACCATTCCCGGTCTAGGGCCCTCATCGAGCGATAGCTGTGTCCTCCCCATCATTTCCATGACCTTGCGCAACAGGACATGCCGGGCCTTTCTGTCCAGGACCGGGGCAGGGAGCCCCATTCTCGTATAGAGCTCACGGGCCAGGCCCCATGGTGTGACGACCCACGTCGTCACGCCCCCCCCTTCCCTTGCCAGACGCCCCCTCACCTCCCTGCAAAGCCTTTCGTCTGGCAGCACCAAAAGTACACTGGCATCCAGACCTCTACGGTCTGTGAACAGTTCCCGCACGAGCGAAGCAGCACTATCCCCCCGCGCCATCCTTCTGAGCTCGATATCGCATCCGGTCAAAGCCCGTCCTCCCTTAGGACCTCCCCCTGGACCAATGGAACTGAATGATAGAAGGTCCAGACCTTCATAGTAATAATGGCCGTGCCAGGGGGGTAGGCGAACGTGTCGGTCACGGAGGGATCATATCAGGTGGCTCATATCCTGGGGCATGACGAGCACAGGTACTTCGCAGTCGCATATCAGTTCGAAGGTCACCCACTGGGCTATTGACCTGTCCGTGGAGGCCCCGACAAGTATCATATCCGGTCTATGCTCCTCAGAGAACCTTTTAAGGGTCGGAAGGAGCTCGCCCGTTGCGAAATAGGAGCTCACTTTGACCCCTGCCTTCATACCTTTCTCCTCAAAGAGCTTGAGGGCCGCCCAACCTTCCGATTCCTTGGTCGTGGGTGATATGTGCTTGGGGTCCCTGATGTGGACCACTATGACATCGGCCCCCAACCTCTTTGCCACATCGATGATGGCATCGCCCCTTTCCTTTGCGGGTATGTATCCTGACGTGGGGACCAGTATCTTCTTCATTTCCATCGACCGGCCCCTTAAGGCTTCTCGGTACGTATAATTGTTTTGGAACCGGCCTTCCTTTTGTAGCGAGTACCCTCCCTGAGCTCCCCCAGGGTAGCTGTCCTCTCGGCGAAGGCCTCGTGCTTGTGTATGGACTCCAGAGAGACCGAGCTCACGTGGAGCATCGCCTCGTCAGGCAGCCCCCTGTACTTTTCAAGGAACGCATGGATCATGTCCCGGACGATGTCCTCGACGAACTTGGGGTTCCTGTGAGCCTCAAGGACCAGCTTTGCCTCGCCACTCCTCTTGAGCATCTCATAGGTAGGGGCGGAGAACTGGGATTCTACCAGTGATATCAGGTCGTCCGCATCCACATTAAGGTCGTTCTCCGACCCTATCTCCAGCTGTACGACGTTCTTCTGATTGTGCGTGGGGGCAGGAACCAGGTCCAGTAGGGCAAGCTCCGAGACGGACGCTCCTTTCTCCGCAAGCTCCTCCCGGATGAGCTCCCTCACGTTCTCCATGGCGCAGGGGCAGGCGGACATGCCAGATACCTCAACACCTATGGACCTGTAGGCCTTTTTGCTCCCCCGGATGAGCTTGGCCTCCGCGAAGAGCTTGTAGTTCTCCATGACCTTGCGCTCATCCGGTGAGGTCCTCTCAAGGAAGTAGTCCGTCGATAGCCTGACATCGGCATACATTGCATAATCATGCGAACGGAGAAGTGAGAAGGCGGTCCTCTCAACGAACCGCTCCAGGGAGTCGTTCTCCTCCTTGAGGGCCGAATCTATTGCCTCTTTGAGGACCTCCATGTGCCGGGACATGTGGGAGCCCTTCTGTTCGGCTGGTAGGTCCACCGAGACATCTATTGTGGGTGAGAGGGCAACTGCCTTCCCCGGCCTCATTATGGTGATGGGGCGTTTGACCCCCCTGATGCCGACACGGCTCAGGATGTAGCTCTCCTCAAGAGGCCTGCCCTGAACGTCAAGGTCGCTCTTCCTCACCTTCAAAGGACCACATCCCTTATCGTCTTGGCTATCGGACCAGCGGCTGAGCAGCCATTGGTCGGTCCCTCGATCGTATCGCTCGAGTATATCCCGTCAAGAACAGGTCTGAGCCTGTCTAGACCGCCAGAGGTGAAGAGACCATGGGCGCAACAGGCCATGACCTTCGATGCTCCCTGGGCCCTAAGCATCTCTTGTGCCTTGACTATGGTCCCGCCCGTGGCGATTATATCATCGACTATAGCGACCTTCTTCCCTCTTACATCAAGGTCCTTTGGCGTCATCACAACGCTCATGCCGTCGAGCCTGGTCTTCTCGAGATTATCGTAGGGGCACTCTGCTGTCACGGCAGCCTCCCTTGCATAGGCTATGGCACCCTTGTCGGGGGAAAGGACCATGTCGGTCCCCTTGGTCCTCAGGTAAGCGCCTATCTCCCCCATCACGGATACGTTAGTGCCTGAGCCAGGCCTTGAAAGCTCCTTGAGGGTCGCCTCCTTGTGGAGGTTCACACAGATGATGTGGTCCAAAGCGAGCTCCAGATGTCTGAGCATCGTCCTTGCAGTGAAGGACTCACCCTCCTTGAAGATGCGGTCCTGTCTGGCATATCCGAAGTAGGGAACGACCCCAATTATCCTTGCCGCCCCCTGGTCCCTTGCCAGGGAGGAGAGGACCAGCATCTCGATGGCGTTGTTGTCGGGATATGTGGATTGGACTATGATCAGGTCCTCTCCTTTGACCGGTTCCAATAGCCTAGTATAGAGCTCACCATCGGGGAACCGCTTTATCTCGGTAGGCAGAATGGGGCATCCCAGAGCAGAAGCGAGCTTCGCCGAGAGGGCCGGATTGGACGAGCCGCATAGTAGCTTCATCTTGTTTCGCCACCGGGTCAAGCTCATTGCCGCTAAAAAGGGTTTCTAGCGTGTGATGCATCGTACATTGATATTTCAGATGTCCTCTTCGATCCTTATTAGCTCGTTGAGCTTTGCCGTTCTCTCTCCCGACACCGCTCCGGTCTTTATGCAGATCGAGCGGAAGGCGACGGCCAGATGAGCTATCGAAGGGTCCTCGGTCTCTCCCGAGCGATGGGACAGGACCGTCTGGTAACCAGCCTCCTGTGCCAGCTTTACGGTGTCTATGGTGGAGGTGAGCGTGCCTATCTGATTGGGTTTGATGAGTACGGCATTGCATGCCCCCATCTCTATTCCCTTGTCGAGCCTTTCCTCGTTCGTAACGAACAGGTCGTCCCCGACTATCAGACAATCGTCCCCTATCTGATCGGTGAGCATGGCGAACCCTTCGTAATCCTCCTCATCGAAGGGGTCCTCTACTATGAAGAGGCCGAACTTATCATGGAGCTCTGCCATGAAGGCCACTTGACCCTCTCTGTCAAGGGTCCTGTCCGAGTACTTGTACTTCCCCTTCTCGAAGAAGGAGGATGCAGCAACGTCCATGCTGGGCTGGACCGGGAACTTCACCTCGTCGGAGACCTCTTGACATGCCTTGGAGACGAGTTCTAGGGCCTCAACATTACCGAGCTTTGCGACCCATGCCCCTTCGTCCCCCCTCCCCAACGCTGCATTCGGGAATTTCTTCTTCAAGAGAGCACCCACCCTCTTATGGACAGCGGAAGCAGCAAAAACGGAATCAACGAAGGTCTCGCCCTGCGGGACCACAAGGAACTCCTGTATGTCGGTCCCGCCTATGGCATGCTTTCCTCCGCCAAGGACGTTGCTGAGCGGATAAGGGAGCTCCAAGCTCATAAGCCCGCCCAAGTACCTGTAATATGGCATCCCTAACGAATCGGCCGCTGCCTTGGAATTGGCTATGGATGCGGCAACAATCAGGTTGCCACCTATCCTGGAGAGGTCTTTGGTCCCATCGGTCTCGCGGAGCATCTCGTCAATGTCCTCCTGGAAGATGACATCCATTCCCACCATCTGGGGTACGACCTCCTCCCTGAAGATCGATATTGCCTTGTCCACCCCTACCTTGGGGAAGGCAGTTACCTCGTACTTCCCGGTGCTGGCCCCGCTGGGAGCACCGAACATGCCAAAACCGTCCTCGGCCCATACTTCGACCTCGACGGTCGGATTTCCCCTGCTGTCAAGTATCTTCCTTATGACTACGTCCTCAATCTGGGTCATGGTATCACTTGGAGGTCCATGGACGATGGACGTAAAAGGTTTTCGTATGATGATCACCATCAACCTTTATCCACCATTGATCGGTACAGGTCGTCATGACATCCGATGCAGATACGACGATGGATGCATTGAAAGCCTTCATAGACCCGTTCATCAAGGAGAGGGACTGGGAGAGGTTTCACCGCCCTAAGGACGTTGCAATGGCGCTATCGATAGAAGCCGCAGAGCTCCAGGAGCTGTACCTCTGGGACCGCAAACCGGACAGGGAGGCCCTTGCCGACGAGATAGCAGACGTCCTCTTCTTCCTTCTAGACCTCTCCATCAGGGAGGGTGTGGACCTCACGACGGCTTTCAGAAAGAAGATGGAGAAGAACGAGAAGCGCTATCCAGCCGCCATCGTCAGGGGGAAGGACCTCAAGTACGACCAGTACAAGGGTTGAAGAACAGCCCTCGTTGGACCGATCTCATCATCCTTCTTGATCTGATTGGTCAAATTTAATATAACATCATTCCACTAGGAGAACAAGCAGGCTCGAAGCCTTCTTACTGGCCAAGCTAAAGTGAGCAGTAAAGACCGTTCCAAATGAGGCTTTACATGTCCAAATAGATCCGAGGCCTAGTTCTGGAGCGGCCAGCGGACCATCAAGCTCGTAAGGAATGTCCTGCTCCTTTCCAGGTTGAAGGAAATGAAGTACGAGTTCAAACCTTTGGACCTTGTTCCGCTCATAATAAGGTCCATAAAAGAGGTCAGAGGGCTCTACGAGAACAAGGAGATGAATATCTCCTTCGAACCGTCCTCAGGAAAGGCCTTGGTATCTACCGAATCCGTCATAGAGGAGGTCTTCTTCTATCTTCTACACAATGCCGTGAAGTTCCAGACCAAGGACCCAGTGATCGTGGACATTTCACTTGGCGGGACCCCTGGAGAGGTTGTCATAGTGATATCCGATCATGGTGATGGCATACCGGACGAGCAAAAGGCCAAGATCTTCGACAGGCACATGAAGGGACAGAACTGCGGTTACAGCGGTATAGGGCTTTCGCTCGTCAAAGAACTGGTGACAAGGTACGGTGGTAATATCAAGGTCGGGGATAGGATAGAAGGGGACCCCGGTCAGGGTGCAAGTTTCAAATTAACGTTCCCAAGGGCCAAGACCTAGGCGGTTTCAGGGACCGTTCCCATTACTGTTTAATCCCAAAATGACCTATCCCCCTACAAGACGGAACGATAGGGGCAGCTACCATGAAGGGGCTCAAGGACACTCTCATCCTTCACAATATAGGCAAGCTCTACAGCTTTCCAGGACCTGTCGGTGGTGCTGGTATGGAGACCCCAAACATCATCCAAGGGGCCGCACTGACCGCGTCAGGTCGGACCATTACCAATGTCGGTCACGATAAAGAGGTCTGGGCTGCTGCTAGCCTATCGCCAGAGGCTGTCTGCATCGACTGCGGAAGGAAGGCTGTGGTCCCGGGGTTCGTTGATCCGCACACCCATGCTGTGTTCGCCGGGACCAGAGAGAACGAACTTACAATGAAGCTCAAGGGCGCCTCCTATATGGACATACATGCCTCTGGTGGAGGCATCCTCAGGACCGTGAGGGATACAAGGTCCTTGGGGGTCCCCGCACTCATCAAAGAACTGGACCATCACCTTGACATCATGATGACCTATGGGACCACCTGTGCAGAGGTGAAATCCGGGTACGGCCTCACCCCCGAGAGCGAGCTGGACCTGCTCCGGGCCGTCAGGGGATCCAAGCACCCGGTCGAAAGGGTCTCTACCTTCATGGGACCCCATGCGGTCCCACCGGAGTACAAAGGCAGGAGCGACGATTTCTTGGAACTGATGACATCCCTGCTCCCTACCATCAGGGAAGAGGACCTGGCCGATTTCGCGGACATATTCTGCGAGAAGGGCGTTTTTACCCCAGATCAGTCCCGAAGGTTCCTTACTGCTGCCAGAGATGCCGGGTTCGGCATTAAGATACATTCCGACGAGATAGAGAACCTCGGAGGGACCCTCCTGGGGGCAGAGCTGAGCGCCGCTTCGGCCGACCACCTGCTCGTGTCCACGGATAAGGACCTCCTAGCCCTCAAAGCCTCAGGGACAATCCCGGTCCTTCTGCCCGCTACCATACTCTCCCTCTTCGAAGAGAGGTCCCCCCCTGTCAAAAGAATGCTGGAGCTAGGGTTGCCGATCGCATTGGCGACCGATCTCAATCCCAACTGCATGTGCCACTCAATGCAGTTCGTCATGGCCCTTGCATGCTACCGCCTGAGGATGACGCCTCATCAGGTCCTTGCAGCATCTACCGTGAACGCCGCGAAGGCCATAGGCCTGGACCATAGGAAGGGACGGCTCGCCCCCGGCTTCGACGCGGATTTATTAGTGCTCAAGGAGGGGTCGTTCGACCATGTAGTATATCAGATGGGTACGAACCAAGTGGATACCGTCATCATCGGTGGTAAAAGTCAGCTCTCGGGGGTGAAGTATTGAGCCTCGACCTTGATTCGATATTCAACAAACGGCGCTCCGTCCGGTCCTATACCAACTTCCTGCCACCTGACAAGGACATAGAAAAGGTCCTCAAAGCGGCGGAGCTGGCACCATCTGCGGGCGACCTCAAGGCAAGAAAGCTCTTTTTCATCAAGGCAGCATCTAAGAGAAAGGAGCTTTCAGAGGCTGCCTTCGGTCAGGAATACGTTGCCCAGGCGCCCTTCGTGATAATATTCTGCGCGGACCTTGAGGCCATATCCCCATACGGCGACAGGGGCAGGGACCTCTTCTGCGTCCAGGATGCGACCATTGCCGCCACATTCTCAATGTTGAAGGCAACGGAGCTGGGACTGGGCACCTGCTGGATAGGCGCCTTCGATGAGGAAAAGGTCAGGCAGGCATGCGGCCTAAAGGAAACATTGAGGCCCGTGGTCATGCTGACGTTGGGTTACGAGGCGTGAAAGGATGTGGACCTACAGCATAGCGTTCACCGAGGACCTCGGTCGCTTCCTCATGGTGAGGTCAAAGAAGAGGGGAGGATGGGAGATGCCCGGGGGCAGGATGGAACCTGGAGAAACGCCCCTCTCTTCGGCCGAGAGGGAGTTCCTGGAAGAGACCGGTCACAAGCTCATCACCGTCGGTCACCTATCACGGAACCTTAGCGATGGTCTGGTCTTCTTCGGAATAATTGGGCCCAAGGTCAGCGACAGAAGGGAGGGAGAGATAACCGAGGTCGCCCTGTTCGAAAAGCTCCCGGATGTCCTTGCCTACCCTCAGGAGGAATACGTACCGTTGATAGACGTTGGAAGGGAGATGTTGAAAAGAGATGGTAGGTCGATCATCTGATCATGGGAATGTCCCAGCGGTCATGGATGGTTTGGGGGACCTGGCCCTTATCTGCCTTTGCTCTCTGGGTTATGTCAGAGAGCCGTACGCTCCCGTCCTCCATGCCCGTAATTATCCCTATGAGGTCCACTATCTCCTTGCGGTGGGGGTCCTCAAGGCTCCCGACGAAGACCGTCTTGTTCCTGCCGTCCACTTCGTCCATGACTGCCTCGATGAATGGTTTGGTCTGGGCGTCCTTGACGCCCATCGGGGTGACGAGATTGAGCATGAAGCCCTTTCCGGTCCTAATGTCCCTCTTCATCAGTCCGCAGGTGACGAACTCGTTGGCGGCGTGCTTCGGATCTCCGGTATAGCTGCCGCCTATGAAGATGGTCCCCTCGTTCCCCTCTCGGAACACACTTCGGAGGTCGGATACTGTCAGGCATCTCCTGGACTCGCCGAAGACAACGTTCCCCAGCGAAATCACTATCCATGATATCAGTGCGTCAAGGGACGCCATCGTCTGGGCGAAGGGCTGGCTACCGTTCATCTCCATGAACCTGTCCTGGTCGATGGTGACGAGGTTGAACCCACGTTTCAGCATCTTGTTCCTTGAATGGTTCGCCACGGTCCTTGGCATGGGCTCAAGGGTCGCCGAGGGTATTATGGCGAAATTTAGAACGAAGGCACCAAGCCCCTCTCCTATAGAGGCCAGGACCGGAGCGGCACCGCTTCCAGTCCCTTTACCCAGGGTAGAGACTATGATCATCAGAGGGTATCCGGTCATATAGGGCTCAAGGTCCCTCCTAGCATCCTCGGCCGACCTCTCGCCCAGTTCGGTTATGCCCATGGCCCCTTTGCCGCCGCAGAGCCGCCGCCCTATCATGAACTTAACATCGGCGCGTGCCCTCTGGAGGTCCGACTCGTCCGTGGTGACGAACAGAGTGTCCACGGGTCCTGTCGAACCCGTGTGGACCAGTTCCATGGTCCTGCTCGACCCGCTGCCTACCCCCACGACAAGCAGTCTGCCCTCCCTGCCGCGGGAGCGAACAAGTGGCCTCATTGAAAGCATTCCTCACTTGGACCGGTATATCATAGGCTCCAGGTTCCCGTACCTCTCGTCTATGACGTGGAGGGCCTGGGTGTACATCGCCATTGCCCTGATGTACTCGGGCGTGTTCCTTGTGTTCTCAGCATACACGTTCAGCTGCTCCAGGTAGAGCAGGTCGCTCCTTGCTTTCTCGGTAAGGTCTCTCCCATCCATCGTGCCATCCCCTTTTTTCGTTCGCCCGGAAAGGTCAAGGACCGCTTTCCTGTTACTGCATCTCTGCGGTCGTCCGCTACCGTCTGAGGGCGGGCATCCCTACCGCCCCTGGACCGTCAACCCTTAACTGCTCCCCTCTGGACCTCGACGAGCCCTGCGTCCATATCGGACCGTGCAAGGTCGAGGTCACCTTTCCTGTCGGCCTCTAGCGTCCTCCTTAGCTCCCTGACACCTATGTCAAGGGCATCCGACAGGAGCGCCTCGAGCGAATGCTTGAGGCCGTAATCGTGATGGAGCCTCATGGCCCTCCTCATGGTGTCCGCCGAGATAGGGACCGCCACAGTACCGCCCGAAACCGTGGACCTGCCTCTGGATAGGGCTTCAAGGGCCATCTGTAATACATCTGTCTTTGAGATGGCCAGCTCTTCTTGCAACTTGTTTAGGAGCTCGACCTGTTCGCTTGAAAAGCGCGCGGATACGGTCTGTGGTTTCCCTGCCATCCCCGATCACTCATGCATCCCAAACCTTTGTATTAAGGATGTATTACGTCATAACATTACCTCATATAAATAATTTTTTCACTTAGTTGTTCTCGGGTCCCAGTACCCTTGGAAAGTTTTTTCAACACAGGGTACATGGCCTGGCCATGGAGCTGACAAGGGAGGAGGAGCTGGCCCTTGAGGGCGGAGCGGGTGAGGCCGTCGCCCTTGCCATGAAGGTCCTGGTCAACCTTGGCGACCTCGAGGACGCAGAGCGGATGATACCTATAGGCTCCGCTCATGTCTCCGGTGTCAGCTATCTGACGGCCGGGGAGGCCTTGCTGAAGCTCCTTGAGGAGTTCATAGATAAAGGGGCCAAGGCAAGGGTCCCGTCATCTCTCAATCCAGCCGGGATGGACCTTGCAAGGTGGGAGATGATGGGGATAGGCCCTTTCTTTGCCTCCAAGCAGTCAAGGATAATCGAGCTCTTCTCGCAGATGGGGATAACCACTACCTGCTCATGCATCCCCTACGAATTGTCGGGAACGGTCCACCCCATCCGCCTGGGAGAGCATGTGGCATGGGGCGAGTCCAATGCCGTGATCTATGCAAACTCGGTCGTGGGGGCAAGGACCAACCGGGAGGGCGGGATATCATCACTTGCCTCGGCCATAACGGGTCTGACCCCGGAATACGGACTGCACCTCGACGAGGGAAGGGTCCCCAACTTCGAAGTTGAGGTGAAGGGAAAGCTATCCTCCTTGCATTTCGATCTACTTGGAGCATACATAGGAAGTAACTGGAACTCCGTCATCGCTCATTTCTCCGGCATCAAAGGTGGACCGAACATCATCGACCTCAAGCACCTGGGGGCCTCTCTCGCAGCCAAGGGTGGGCATGCGATGTTCCATATAGAGGGGGTGACCCCGGAGCATTGGATGATCGAGAGGTCCCGTAAGGAGGGCCTTGTCCGTGAGAGGCTCGTCATAGGACCAACGGAGCTTGAGGCCGCAGCGGAGGACCTCTACCCAGCCCCCCAAAAAGAACCCGACATCTATGTCCTGGGCTGTCCTCAGTTCGGTCCGACGGAGTTTCGGAGGCTGCACGGCTCAATAAAAGGCCGCAAGCTCAAGGATGGGAAACGGATCCTTGTCTTCACATCAAAGGTGGTCAGGTCCATGTTGGGACCCGGCCTCATCAACGACATCGAGCGAGCAGGAATCGAGATCTATGATGACACATGTATGGTCGTCACCCCGCTCAGAGAGATGGGCATAGACATGGTCGGGACCGATTCCGGGAAGGCAGCGCATTATATCCCTAAGATGTCCAAGGTCGCAACGGAGCTGCTACCCCTCGAGCTCATGGTCGAGAGATGCTCATAAGGGTAATGTGACCGCAATGTTCTGAAAAAGTGGTCCAAGATAATTGGGAGACCTATCTTTTTATGCCAATCCCCCTCAAAATTAATCTAATTAGAAATGTATGTTCCAACCGCAGGGGGTAAAGTAATGCCTGACAGCGTGTACAAGGTGATAGAGATAGTCGGCTCCTCGCCGAGATCATGGGAAGAAGCAGTGAAGAACGCGGTAAAGACCGCCTCCAGGTCCATCAGGGACCTGAGGGTCTGTGAGGTGGTCAAGCTTGATACGAAGATAGAGAACGGTAAGATAACCGCATACAGGGCGAGGGTCCAGCTCTCGTTCAAGTACGAGAACGAGTGACCGATCCTTATGGGTACTCCCAAATTTTATTAACCAAATGGGCATGGCCAAACCGATAAGATGCGCATCGCATCCCTCATATACGACAGATGCCAGCCCAAGAAGTGCTCCAAGGAGTGTTACAACTTCTGCCCCCGCGTCAGGGCCGGGGACGAGATATTCTCGTGGGACCCAAAGAACAAGCCCGTGATAGACGAGGAGCTCTGCGTAGGCTGCGGCATATGTGTCCATAAATGTCCTTTCGATGCGATAAGGATAACCAACCTCCCCTCAGAGCTCGAAGATAACCTTGTCCATCAGTTCGGACCCAACGGTTTCAGGCTCTTCAGAATACCCTACCCCCAGGAGGGCAGGGTCCTTGGTCTCCTTGGGCCCAATGGCATAGGGAAGTCCACCATCCTTAACATCCTTTCAGGAGGCCTCCTCCCCAATTTCGGCCTTGGCATGGACCCGGATACTGACGATAAGACCGTAGCCAAACCCTTCGGCTCAAGGAGGGTGGAGAAGGAGGATGCGGACCTACCGCCTAAGGACTGGAAGGACGTGATGCTGCGTTTCTCCGGGACAGGGCTTAACGAGCATTTCAAGAGGATCTCCGAAGGCCAGCTCCGTTGCGCCCTCAAGCCCCAATACGTGGACTCCATACCCAAGGCCTTCAGCGGCACCGTCAGGGAGATGCTCACGAAGGTGAGGGCCGAAGGGGTCTCCGAAGTGGCCTCGAAGTTCGAGATAGAACGTATCCTTGACAGGACACTTGATAAGCTCTCGGGCGGTGAGCTGCAGAGGGTCGCCATTGCCGCGACCATCCTCAAGGATGCGGACCTTTACTTCTTCGATGAGCCCTCATCGTACCTCGATATCAAACAGAGGCTCCGCACGTCACAGGTCATCAAGGAGCTTGGAGAGACCAAACAGGTCCTTGTCGTAGAACATGACCTTGCCATACTCGACTTCCTTGCCGACAACACCAGCCTGATGTACGGTGAGGCGGGTTCCTACGGTGTCGTCACAAAGCCCAAAGCGGTCAAACATGCTATCAACACCTTCCTTGACGGTTTCATGAGGGAAGAGAACGTGAGGTTCAGGGACAAACCGGTCGAGTTCCTCGACCACCCGCCAAGGACCTCATGGTCTGGAGGCGACCTCTTGATATTCCCCTCCCTTGAGAAGAGGTTCCCCAGCTTCCATTTCAGGAGCAAGGCGGGTGTCATCCATATGGGCGAGGTGGTCGGATGCGTCGGCCCGAACGCAACGGGCAAGACCACCTTCGTCAAGATGCTGGCAGGTGAGATAAAACCCGACAAGGGAAAAGTGAACGTGGACTTCAAGATCTCGTACAAACCCCAGTACATAAAGCACGATTACGATGGGTCTGTCGAGGATTACTTCATCATCAATCTCAAGGAACGGTTCACCGCGGGTTTCTTCAAGTCCGAGATAGAAGGTCCACTGGACCTGAAACACCTCTACCCCAAGGAGATGTCCCGCCTCTCCGGCGGTGAGCAGCAGAGGGTCGCAATAGCCATGTGCCTGGCCCAGGAGGCCGACCTGTACATGCTCGACGAACCATCGGCCTACCTTGATGCTAACCAGAGAATGGAGGCAGCAAAGGTCATAAGACGCGTTATAGAGAAGAGCGCGCGCTCCGGGCTCATTGTCGACCATGACGTCTATTTCATAGACCTGGTATCCGATACTCTCATGGTCTTCTCAGGGGACCCCTCGGTGAACGGCAGCGCCGTCGGGCCACTGGACCTCCGGGAAGGGATGAACCTCTTCCTAAAGGATGTCGGCATCACTTTCAGAAGGGACCTGGACACCAAGAGGCCAAGGATCAACAAGCTCGGTAGCAGGCTTGACACTGAACAGAAGGCGAGCGGCGAGTATTATTATTCTGGTTCATACCAGTAACGCCGAGAACAGGTCGTTCGAAAGCCCTACCGAGGACAAGGGTCCGTCCGGATGGGATAGCGCATCGGAGGCGGACGAGAGCGCTGCAAGGCACTGGATCGAACGCATGCACTCGACGGTGTCCACCTTATCAGGGTATTCAAGGAGCTCATCCCTTCCTGTCAGGCCGACCCCAACATTGTAACCACTTACCAGCTGGTTCCTAGCCTTCTCGTACCAGATGGAGCCGACCACGGCGGCGGCGAAAGTGTACCTGAAGGCCGCCTCCTTTGGACCGATCCTCAACCAAACAGGGAGGTCGGTGAGCATCGCGCGATGGCCCCTCTTGGCCATATTATAATCAAGGAACACCGCCTCCAGCTCCTGGGCAGGTACGCCAAGGGAGAGAGAGGCCTTTCTCAATAACGAGATAGCGCTGAGGAAGCGGACCTTCATGAAGGAGTTCAGAACAAGGGACAGGTCCTTGAGCCCGGTCATCCTGTCGTCGCTCCTGCCTTGGGACCGCAGGATCGCATAGTCGAACCTTTTGAAGATGAACTGGCCGTCCGATGTCATCTCCATCCTGTCAAGTCTCGCATCGAGCCATGACATCACGGCAGGGGTTCCACTGAGGGATTTGAGCCCCATGACAAGGGACCTGAGCCTCTCCGTCTCCCTGAGCAGGTGCCATCGAAGGATGGAGAGCAGCTCCAGACCCTCGCCCCGCATGGCCTTTCCCTTCTTCCTTACGACCTTGAGCTTCCTCTGGCCCGAAGGTGAGGCCGGTTCAGGGTCCCCGAGGATCCTCGTCAATCCCTTCCTCACGCTCGCATGACAGGAGGAGTAGCACCCGACCAATGATCCTACCTGTTCCATACCCATCTTCCCGTCCATGAACAATCCGGCCAGGTCCGAGCGGTTCCTGTCCCCCCGAACGGACGCTGCCTCATCCGGTGTGAAGAGGACCTTTCCATGGAGCTCTCCCAGAGAAAGACCCAGTCTGAAGGCGGCACTGAGGGATGGTGCCTGGTCAGAGCTCACAAGACCCATCATGAACTGTTTGGCCTTTTCACCCTCAAGCCCCAGGAACCTCACGGTAAGGTCGTTCAGGTCCGAGAGGAAGGGGCTCATGGCCGGACCGGTACCTCTCGGGAACCGGACCACCCTCAACCAAGGTCTATGCTCCTCCCCCTGGGACCAATAGGAAGTGCCAAGGAGCTCGGGGACCGATCTCAGTCCTTTGGAGCTCAACCTGGACTGTATGAAGGTGGACCTCAGATCGACCTCGGGATGGGTGAGGTATTCTAACACTGTTCGGCCATTCTCGTTCTCAGTCCTGATGAGGACCCTATCACCCTCTTCTAGAACGAAGCTGGAGAGACCGACCCCATCGATCACCCCTGTTCCCTGAGGTGGAAGCTGGCCCATGGGCTGATAGACCAGTCTATGACCAGCGGTCCCATCGATAGAGAGCCTTTCCTGAAGACATCTGAGCTGCTCCGTGACCAGACCACCAAGGGACCCCTGTGATGGCTGGGACCAGACTGAGGGGGCACCCTCAGGGACCCAGATATGTAGAAGTTCCTGGCCTTTTCTCACAAGGAAGTGGGACCCGCCCATCCTCGGGAATATGCTGGCAACATGTGTCAGGTCGGAACCGGTGGAAGAGAGGCCAAGCTGCCTTGCAGCTTCCCTGGCCCTATCTGATAGGCCCTTCCCGTCGCCTATGACCTCAGCGGTCTCCCTGAACAAGCATGCACCCCGGATCCGGTCCCTGGACATATCCATAGCATAAGCTGGACCGCTGGGCAATCCGTATGGCCTCTAATAAGCCCTTCCCTTCCCGCAATAATAATAATAAGGACAGGACCTTTGGCCGACCATGGAGGACCTTCTTAGGGCTGTATCCGAGAACAGGACATCTGTCGAAGATGCATTGAGGGAGCTCGAGCGGAGGCTCTACGGCGAGCTCGACCATAATATTGACACCGGCAGGGAGTGGAGGACAGGCGTCCCGGAGGTCATCATCGCCGACGGCAAGACCCAGGAACAATTGTTCGAGATCTCCTCCGAGTTCATGAAAAGGACCCGGAGGGCCATTGTCTCCAGGCTCGGGCGGTCCGCGAGCGAGGCCCTGATATGTTCCCTTAAAGAGGGTTTCCCTGGCCTGACCTATGTTTATGACGAGAGGGCAGGTTTCCTGACCGTAAGGACCGCCGATTCCATCCCGCCACCACCAGGAGGAAGGGTCGGACTGTTGAGCGCCGGGACATCAGACATCCCCGTCAGCCTTGAAGCGGAACTGACAGCAAGGGAGATGGGGTGCTCCACTCTAGCCTTCCATGACGTCGGGGTAGCTGGCGTTCACAGGCTTATGGGACCACTTCATCAGCTCAGGGAATGGGGGGCTGACGTCATCATAGTCTCGGCCGGGAGGGAGGGGGCCCTACCGACCCTTGTCTCCGGATTGGTGAAGGTACCGGTGATAGGACTACCGGTCTCAACAGGCTACGGCCTCCATGGCAAAGGGGAGACGGCCCTGTTCGCCATGCTGCAAAGCTGCTCCCCCCTGGCCGTGGTCAATATCGATGCCGGGTTCGTGGCCGGGGCCATTGCTGGGAAGATAGCGAACGCGTCCCGGTCAAGGGTCCTACCATAGGTGTCCTTTAAGTATATGTTCTCCATTACCAAAAAATCCCATTCTGGAGGTATTGCGTATGGACCCGGACGAGGTGCCCCAAGAACTTGTCAGGGAACTCTCCGACGGTGAGAAACGGCTCAGGTCCATCTATGAGAAGAGGGATGGCATCAACGAGCAGGCCAAGATCTTAAGGGAGCTGAGGGACGATCTGCACACGAAGAGAAAGGCATTATTAGAGCAGTTGAGGGCCACCAGGGAGAAGAGGTCAGCGCTCATAGAGGAGATGAAGGCCGCACGGGCAAGGAGGGACCTCTACACAGAACGGGCCAGGGCCCTTCTGGGCTTCAAGAGGAAAAAAGAGGGTGCCGTCAAGGACCCCTACGAGGATATTGTGGTGCTCCAGAAGGACCTGAACGAGCTAGAGCACCGTTATCAGACCTTACCGCTCTCAATGGGCAAGGAGAGGGAGATCGTCTCCCAGATCGAAGAGAAAAGGAAGAGGTTGAACGAGCTCAGGGGCAAGGGCGAGGTTTTCCAGACCCACAGGACGGAACTCCTCTCAAAGGAGGAGGAGATCGAAGAGCTTAGAAGGCTCTCAGATGAGGAGCACAAAAAGGTCAGGGAGCTCATGGAGAAGCTGGATGTCCTGCAACAGGAGATAGATTCGGTCTCTCCTTCCCTGGACCACTTGAGGAACGAGGCGGACAAGAAACACAAGGATTACCTGGAGCTGAGGGAGCAGGCGGATTCCTATCACCGCAAGTCCCTGGAGCTACGGGAGAGGGTCGTACAGCTGAGGGGCGAGAGGGACAGGCTCAAAAGGGACGCAAGGGAATTGATGGACGAACAGAACAGGGCGGTCAGTGAGGCCCTGGATAACGGGGAGAAGCTTCAGGACGCAGCAGATAAGGCCGTAGAGCTGCTCCTCAAGAAGGGGAAGGTGTCCCTCTAATGGTCCTCTGGGACAACCGATCTGAGGGGGATATGGGGTGTATGTCCATAAAAATGGGAAATGTATAAATAGTAGCAAGGTGCAAATAATAAGGTTGGGGACACGCGGTCCAAAGACCGGCGGTCCATGACCTGTAATAGGAAAGGAGTTGGGTGCAAGATGGGAATAAGGTTCGGACCGGCGGGCATACCATTGTCCTGTAAGGGTAGGACATTGAAGGACGGCATAGAGGACATACATGCCCTCCAGCTCGATGCCATGGAGGTCCAGCTCCTACGGCCACAGAGGGAGGTCCAGGAGGACCTTGACCTTATAAGGGAGCTCGGTGAGGAGCTGGATGTAAGACTGACCGTTCATGCCCCCTATTATATGGACCTCCTGGGGGACAAGTTCTACAGGGAGCGCTCCTTCGAGAACATCATCTGGTCAGGAAAGATAGCCCAGAAGCTCGGGAGCGATCTGGTCGTGACCCATATAGGTATGTACCACAATCTATCCCACAATAAGGCCCTCGAACTCGCCGTAACACAGGTGAGGGCCATCAGGGACCGGTTCAAGAAGGAGAAGCTCGATGTGAAGCTCGGCCTGGAGACATCCGGCCGACAGAAGGTCTTCGGGACCGTAGATGAGGTCCTGTCGATCGTTAAAAGGGTCCAAAGGACCATACCTGTTCTTAACATCCCTAACATCCATGCAAGGACCAAGGGTGAGCTCCTCGATAAGCAGAGGTTCGAGGAACTCTTCGAGAAAGTTCGCGCTGTCACGAAAGCGGACGATCATTATATCCACTTCTCTGGTGTGGAGCACTCTGACGGGGACAAGATAATGAACACACCGGTGAAGAAAGGTGACCTCAGGTTCGACCCGCTCGCCGAGATGATGCTGGACCAGGAGGACACCGACTATACGGTCATATCGGAGTCCCCCCTCCTCGAGCATGATGCCGTTTACATGAAGCTTATCATGGACCGGATAGTCCAAAGACGCTCGCAGAAAGAGGAGCGTCAGAAGGGTAAGCCCCAGGATGGTTGACCCCTATCCATAAAAAGCATTAAGACACCATAGGTCAATGACCTTATAGATAACAAAGGACATCATAGGAGAACAGGTGAGATAAATGGCTTCCAGCAAGGGATCGAACAGGGTCCTGATGTACGTTGGGATAGCAGTGCTGGTGGCGGTAGTTATCGCCGGGATCATCTTCGTTCCCAAGGTGATAGGCTGGGCCCAGGACAATCTGATGAGAAAAGGGTCCGAGGATAAGAACCAGACGGACGATGATGATGACGGACCCAACAACCCGCCCGTTGCCGAGCTATCCTCCGACAAGACCGTTTACAAGGTCGGGAACTTCGTCTATCTTGATGGCAACAAATCCTACGACCCAGACGCCCCCAAGGACCAAGCTAACAGAGGGATATTCTCCTACCTCTGGGACTTCGGGGACGGTACGACACCCGAATCCACTGTCAACGGGTCCATCGTTCAGACTTATTCAGAGGCTGGGATATACATTATCACTATGACCGTCTTTGATGAAGATGGTATGAGCGATCTCGATAACGTCACTGTCAAGGTGGTCCCCCAGGACGAGGTGATATCGACCGAATCCGCTATACTGCTCGCAGATCCGCTCCTGGGCCTCATGCCCAATTCTACGAACGTTAACTGGACCATCAAAGAGAACGCCAAGATGATGAACCTCACCATCACGCTGACGGGAGCGAATATAAGGGAGACGCAATCCTCCAACCTGGAGCTTATACTGTTCGACCCATACGAGAGGATAGTCAAGAACCAGACGGTAAGCGTCGTTCTGGCCCAGCAGGTCGTCTGGGACTTCTTCGAGGAAGATATCTCTGTGGCAGGCGAATACGACATGAGGATACGCTGCCTTGGGGGCATGGCCCTAGTATCGGTCCAGGGTATGGTAGCCTACCTTTGAGAGGTCGGACCAGCCTGAGCAGTCCCTATGCAGGTGAGGCCGTAAATGGGTTCGAAATGGGTAATAAACCTAATCGTGGCCTCCCTCCTTGCCTTCAGCATCTATATGGGCTTCGGGATGATACTCCCGCTCCTGCCGCTCTATGTCAAGGAGCTTAATGGGGGCGGCCTTGCCGTTGGGGCCTTGATGGCCTCTTTCATGCTCACCAGGGCATTCCTTGCCACTCCGTTCGGCAGGCTCTCGGACCGTGTGGGGAGGAAAAAGGTCATAGTCTCCGGGATGTTCCTTTACGCCTTCCTTGCCTTCCTTTTCACGGTCCCCGACCAATGGTGGGGGCTTTTCATTGTGAGGGTCCTGCAGGGAACGGCATCGGCCATGGTCTGGCCGGCCGGAGAGGCCCTTGTGGTCGATTCCGCCCCTGAGGTCAAAAGGGGCAGGGCGATCTCCATCTACATGATATTCACCAATGCAGGGGTGGTCGCCGGTCCTCTCCTTGGTGGTGCCGTCCTATATTATACCCAGGAGGTCCACCACATGGACCTTCTTGCATCCTACAGGGTCCCGTTCTATTTCACCAGCGCGATCTCCTTAGTTGGAGCCTTCTTGGGGTTCTTTCTCCTAAAGAACGTACTCCCGCATGGAAGCACAAAGGAGCGCAAGACCGATGAGCAAGCGGCCATGGCAACCATCAAGGGCAAGCTGAGGAGGTCATTGAACTTCCTCTATGCCAATTCCTTCATAGAGGGTTTCTCTTTCTCCATGGTCGGTGTGGTCATGGTCTTCTTCATGACCGTTCATTTCGGGCTCTTAGCTAGGGACTTCTCGATCCTGGTCGGAGCGGCCCAGGCCCTGGCCTTGGGGATGATAGTCCTGACCGGGATGTTGGCCGATAGGATCGGAAGGAAACCGATAATGATAGCTGGCGGTCTCTTCTCGTCCCTGTTCACCCTTGTGCTTTCAACTACCCCTATGCTTGTCTGGGGCAAGGTCATTGCTCTCGGTTCTTACACGCTGAGAGAGCTGGGTATCCAATCCGCAGCACCGGCGATGAGGGCATTGCAGGCGGACCTGGTCCCTGAGAAGGTCAGGGGGCGGCTTATTGGGACCCTTCACCAGTTCAACAACCTGGGGGCGGTCGTCGGACCTGTGCTTGGAGGGTTCCTCTGGGACCTTCTGGATGGCAAGGTTCTATTTTTCGCGAACATCGAAATCCCTGCCGATGTCCTACCTTTCATTCTATCGGCCGTCCTTTTGGCACTTTCGGCCGTGATGGTCTTTGTGTTCGTACATGAACCGCTACGCAGGAAGGACCTCAGGGAAAACCCCTAAATATCCGCTCGTACTACGAAGGGATATGGCGATGGACCTCTTCGTCCTTTTGTACGAGGTCATGGCGGCAGTGATCTTCCTGCTCCTAGTGGTCCTAATGGTCCTAATCCCCTCTGGGAAGAGGGTCAGAGAAGGCAGGGCAGGGTCCACCATGAGGTCACCTCTGGTCCCAGTTCTTATCATCACTGCGATTATAATATCCGTTATGATGGTCCCATTGGCCATACTATTTTTAAAAAAATCCGATGATGGCTGGCTCCTGGGTGCGACCAGTGCCTTCATATTACCGGCATCGGTCTTGTCCTATTGGGACTACAGGAGGACAAAGAGGCTATTCAACGAGGTCAAGGGAGGGAATCGGACCGGCCTAGCAGTATCCCAGACCCACGAGGCTGATGAGCTTCCGTTGGAGGTCGCCTCCTTACCATCTCCTCACCAACCCGTTCCAACAGCACACTCAAACGCTGACCATCTGACAGTAGAGTGTCCCAGGTGCAAGGGACGGATAGAGGTACATCCCCGCCAGGCGACATTGACCTGCCCCTACTGTGGCCTGTCAGGCTCGCTATGAGGTCCCCTCAGTTCAATGGGGTCTTGCATGAGGGGCAGAGGAACCAGCCTGATTTGACCGGAGCCCCGCACTTTGGACATCTGCTCTCCATCTCCGATCGGGGAGCCGCTCTTTGCTGGGGCAATTGCCCCTGGGCCCTATCCGGTCCCGATATGATGGCTCCCTGTTCCCCACCGGACCTCTCAGCCCCACCCCTCCCCCTCATGAACAAAACTGCGGCCACAACAAGGATGAGCAGGACCACTACGACCGCTATCAGAGCGATGATGATCCATCCGTTACCGTCGTTCCCGCCCCCGGGTGGGTCAATTATCTTCTCATTCGGCTTCACGAACGTGACGTTGATGAACCGTGGGTTAGAGCTGGACGCATCCTTCGTTAGCCTCAGGGATATGGAACGATATCCTTCCTGGAGGTAGGTATGGTTCACCGACCGCCCGGTGGCCCTGGAACCATCGCCCAGTTCCCAGGAGTAATCCCATCCGGGGTATAGGACCATATCGAACTCCCCCGCAGTGAGATCTATTGTGAGACCCTGGACACCTGGAGTGGATGGGTCCTTGTCATCGATATTGTAATTGGGCTCCGGCGTTAGGGGGACCCAAATATCGGACTTGAACAACTTCACCGTGATCTGAACGGTCGAAACGACCCCTGACCTGTCCCTCACCTGTATAATGAGGTATATCGTTCGCTCCATCAGCAGAGCGCCCGGGTCCCGCCAAATATCGTCATGGGAAGGTTCGAACCAGAACTCGCCAGTGGCAGGATCTATATCCCAGTCCACCCCCTTCATCGGATCGAAGAACGGTAGCTGGGCGATGACTGAACCGTACTGTGTCCCAAGGTCCTCTTCGATATTGACCGAATAGACCAAGGTATCTCCAGTGTCTATGTCCCTACCAGAAGGCTGAATGCGTAATCTCTCCCCCTGGTCCGCTTCAAGGGTCGTATCAGGGACCGTGAGCTCCGGTGGGTCGTTCACGTTCCTTACCGTGAAGAGGACCTCGAGCTCAGCTGTGTCGGAACCGTCTGTGACCTCGAAGGTCGCTCTGGAGCTCTTCCTGAGGACATCGTCATTTGTGGGTTTCATGGTGACCTGCCCGGTAGAGGCCGCTATCACCGGGTCCACATCCCAGTTATCGGACCTTGATAGGACGAAACCATAGACCAGCTCGCTCCTGTCCACTTCAGGGTCAGTGTCGACGGCATTGAGCTTAAAAGTATATGTTGTATCCTCGTTCAGGTCAAATTGGCCTTTTAGGTCCACCTTGAACCTGTTGGGAACGACCTCTGTGACGGTGAAGGTCCTTGTCCCAGCAGTAACGGAAATGAAAGAGGGCGGGTCATTGACGCTCTCAACGGTGACCGGGATATCACGTTCAATGGAGGAGTGGTCATCATAGGCCTTGACCTTGATATCAGCATCCCCGTGGGCGTTGGGGAGCGGTTCAAGGTAGAGCAACCAACCCTCTGTGGGGTCACGGCTGATATTGACCTTTACGGGTCCGACCGATGTATCGGTGACCCATTTGCTTCCCGACGGGTCCCAGATGTTGAAGCCCCTGAAATCGTCCTCAGGATCATCGAACGGGCCGTTCCCGGTCCTCTTCTCCAGGTGTATGGAGTACTTGCCGCCATCCTCAGTGAGTGGGTCTATGCCCTCGAAATCGGGATTGAGCACAACAGGTCTGTCATCGAAGACCAAGAGAGTGTTGTTCAACCATCTGTCCTTGCAAGGGAGCGCGACCCTAAGGGACCATTCCTGCATCTGGTCGGTCCCATTGACCTTGACCGAATGGTAGACAGGATAGGAGCCTAGCTGCTCGCCGGTCAACCTGATCTGATAGGTCTTCCCATCGCTGAACTTCTTATCGGACGGGTCCTTCTCCTTTGCGATGAGCGAGAAGGTCGTCCAGACATCCTTCTTTGGTCCAACGAAGAGGTCGAGCCGGCCAGGGGGATCGTTGTCGGGATCGCTGTAGGTGACATCGAATGTGAAGGTGTCCCTGAGGTCGCCCTGTGTCGGATAGTTGGG
>CAZLVP010000019.1:30550-46094 GCA_964563055.1 uncultured Thermoplasmatales archaeon | reverse complement strand
GCGTTGCAGGTGTCAAGGAGCCGGATATCTTCCTATAGATCTTGTAACCCGTTATGGGGCTGCCCCCATCGCTCGGTGGGGCGGACCATGTCAAGGTCACCTTTCCAGGTCCAGGAACGGCGTTGAGGACCGGGGAAGATGGTTTCCCCTCACCGGGGTTGATATCGGTCACGGTCACGGTCACCGAGTAATTGCCCGAATAACCATAGGACCCGAGGACGAACTGCATCAATCCGCCATTAACGATATCATAGGTCAGACCTACCGTGGTGCCAACAACCCCGATCTCGGACGAAACAGGGGAACCCGTACTATTATGGAGGAAGATACCGACCATCAGGGTAGTTTCCGGCACCACCGTGATATTCAACCTTCTATTATTGGACACATCTATAGAATAGCTGTCGGTCGTGTCCCCGGAATGCAAATATCCGGAGAATGTCCCGGGCTGAACGAGGAAAGGTTCTGTGGATATTGTACCCATTTCAACGATGCCGCCCGCATCTCCACCCTTGCCCGCATCGTTCTGCCCGCCGATCGTTATACCCAGGCTGTACCTAGCGGAACCACCGAAGACCTTGAGGTAAGTCGTTGTGTTGTCGACTATCGCATCTATGCAATACCTGATATTCACATATGAACCAAAAAATATTGAACGGGATTCCAATGTGTACATGGTCTTGTTCAGCAGTTCCATAGAGACATAGGAGCCGTCGCTTACCCCGAGGGTTATGTCAAGGACATCGCCGCTGACCAACGGGACCAGGAACATGTCTACCGTATCAAGGTCGTATATCCACCCCTCGAATCCACCGGGACCGAGCACTAAAGTTGTCGCGTTAGTTCCGGGCGCATCAATACCAGACCCGGCATCGTTCTGCTTATTTATAGTAAGTGTGATAGCATAGTTCCCGGGCTCTGTATCACTCCATACCTTGATCACAAAGGTCTGGACCGTTGTTTCGTTCGCAGTATAATAGTACATGAAGATACCAGAGTCCGAAAAGGACGATCTGTTTGACCTAAGGACCTGGTCCGATGGTCCCAGTAGATCGATATAGAGGTAGTCTCCCTCCGAGTAACCACTGAAAGAAATTGATATCACATCACCTTTGCCGGCATCGAACTTGAAACAATCGTACTGGTCATCGTCCTCTAGGTGTCCGTTTATGTTCCCGGATATTACCGATAATCCAAATAGGCTAGTTCCGGGTGCGTCCTCTCCGCTGCCTGCATCGTTCTGCCTCTCTATATCGAGGACTATGCTGTAATGGCCCGGGACCAGGTCCTGATAGACCTCTATGTAATAATATCCCATGGCCGTCTCATTGGCGGTCCACCACTCACCGTAGGCGGTCATCCCGATCTTGACGGCGAGGTCCTGGAATATGTAATACTCATTGGGTTCGCGAAGGTTCATGTAGATATGGTCAGGGGCAGTTGTTGTGATCGAAACGTTGATCCTGTCACCACTCCCCGCCCAGAACTTGTAGCAGTCCATACCGTCCTCGCCACCGACGCTTTGATTATCTGTCCCCTCGTTCACCTCTCCGTTTATCGATCCCTCGTCGATCATCAGTCCAGCGCTAGGGTCCATAGGAGCATCCTTTCCTGATCCTGCATCGTTCTGTGGGATCAGTGTGAAGGTCAGAACTTCATAGGCTACCATAGACCCAGGGGACGTGGTCTCAAAGACCAGATAACAGGCCGAATAAGTTATCTCAGCTGATGTGACGTATTTGATGTAATGGGTAGAGAAATAAACACTTACTTCTTCAATGAGCTCGTTCTCATTCCCATCGTAAAGGTAAACCGTTGCACCATCTTCCTCGAAAGATATTGATATGACATCACCTGCGGTTATGTTGAACTTGTAATAATCCTCATCATCGCCTGGACCCATTGACCCCGACATCGGTCCCGGCTCGATGAGCTCGGCCGAGGTGAAATCATCGTTGGATCCCGAGTCGGCCGAGATGGGCGCGACCATCAGGAGCGAAAGGGCTGCAGATGCTATCAGGATTGCCGTCACTAACAATGCTCGTTTGTACACCTTAACATTCCCCCAGCGGCACTTCAGCTGACCGCGATATTAGTATCTCGACCTGCTTATTTAAGGATTGCCAGGACCATGTCCAGCTATCCTTTCAGACCTGCTGCTGGGCGTCCGATGGTTGGACCGATGGCTCCGGAGGCTGCTCTATGACAGGTGTCTGCACCATGGTCTGTTGTTGGTCCATCATGGGACCTGTTTGGACCGAAGGCTCGGGCATTCCCACCTGCGGCGGTTGTGCTACGACCTCCTGGACCGGCGGATAGTACACCGGTTGCTGTTGGTCCAGAGGTACCTGGACGGGAGCCTGCTGAACGGGAGGTTGGGTCTGGATAGGTGCAGGAGGGAGGTCGTATTGGGGTGTCGGTGGCAGGCCTTGCACATAACCTGTAGGGAGTTGGGCCCCGGTCTGATAGTAGGCCAAACCCTGCACTTGTGGGCTTATAGGCCCTGTCTGAGCGGGGGCCGCCCTCTTCTTCCTCAATATCACAAAGATGGCTATGATGATGATCGCTATGATAATGAACGATATCGAAAGCCCCGCAATGAGCAGCTCTGAGATGGATGAGGGTTCGCTTTCGGCCTTAGGGGTCGCTTCCTTTATGTCGGACATAGGCCCCTCCCCAACTTCGTTCAGGCACGAAAGGGAATACCTGTAGATCATGCCGTTATCAAGGTCCATATCGGTGAAGGAGCCCTTGGATGCGGGTACCATCCTGTGGAAGGACGGTTCCTTGCCTTCCAATGACCGGTAGATGCGGACCTGAGAAATGGCCCCCCCACCGTCGTTGGTTGGCAGTGTCCATGTTAAGTTCATGGAAGAATCCCCGGGCTTGAGCTCGAACATCGGTGCACCAGGGACTGTCATTGGGGTCGATTCCACGCTGTTCGATAGCTCGCTCTCCCCCGCAGGGTTCGTTGCGCCCACCGATACCTGGTATCTGACCCCGTTCGTCAGCTCGGTGATCAGATAGTAGGTCGCTTCGACCGATGTGGCATAGGGGAACAGGGACCTCGATGCGTTCGAGAGATAGACCGTATAGGCGACCTGCCCAGCACCGCCCAGGTCAAGCGGTTTCGTCCAGGAGACATTGAGGCTCCTATCGCCCCTATTAACTATCAATGAAAGGGGTGCCGAGGGTCTCCCCATAGGCGTCCCGCTTACGGGATCTGTGAACGGTCCGGCCCCGGCCAGGTTCTTGGCCCTGACCCTCGCGTAATAGGTCCTACCGTTCTTCAGGCCGGGGTCATGATAGGTGGGTACCTCTGTCGTGGCTGTCAATGTGAGGCTGTCCAGGGACGTTCCGAAGTGGACCTCGTAGATGACCAAAGTGTCCCCGCCAAGGTCGGCTGGGGCCGACCAGCTGAGGGACAGTTTTCCGTCCCCGACCTCGACCGAAAGACCAAGGGGGACAGACGGGACCCTCATTGAGGTCCCTGTCACGAACAGGGAGAGTGGGCCTTCGTAGAGGGAGTTCTCGGCGCTGACCGAGAAATAATGGAGAACACCATTCTCCAGGCCTTCCACAAGGAACTCTGTCGCTGTGAGGCTGGAAGCCTTCCTTTCCATCTGGTAAACACCTGTGCCGACATAGACGTTGTATACCACTGACAGGTCCCCACCCAGGTTATCTGGGGGCATCCACCGGACCATAGCGGTCTCGTCCCCCATGGTCACCTGGACCTCCCTGGGCTCGGTCGGGATACCGATCGCTCTGTCCTCGATTATGTTCGAGATGGGGCCCTGCCCTCTGATATTGACCGCGGTCACGCGGAAGAAGTACACAAGGCCGTTATCGATGGCCGTCACATTGTAATCAAGTTCAGATATCTTCGTCCCGAGCCTGTTGAAGGTGACATTGTTCGTGCTGGCAAAGACGTTGTAGGTCACCTCTGCCTCACCGCCGAAATAGGATGGGGCCTGCCAGTAGAGGTGGATGTACCTGTCGCCTCTTGTGGATGTCAGGTTCCTTGGAGCTGAGGGAACGGTCGAGGGGTAGGTGGAAAGGACAACGGTGCCGGGACCCTCACCGGCCCTTGTCGCTGCGTTAACTCTGAAGTGATATTCCAGCCCGTTCTCCAATCCCGTGAAGTTGTAGAGGAGCCCATCAAGGTCCTCAACGGATAGCTCAAGGGCTAAGGGGTCCGTCCCTGAATAGATGTTGAACTTGATGAACGGATCGCCACCGTTGTCGGTCGGATAGTCCCAGGTGAGCTCCACGAAGCCGTTACCCTTCCTTAGTTCGAAATCGACCGGGACCGACGGCACCGTTATGGGCACTCCCGATACCGTGTTCGAGAAGGGGCCTTCTCCCACGACATTGGTCGCGCTGACATAGTAGTAGTAAACCTTGCCGTTCTGGACCGTGGAATCGTTGGTCATCAATATGTCGCCACTTACGGTCTTCAAGGGATCGAAGCTCTCGTTGTTCAGGGAGCGGTAGATGGTATAGGTTATGACGGTCTCGTTCCCGTCACTTGCTGGGGGCGACCAGCGGAGGTCTATTATGGAATTCCCTGCTGTCAGCTTGAGCGACATGGGTCTGCTCGGGCTGAACGAATTGGTCTTGAACTTTGCAAGGAAGACATCCTGCCACCCGCCGTTCATCGTGGGCGAGTATGAACCTTTGGTCGTCGGCAGGTCGCTGGATGAGGTGGCCCCGTAGAGGCAAGGCTCATATGTCCCTGTCATCACAGTTCCATAGCCCTGTTCTTCCTGCGAACCTCCGAAATATGTCGAGAAGAAGAGGTCCTTCCTGTCCACGGTGAACCATGTGAGGAAGGCATCAGAATAACCCTTCAGGCTGGTCTGGTACGTATCCTTGGTGGTCGGGAAATCTGTCGATGCGACAAAACCAGAGACCACCATAGCCCCTTGTGCGTCAACGATTATGTGATACCCCATCTCGTATTCGGTTCCCCCAAGAAGCGTTGCATAGATCAGCTTGCTGCCATCGGTTGAGAGTATGCAGGCGAAAGCATCCGCCCATCCTCCCATGGTATTACTATAAGCATCCTTGGTGGCAGGGAAGGAGGAATAATAAGTGTAACCGGTGACGTAGGGCTCATCCTTGTAAATGCACAGGTCGTATACGTAGGTGTCCTGGAACAGGAACGTCGAGAACTCCAGGTCCGAACCGTCGCTCTTGAACTTGGTCACATAAGGCATGTCATACACATACACCGTGTTGTATGCCCCGGTCGTCACGGGGAAATCGGAAGCGCTTGTGTAACCGAGGACCACCGCCTTACCGCTCGAGTCCAGTTCGATATCGACTATCTGGTCTGCATAGTTATCATATCCGCCAAGATATGTCGAATAGACGAGCGAGCTCCCGGTAGTTTCCAGGACAAGGACGAAACCGTCCTGATAACCGTACATGGTATCCTGATAAGGGTCCTGAGTGGGGAAATCAGACGAGTCCGTATAACCGCCCACATATGCGTTCCCGGAGCTGTCAACCGCAATTCCCTTAGCAGTATCGTTGCCTTTACCTCCTATGAAAGTAGAATATAGAAGGCTCTTGCCGTCGGAGGCTATCTTGGAGGCGAACGCATCAGGGATGGTGTACTCCCAACCCCATTCATCCGTGTATGTCCAGATGTTTGAGGTCTCATCGAAGGCGCCGCTTGTGGTTGGGAAGTCCAAAGCATCGGTCTGACCTGTAACGAAGACGTTCCCAGAGGCGTCGACCTCAAGGTCATATCCGTAATCGTACTCGGTCCCGCCAAGGAACGTGGACCATACCAGCGCATTAAGGTCCGATGACATCCTTGTGACGAACACATCGTACTGCGAGCATATCGTGTCCACCGCTCCGGAGGTGACGGGGAAATTCCTAGAATATGTTGTGCCGGCCACAATGATGTCGCCCTGATAGAGGAACGGCGGGCTCTCGGTCATCTCATCGTCGCTCCCCCCTAGGAAGGTGGACTGTTTGAGGAGCGGGTCTATGACAAGGAGCTCATCCTTGTCGTAGTCCCCCAAGGAGAAGGTTATGCGGTCGCTCCCGACAAGCTTGAAGGCTGCACCAATAGGATCATCACCCTGGTATGCGACCGGGCGCTCCTCAACAACTGTCCCAAGAGGTGTTTCTATGAGAAGGTCGCCCTTCCCGTCAATGGAGATACCTGATGCGAACCTGTATTCTAGCTGTATTATGGATGGGTCCGCTCCCGGATGGACCAGTAGGTCGTACTTCACACCCGAATTGGTCGTCTTGAAGACCATGTCTATGCCGGGATAGAGGTCCGTGAATAGAACCTCATCGTACGTAAGGACCCCGGTCGCCCACCCTGCGGGGTCTTTACCCTTGAGATAATTGAGATAGCCAGGCCTAATACCCCTGCCCTCTACCTCATGTTGACCTGCCCCTAGGAATGTGATATCATAAGCGTATCCGCGACCTTCATCGTCGATCGGGGTTGTAACGATGGTGTCCAGGCCTATTCCGACCATAGGATTCCCTGTGGAGTAGAAGAGGATATCGTCCCTGCTTAGCTGACCCTTGTTCTCAAGGAACCCGCCGGATGACCGGTCATCCACCGATATCCTTTCGGTCCCTGGACCGTTCGGACCGTCTGCCGGGACCTCTTGCGGGGGACCGGCCAATGCCACCCCCAGAGGGACGCTTATCAATATCACCATGAGCAGGGCGCTGAGCCATAACCGTTCCATACCAACACTCTCCGAGCCTTCCTTCAAGATATTTGAGGCCTTATAGATTTTATTGTAGGCCTACGCTGCATTCCAGGGAAGGTGTTGGGTATATAGATTGTCATTGGTACAGAAATGGAACAGCCTATGGACGAGTGTAGCCAAATGAGACCTCTGGTCCATTCCTATGGTCCTTACCTCTTCCTTCGGGCAAGGGCCGTCAGGGCTATCGGTACTGTGATGAGGACAGCAGCAGCCGCGACAAGGGCAAATCCCGGGGCCGGAACGACCTCTTCGGAAACCTCCCCATCCTTCGGCTCTCCGAAATAAGCGGTATAGACCGGGTCATGGACGACCCTGTAGCCCTCCCACCTTGGGAAGAACACCCCGTACCAGAAGGCCTGTGCTCCGAACCCTTTTGCACCCACGGCCTTGGTGCTATCCGCAACAAGGAAGCCAGGGGTCGCCCAATTGGCCCGAACCTGCTCGCTCAATCCGTATGCCATATGAGCAAAGACAACGGCCGAGAACCCGAGCTGCCAGGAGACGAGGATCAGATCGTTCAGCTTGGCCTTCATTATCATATTGTAAGCATCCAAATCCTTGGAGACCGTGGTCTCTGTGATCTCGTCCTCAAGGTCATATTCACCCCTCAATCCCACAGAGAAGGCCCTGACACCCCCTGTCTCAAGGTCCAAGGTCCCGTTGACGACCTGGTCCCTGCCTGTGTCGAACCTTGCCCCGGTCCGGTTGTCAATTAGCCTGTAATTGGATGCGAAGACCGTTGTGAAATGGACAGCTCCCACCCCGTAGTTGTCAGGTATGGTCTCCTGGACATCGTTCGAGGGGATGGGGATCCCAAGTATGACCGCGTAGAGCGCAGTTATCTGTCCTATGGTGTAATAGGTCTCGGTCCTCAGGGTCCCTGTCTCCCTGTCAAGGCGGATGTCGTATGTGACGGTCAGCTCGGAGAAGGCGAACACCCAGCCGGTCCTATGGACCATGGTGAGAAGTGGGTTCTCAGAAGCTATGGCATACATGTTCTTGTAGGTTATGCCCATCTGATAATGGTCATTGCCAAGCGTCTTGACCTGATGGTTCGTAACGGTCGGTGGATATGTACCGTTCACTATCTTGCCCGCCCCGAAAGGTACGACATAGAAGAACCTCTCCCCAGGGCCCGGTATGGAATTGTTGTCCTTATCCTCCCAGACCGTCAAGAAGGCCAGGAGGGCGCCTATGAACATCTCTTGCCCGCCCATGGTATAGTAATGCATCCCGAACATCTGATAGGGCAGGACACCATGGTCGCCATTGTCGTTATCTATGCTGTTCAGGGTCACCAGGAAAGCCTGGATGTCCCCATCTATGTTCAGATAGGACACACCGAACTCCACGGTCTCGTTCGTCTTGGTCCTGTTCGTGACCGTTGTGTACCAGGAGCCCTCATCGAACGTATGGCCGAAGATCGCGGACTCATCGCCGGGGACCCAGCCGCTGGAGGGCATGACCTGAAGGGTCAGTAATACCAAAGCGATCACCACGGCTGGAACGAACTTGATTAGTCTATTGCCCATGCTATCACCTTTCGATGAAATGTCATGAATTGTTCAAGTATTAATCCATTATCATATCAATATCGATGGTGAGGATGTACAGGCCCAAAATGAGGCACAGAACGTTTATGATATGGTTGTGAGTTCATGCGGTGTGGCACCGAACAGACCTCCTGGTAGCGGGTCCAGGGCCTTTTTCTGGTTCATCCTGGCGGCCTTCTCCGTGTTCTTCGCAGAGGTCCTATCGGGCTCGTCCCTCTTCCCCTTCTTCGATATCTGGGGATACCTTGCCCTCATCCCTCTCTACGGCCTCCACGCCCTCATCCTCTTCACAATTGCGTTCAGATATGGCAGAAGGTCGTTTGCGACCCTATTTTCGGTCGGCCTCCTCTTCGGTCTCTACGAGGCCTTCATAACGAAGGTCATATTCAGCCCACACGACGGGGTCTCACCCTTCTTCTTCCTTGAGGTGGACTGGCTGCAATATTCTGTCCTGGTCCTGTGGTGGCACATGTTCATGGCCTTCATCGTCCCGGTCCTTCTGGTGGTCCAAACCATGACACATAAGGGGGATGTCTCCTCCTGGCTCCCCGGACCCGTGAGAAGGCTGCTCTCCGATAAAAGAAGGACATATTTCGTTATGATAGCGTTCTTGGTATGGGCTGGGTCCTTCATGGGCGGGAACGCAGACCCGCTGACAGGTCCCCTAGCCGCCGCCTCTAGCCTTGTCATCATCTATGCCCTTTCATGGTTGTGGAAAAGGAGGACGAACGGCTCCTTCACCATTGAGCAGCTCCTCCCAAGGAAGAACGATATCTACTTCCTCCTCGCCTTCCTTGTCGTCTGGTGCTATCTGCTGATAGGAACCCTTTTCGGTGCAAAGGGGCTCCCGGGTATCGCAGGACACGCTGCGATCCTTGTGGTCTATGCACTTACCCTGTTACTTATTGTGCTTGCCATAAGAGCACCGAAGAAAGAAAGGGCTGTAACGAAAGATGGTTCAAGGATAGAACTGCCCGAGCTCGACCTCAAGACACTTGCGATAATGGTCCTGGTCCTTGGGGCCTCCATCTCGTTCTCATCGGCGACGGGCATCGGGTTCTATGTGATAGTCCTCTCCTTCCTTGGAGGCTCGCTTCTGGGCATCTCCTGTCTTCTATGGACCGTTGCCTCGGTGGTCAAGGCCTACCTGGACAATAGTAATGGTAAATGATCGAGCGGCAAAGACCTATCCGTAGAGCTTCTTCATGGTCCAGGCCATGTTCCTACCGAGCGCCCTCATGGTGTCCATGCCCTCCTCGTCCTCCAGTACCTTGCCCTTCTGGGGCCCGAATGCGAAGTTCCAGTATCTGGAACAGGGGATGACCATCTGGTTGAGGAAGAACATATTGTTGGCGGACATGAAAGCATGGACGGCGCCCCCCCTTCGGACCGATATGACCGCGGCGCCCACCTTTCGAGCCAACAGGTTCCCGTTGGTCCTGCAGACCATACCTGTCCTGTCTATGAAGGCCCTCAACTCCGGGGTGATATCCCCGAAATACGTGGGGGAACCTATGATGATGCCCTGGGCCTCCACCATCTTTGAGATGTATGTGTTCATCATATCATCCGTCTGGATGCATTTGCCGTCCTTGTTCTCGGTGCACTTGTAGCATGCCGTGCACGGATGGAGGGGTCTTTTTAACTGGACAAGTTCAGTGTTGATGCCTTCCTTATCCAGCTCCTCCAGAACGGCCCTGAGGAGCAGGGTCGTGTTGCCATCCGGCCTCGGGCTCGAATTGAATGCCACTACCTTCATCACTACCACCGGGAGGACGAACAAGGTCAAGGGTATTAAACCTACCAGGGGGGCTCAATCCTGCTTCCATGTAGTGAGCTTGACACCGGCAACGAATACCACGACCGCGAAGAAGGCGATGACCGACATATAGCGGAGGGACTCCAGGGTGTCGTTGAATATCATAGCCTCCCTCAGGGCCTGGTTGACATAGTAGAGCGGGAGGGCCTTGGCAATGGTCTGTATGAAAGAGGGCATTGCCTCCACATCGAAAAAGGACCCCGATAGGAACATCATAGGGAAAGTGATGGCATTGGCAAGGGCTGCGGCCGCCTGGGCATCCTTGACGAACCTTACAACCAGCATCGAGAGGCCGGTGAAGGCAAAGGCCTCGAAGATGACTATGAGGGCGACGATGGGGTTCATATGGAGCCTTGCCCCGAAGACGATACGGCCTACCAGCAATATCACAATGGCCGTAAGGGCCGCTAGGAACAGTTGGAACAGCATGGTCGATAGGATCCATTCTCCCCTTGTGATGGGGGTTGTGGAAAGCTTCCTGAATATGCCCTTCTTCTTGAGCTCAGTATCCCCGAATATGGTCCCGAAAACGGCCCCTGACATCACTGAAAGGCCTATTACCCCGGGTATGAAGAACTCTATGTACTCGAAATCCTCGGGGCTTATGGTATCACCTTCGGAGAGTCCCATGACGTCCGTTGAGTTCGTAATGACCTTGTTCAACTGGCCAACAACGCTCGTCAGGATGGAGTACTTCACCTGCGATGAGCTCTGGGACCGGTCCATGTGGAGGGTCAGATTGACAGGTTCGGAGCTGTTGCCCGCCAATCTCTCCTCCAATCTCTCCTGATAGCCTTCGGGTATGACGATTATGAAGCCCGCCTTCTCATCTTCCACCAGGTCATCGAGCTCCCTGTCCGGCCTGACCCTGTGGACCTCGAATGCCTTGACACCTTTCAAGCTCATGGTAAGGTTCTCGGACATTGGAGTCTGGTCCCTGTCCTGGAGATAGATGTCGTACGAGACGTTGTCGCTCTCGGAGAAGATGAAGCCGAACAGGAGCATCAGGATGATCGGGAACAGGAACGTGAAGAAGAGACCTCCCTTGTCCCGTATGAAATCCCGGAAATTGACCAGGAAAACGGACCAGACCCTTCGCGGGTTCATTGATGGTCCTCCTCGTCCTTCAAGGTCTTCCCTGTGAGCTTGAGGAAGACCTCCTCCAGATTGCTCCTCCTCACGTTCATGGTCCTGTAGGTCAATCCCGACCCCTTGACCAGCTCGAGGATGCCCAGTATCTGGTCCTTGTTCTTCAGGTTCATGATCGCCTGGGCCCCCTTGACCTCGACCTGCCCGCAGCCCATGCCGTTCAGGAACGGGACCAGCTTCTCATCTATACCGGTAAAGGTGAGAACAAGCCCTGATCCGTGTTCGTCGATGAGCTCGTCCACCGTTCCTTCGGCGATTATCCTGCCCCGGTTGATGATGGCGACATGGTCGGCGAGCTCCTGTGCCTCTTCCATGTAATGGGTGGTGAGGAAGACGGTCCTGCCTTCCCTCTTCAGGTCCCTTATCACCTTCCAGACCTCTTGTCGGGATTGCGGGTCCAGGCCCGTGGTGGGCTCATCAAGGAATATTATCTCCGGGTCGTTGACCAGGGACACGGCGATACCCACCCTTTGCTTCAGACCGCCAGAGAGCTTCTGATACTGTTTCTTGGAATGTTCCTCTATGCTCAGGAGCTTCATCAGTTCGGATGCTTTACGCTTGCTCCCGTAGAGGCTCGAGAAGAACGATATGGTCTCGCTCACCGTGACCCTGTCGAATGAAGAGAACTCCTGAGGTAGGACCCCGATCCTGTCCTTGACCTTGTTGGTCCCTTTGGTTATGTCCATACCGAGCATTTGGATGGAGCCCTTTGTAGGGGTCCTTATGCCCTCTATCATCTCGACCGTCGTGGTCTTGCCGGCACCGTTCGGTCCCAGGAAAGCGAAGACCTCCCCCCTGACGATCCTAAGTGAAATGCCGTCCACGGCATTGAACTTCCCGTAGGTCTTGATGAGGTCCTTCACCACTATCACATCGTCAGAAGGTGAGGGCTTTTCGGCCTTCTTCAGGGGGATTTTCGCCGACCCAACTTCGACCATGGGGGAGCGGATGCTGGGGATATTCAACTATTTTTCTATTGAATATCATATGTAGGACTTCCTGGCGACCAACCTCTCGATGGGATATCTCCCGACATTCCCCTCCTTCCCTATCTCCTCCTTCACGAAGCTCTCCCTATGGAGGAGGTCCCAGCCCCTGTAGAGCTCGAAGAGCTCGCCTTCTCTGAAGAGGCCTTTAACTATCTTTGCGATCTCCAAGGGCAGAGGGACTCTGTCGGTGAAGACCGCCACAAGGTTGGTCCCTCCCGGTCCCGTATGACCCTGGACAGACCCCAGTAATACCGTCCACTCCTCTCTGCTGAGGAACTGGAAGATGCCATGGGCAATGATTAGGTCGTAGGACCCTTCCAGCTTCAGGTCACGAACATCCATATTCAAAATGTCCAAGCTCAAGCCTCTTCTCCCGGCCTCTGCCCGCAATCTTTCAATGGCCACAATGGAGCTGTCAACGGCTGTGACACGACAATCCCTCTCCGCCAAGGCAATGGATGCCCTTCCCATCCCGCAGCCCAGGTCCAGCACCTTTGCTCTCTTAGGCAAATAATGAATGACCTCTTCAAGTTCGGGACCCAAGGGTCTATCATAATATGTTGTGACCTCGGTGCTCTCGAAGAGGGCGTTCCAATGGGCAATGTGCCCTTTGGTCGTTTCAGGCAAGGTCCTTCGACCTTGAGGGTTCTATGAACCGGTCATGTACAACGACCATGATGGCCCAAACGGCGATTATCCCGACCAACATGGCCGTACCTATCGTTGCCATCTCCTTGATCATGACAGCGGCCTCCGACCAGGAACTGGCGGCCGTCAAGAACGGGGGAGAGAGGACTATCTCCCTATGAGCGACATGCTCAAGGGCCATTCCAATGGACCCGCCCCATAGGAGCAAGTTCAACCAGTTCATGTGTAGCTTTGCCGAGGCCTTCTTACCGAAGATCGTTGCCAATACCCCGAATGCCATAGGTACCAAAAAGCATGCCATTCTTCACACCTCCGTATTCGACCTACCTTCTTCAGATCTCGAACGTCCTTTGAACGTCCCTATAATGACGGCGATGCCCCAGACCAGGAGAACAGGTACGAGCATCAGGATGCCGAGGACGATACCGCTAGATATCAACCCGTCGGTCCCCATCTCGAAAAAGGGCCCACCCTCGTAACCCATTACATGGTCTATGGAGATCATGACCGTCAAACCCCAAAGCATAAGGCTCAGGAAGCCGAGCTTGGCCTTCTTGGTGACAAATCCCCATATGGTCGTCGATATCAAAGCGGCGATGAGCGATGTCACGAGCCACATGGGAACACCTTAGCACGAATGATGGATTCTTGCTACGCAACAATGAATGCTTATTTAATGGTTGGGGTAGCAACAATTATTAGTTCGTAGCACTATGGACATATGGACGTGCTACCATGACCGTTGAAAGGGTAGGAATATCGTTCGAACCGGAGCTTCTTTCCGATTTCGACTCGCTGATTAGGAAGAAGGGTTATACCAACCGGTCCGAAGCGGTCAGGGACCTTGTCAGGAAAGCGCTCATAGATGCGGGAACGAGCGATGAGAAGGGAGAGGTCATAGGTTCCCTAACGATCATCTACGACCATGAGGTGGGTGGCCTGACGGAAAGATTGCTGCACCTTCAACACGACCATCACTCAGAGATATCTTCGACGACCCATATCCATGTGGACGAGGATACCTGCCTTGAGGTCCTCATAGTCAAAGGAAAGGCCAAGGACGTCAGGGGATTGGCGGACAATATCAAGGCTCTAAGAGGTGTCAAACATGGAGAACTGGTCCTGACCAAGACCATGTTCCAGGGTCCCCATGGCGGCCATAAGCACCATTGACCCTTACCTGGTCCGGGACACTGGATGGGCTCAGTCCTTGCTCTCCAAGGAGGATATGACACGCTCGAACTCGAGCTCCATCTCAAGGACAAGTATGTCCAACCGTTCCTGCCTCTTCCTGGCCTCAGCTGTTCTGGCCAGTTCGAACTCTTCGAGCACAGGGTCATGGATCTTCAGCGAGGATATCCTTTTGAGGTTCTCGAGCGTCTGCTTTCGCTCTTCGACCCTGGTAAGGTCCATCTCGCTTATCAAATCCCTGATATTGTTCCCTAGCGTTCTGGTGTTCGCCCTCCTGGACCGTTCCTTAGGTCCAAGGGCATCTTTTACTAGTTCCCCTCTGGCTATCATTGCATCCCAGAAGGGAAGTGGGATACTGGATATTTATATTATACCTATGAAACACCATAAAAAACCCCATTCTCCTCCCCTTCCGCCCCGATTTCCGCTGGCGAGGGCGAATTCAGGTCCTGTCAAGGGGCAGGTAATACTTAGATGGATAGACCGGTCCAGACATCCCTATGGTTCTACATACACATGTAGGGGGAAGATTGAAAAGGTTATAAGCCAATTATGTCTTATAGGTGTCCCGTATGGTCTCCTGGAGGGACGAACAAATGGAATCCTACATCCGAGGTAGGCTTGGTATAGGCATGCCACCCGGCAGAGAACAGCTCCCATCCCTCAGATTGAGGTTGGACAATGGGATGGAGCTGGAGAAGGATTCCCTGATCTCTGAGGTCCAGCGTGTCTCTTTCTCTGACAGGTCCCTGATCGGGGAGTTCGAGAAGGACCATGGGATAACGGCCGTTCTGGACAGCATAGGTAAGGACCTGGACAGCATGATGTCCTCCATCCACACCTACAATGAACTCAAGGGACGGCTCCACTGAGGGACCCTATCTTCCCTGGTTCAGTTCCTACTCGATTTTTCTGCACATTTGAGATTTATGGAAAACCCTTGAAATAGCCACTTCTCTGTACAAATAGAGAGGATAGACAATGCCCGATGAGCTCAGCGATCTCCTGAACGACCTCGATGAGGCAGAGAGGCTGACCGAAGACAATGGACCTAAGAAGGCCCTTGATGCAAGAACGGACATACCGGAAGCGGAACCGCTGCCGAGAGAGGTTGAGGAAGAGACCATCCCAGAGGCGGAGCCCAACGAGCCTTTCCCACCGATCCCTTCCAAGGACCCCGTGATAAACGGTCTTATGGACGACCTGAGGAACATCATAGAATCCATGGGTGAGTGCAGGTCGATCCTAAAGGGTACCGCCAATAGCTGATAGGGGCATCTACCCCATCGACGGACAGATTATTTATAGTCCGAAGTGGTTTATCTTTTTCGGGACCTGAATGTCGGATGAACGGACAGAGCTCATAGAGGAACTGGACCTTCTACATAGACTTCCGGCCAAGAGGTCGCTCACCAATAGGAACGACCTCAGAAGGATCAC
>CAZLVP010000019.1:0-30450 GCA_964563055.1 uncultured Thermoplasmatales archaeon | reverse complement strand
GATATCCTATCCCTGGTCTGGATAGCGGAACCTACCATAGCAAGGACCATGAGAAAGGATGCTCCCCTTCACGACATCAGAGAGGAGGTATTCGAGCACCTCAACAACCTTGAGAGGAGCCTTTTCAATATCTACTCCGAAAGAAGATTGAAGGAGACCCATATAATCGAGCGGAACAATGCCAAGGAATGCATTAGGGTCCTGAAGAACATAATAAGGACCGAGAACGAAAGGATAACGGGCTTCTCCGCCCTCAAGTTACTTCATGAACTAGCTTTGCACAAGAAGGGACCTGCAGAGGTCAAAAAGGGGTTCCTGTTGGAATTCTATTTCCTCTTCATGGGCATGAACGGCAGGTCCAAATTGAACAGGTCAGAGGTCCATATCGATGAGAATTTCAAGGATTGTGCAGGTTCAAGATCGTCGATATTGGACAGTTATGCAAGTATAATGGACCGTCAGATGAGGAAATATCCTTCAGGGACCTATCCTCAACTTGTCAGAAGGGCACTGAAGATGAAGAAAAAGCTACTATCCTATCTCGGCGGGACAGAGAGGGACTGGACGGATTATCTGTGGCAACTGACCCATATTGTCACGGACCTTTCGACATTGGAGGACCTGGTCATACTTGACGAGGGGGAAAGGGCCGGGTTGAAGAGCGCTGAGTCCCTTGGGATACCTTTCCAGATCACCCCCTATTACCTGTCACTGTTCGACCCTAAGGGGAAAAACGATAACGACAGGGCGGTTAGGGCACAGGTCCTCCCCAGCAGGATGTATTGTGAGACCGTCCATGACAAGAGGATCTCTGGGGAAGAGATGGATTTCATGGGTGAAAGGTCAACGAGCCCTATCGAGCTCATCACAAGAAGATACCCCAAGATAGTCATTCTGAAACCGTTCGATTCATGCCCCCAGATCTGCGTTTACTGCCAGAGGAACTGGGAGATCAAGCGGATAGACGACGGGGAGGTCTCAGCAGGGTCTCTCGAGAAGGCCATGGACTGGATCTCGGATACTAGGTCCATAACTGAGGTCCTTGTGACCGGTGGAGACCCGTTGACGCTCAATAACTTTCAGATCGAGCACATCCTTGGTAGGCTTTACGATATCGACCATCTGGAAAGGATCAGGATAGGCTCAAGGGTTTTCGTGACCCTACCGTTTCGCATTGATGATGGACTTGTCAAGATATTGAATAATGGGCATATCCCGGGGAAGAGGGAGGTCTGTCTGGTGACCCATTTCGAACACCCCACCGAGATCACAACCGATGCGGTCAGGGCAATTACCAGGGTCCGTAACGCTGGTATGAGCGTCTACAACCAACAGGTCTTCACCTACTTCAATTCCAGGAGGTTCGAGACTTGCGCTTTGAGAAGTGCACTGAAGCTTGCGGGTGTGGACCCGTACTACTCCTTCAACACCAAGGGCAAGGAGGAGACGAACGACTTCAGGGTGCCTATAGCAAGGATGCTCCAGGAGCGTAAGGAGGAGGCGCGCCTGCTACCGGGATTGGTCAGGACGGACGAACCAGTCTTCAATGTTCCCAAGCTAGGAAAGGTCCATCTCCGGGCGTGGCAGGACCATGAGCCGATAATGATACTTCCAACAGGGCAGCGGGTCTATCGGTTCTATCCGTGGGAGTCCGGAATGACCCTTGTTGACGATTACATCTACACCGATGTTGCCATTTGGGACTACCTTACCAGGTTGCATAAGGACGGTGAGAGCCCCTCCAGTTACCGCTCAATATGGTACTACTTCTGAGCATGTAATGTAAGGTTCCCGTTCCACATAAGGTAAAAAGCCAGATATATATGGTAGCTCCATCCATCCGTCCGAGGGATGGACCGGAGAGTGATATGAGATGGCCTTCAAGGAATCTAACCCCATAACCGTCCAGCTTGTGCTCCTCACCGTCGTCCTATCGGTCATGGTACTTACCCATGGTCTGCTCCTGACCATGGCAATGAACCTTACCGTGTTGCTCTTCACCGAATCGGAGGTCACCGCCATCGGTCTGGTAGCCTCCGGATACGGGCTGCTCTTCATCCTTCCCAAGGCATTTCTGTTCTCGTTAATAGCCTTCGGTATCACCCTCTACAAGCGGGACGTTTATGGCCCCAAACATGCCAGGTCCGCGCTCATAGGTTTTTTAATATTCATCCTTGGAACGACCACACCGGTCTTCCTGTTTCTCATGTCATTGATATTCGAGAAGGGATACCTGACACTGCCCTTCTTCCTCAATGTCATGTTCTTCTCGGTGGTCCTCGCGCTCTTCTTCTATGTCAAGGACATAGGCGGGGAAAGGTTCGGCATCATAGCTCTCTCGCTTTACTCCATGGGGGCGCTGATCATCGTCAATCTGGGGACGGCCGCGCTGTACCTTGGCACTGAGGACCTGATGACCGATGAGATCGGGAAGGTGCTCTCCCTCTCATCCCTTCCCGGTGCGGCACTATGCCTTGCCGGTGTCGTGGTGATGCTCGTTGCATTCATCAAGGCCTTCGGCTGGGTAAGGGAGCACAAGCCTTTGATAGATGAGCAACAGGGGAAACAGCTCAAGATGCAGACACAGTCCCTTGTCATACAGCAGGAGCAGCTGGAGCTCCAGAAGGAGCAGGTGAGGATGCTCAAGGAGAACTTCGAGATGCTCAACAGATTGCAGAACGACCTCATAGCCTCTGGAGCGATCCAGCTGCCGGAGAGGAGCAGCGCGAACGGTGGCGGGAGCGATGATGGGGCAAGGGACCCACCTGCTCGAAAGGGCTCCCGTGGCGGAGGTCCGAGATGAGGGACCGGACCACAGCCCTGACCTCCCTGTTGCTGACCGCACTCCTCATTCCCCTGGTCCCAGCAGGAGCGAACGGCCCTTCATGGGGCTCGGATGAGGTGCTCGTTCACATGAGGGTAAAGTTCGAAACCCTCCGGTTCGGGGAGCTGGAACTGTTCATCGGGAACACCTCCGATCATTCCTTGATTTATGGTGGCCCTGAGGCGCCTCCGATCTACCAGGCGAGGGATAGCAACCTGTTCAGGGTCCATGAGGCCCTTTTTTCTATCAATTCCTCGTGGACCTCCCTATTCAGGTCAGTACTGGACCCGGGCCCCGGCTTGGAGGTGTCCTCTCCGGTCCTGAGGTACTCCCCTAACGGGGGCAGGTTCTTCATGCTATTCACAGCAAGTTTCAACGTTTCCGGGAACGACAGCGCCCCCAATTACAGGGTCCTCGACTTCGTCAGGGGGATAAGGCCCAGGGAGCTCGACCCTGACGATCCCTATTCGGCCATCGATCGGGACAGGGACATCGACAGGCTTTCGAAGATTTCCATCAGGGTCGAGGTCGAACCGCCCCGGGGTGCCAACATGGACCTCCAGTTCGACGGGACCGCCCACAGGAGAGGCTTGTCCTCGGAGAGTTTCGACAGGACCCTGGACCTGATGGACTTCAACAGCCTGGGCAACGAGATGACCATGAGCGGGTCCGGGTTGCTCTCTCCAATTCCCGTCCTCCTCTTCTGCTGCCTGACGGTCCTGACCGCCTCCGCTCTCACGGTCATCGCCTGGGTCCGGAAGAGGTTCGTGAGGTGGGCCCTTGTCTTCCCCATCGTCGCCACAGCATCATGCCTCTTTACGGTCTGGACCTATGTCAGGCCCTACATCAACATCTACGGGACCTTCGAGGGAGGGATGCTCGCATCCGCCCTGGTGATGTTCTGCACCACCATCGCCCTCCAGTTCGCTCCGGATGGGAGGAGGAGGGTGAGGGAGCGTCCATCCGTCGAGAACGAGGCCGAGGAGGAGGTTTCCGACCTCGAGATGCCCAAGGTCGTCTATGTGGACCGACACGTTTTCGTGAACGTCGGGGAGAGGGGGCCCGGGGGGAGGAGGGACCTGGAGGAGGACCCATACAAGGTCCTTGGGGTCCGCAGGGACGATGACCCTGCTGCCGTGGAGAAGGCATTCCGAAAGAAGGTATTGCTTTACCATCCCGACAAGTTCGAGAGGGGGCCGGATTGGGTCCGGGAGAGGGCGAAAGAAGAGACCATGAAGCTGAACAGGGCCTACGAAGAGGTCAAGAAGGACAGTGAATAGGAATAGATGGAAAAATCGGCCGACCAGGATTTGACCCTGAGTATATAGGTCCCAAAGCCACAAAGGAGGGCCCATGCTGCCCAAAGGCTCAAAGGAGTTGGTCCAGGGTTTATGGGTTGAATGTAATGGAACCTATGAACCCTTCGAACCCAGGCAGGGTTCATAGATCGATCGTGACTAACTGAAGAGAACGGGGGGAAATTATTATAGGAGGGGCCCGGAAACAGCTTTGTCCGGGTCCCAAGATTTTTCATACCCACGGGATACTCTATCTTCCTCAGAAGGGTACCATTGCCGGATAGTAGTCCAGTCCCAGATGGGGCAGGTTGGTATCCCCGATACCATCAGAGTCCGTGTCGGATCCGGCATAGTCGCTCCAGTAGTTGCCGGTCCCAGCTCCGTCGTTCCACACGTTGGTGCTACCGGAACCGGTGGCTTGGGGGTTGCCGTTATCTATTATATTGTTGTAATAAATGTTATTGTAACTGCCGGAGACATGGATCCCTTTGGTATTATCGGTAATATTATTGGAGTGGACCTCATTGTACGAGGAATCGACCAGGTTTATTCCTATCATGTAATTCCCTTCGACCAGGTTTTCGTAGACCTTGTTGTACGCTCCATAGGCCACCCTTATCCCGTGACCCGAACCGGGTATCGGTACATAACCCTGAGAAAAGGATGCAATATTATCGAATACCTCGTTATGAGATGTTGAGTAAAGCAGGATCCCTTCGTCCATGTTGTATATGGCAGTGTTATCGTTGACCACGCAGTTGTCGGAATTGAAATCAAGTCTGATACCGACCCTGTTGTAAGTCACCGTGTTACCTTCGAACAGATTGTACGGGCTGTGGGAGATGTAGAGACCCTGAAGTGCATTGTGGTGAGCATAATTATTCTCCTGGGTCCCGTAGTCGCAGTAGTTGGTGGTAGTCCCAGCAAGATTATGGCTTATCTCGTTCCCTTTGATCAGATAGTCATCGGAATCATAGAGGTAGATACCGGTCTCGACATTGTCATGGACGTAGTTATCGACCAACTGATTGTAATGGGACCTGTAGAGATCGACCCCCCTGTTCCCATTATCGTAGACCTCGTTCCCCGTAATCAAATAATTATGTGATGAATATAGGTAAACTCCGGTCTCTACATTGTTATGGATAAAATTTCCGATCAGCTGGATGTAATGGGAATAATAGAAATATATCCCCCTATTGCCGTTATCGTAGACCTCGTTCTCCTTGATCAGGCAATTTGGGGATGTACGGAGCTGAAGTCCGATTTGGTCATTATCGTGGATATTGTTGCCTATGAACTGGTCATTATCGCAGCTGTAGAAATAGACCCCTCTGTAACCGTTTTCGTAGACCTCGTTCCCCTTGTAGACATTGTAGGTGGAAGTCTGGGCCATGATTCCGTATTGAGTATTGTCATGGACGTAATTTCCCTTGATTTCGTTCTCATCGGAAGAAAGGAGGTATATCCCGAAAACGCTATCGTAGGTCTCACAATCCTTGATGACGTTCCTATCAGAATAGAGAAATGATATCCCCTTATCATCGATGTTGTGGACCTCGCAATCCTTGATTATGTTCGAATTTGAGGAATAGAGGTATATCCCTACCATATATCCGCTCACATAAAGGTCCTTTATTATGACGTCACTCACACGGAAGAGAGCGATCCCGGTCCCGACACTGGGTCCGACCAGCCCGTAACCGTCACCCTTGAAGGTGATGTCAGATGCAAAGATCGAAACTGACCCGGCCACATCCTTCGTTAACCTGTACTGGTCGTTGTTCACCTTCACCGGAGCGTTCGAAGGAGATACTATCCCATCCGATTGGATGACGATGTTCCCCGACCAAGGCTCGGCGCCTTCTGCAGGCATCGATACGATGACCGTCGCAAGAATGGTCGTCATTGCACACAGCACCAATAGAGCTCTTTTCCATTTATTTTCCAAGTGATTACCCCCTGTGTCGAGTTACAGCAAAGGCTTAAAAAGCAAGTTAGTAGAGAGGGGGGACTATATTAAAATGATACGCCAAACCGGGCCATTTGTCCATAAGTACGTACATGCTAGCGGTACCCGACCAAAGAATGCAATTGACCGGATGGACCTCCATCTCTTTGAGATGCTCCTACCTTAGAACATCGAGTTGATAACCGATAGGGGATGATGAATAATTGAATGGGCTGAACGGGATTAGTAAAAAAGCTGATATCATTCTGATATCTAACTCCTTTTTCACTCTCAATGATTTATTATTGAATCTTGCGGTTCGGCCCATTCTCTACTTAATTAATAATGGCTCTTCTCCAAATTTAGGTAAATGATTAATGCAATATTATCATTACTGGCTGTATCACTTTTCAAGAAAAAATCTGCTTTAAAATGGATAGATTTATTTCATGATTTTCATGATCGAAATACCTGCTAGCCAGAGGAATAAAAACAATTTAAAAAAAGGATGATACTTAATCCCGACATTTGGAGAAGAGACTTAATAATAAAAATCGAATGGGCCGACCCGGACCCGCAGAAGCCGAAGGCTTCAAGGGCGCAGGAAAATCGCAGTTATTATCATTCCAAGTTCACGATTTTCCTAGCGTTTGAACTCACATCAATGTGGAGGGTCGGCCCACGTAAAGAATCAAATAGAAATTTAAGTGGGCCGACCCGGATTTGAACCGGGGACCTTCACCATGTCAAGGTGACGTCATAACCAGCTAGACCATCGGCCCGATACCAATTGACGGCGTTAACGTGGACAACAACACAACTTCGGATTTAAACGTTATCGTCGTTCAAAACGCAAACCAATGGTCTACAAGAGAGTGACCTGGACCGTTACCTGTTTGTAGAAGAACCTCTTCTGCGGAGGCTCCCCGTTACCTGGATCTATATCCCCATTATCCCCCACCGTGAAATAGACGATGAACGTCTTCGTCTGCTGGAAAGTGTGCTTGACCCTCAACACCCCCCCAGAATAGTCCTGGAACTCCTGGAAATCGTCCGCATTGTTCTGGACATCCCAATCAATCAGGAGATAATCTATGCCCCCGTTGAGGTCCGGGTCCGAGGCAGATATGATGAACTCCACCTCCACCCCTTTCCTGGCCCTCTCCGGAGCGCGGAATTCGTTTATGATCGGGGCCCTGTTCACGAAAACGTCCAAGGTGGTAGGCTCTGAGGTTATCTGCCTGTACATCGATGTGGATTTGACGAGTGTGTTCTCCATCAGTGCTGAGATCGTATAGTAGCCCATATAGTCCCCCTCTATCTCGAGTTCGGGGGAATACGGGTCAAGGAGGAGGTCATACAGGCTCATCGTCGTGGGAGCGTCCTCCCCGGTAGGGTCCAACATGCCGATCTCCACACTGTACCTCTTGCTGTAGTCGGACAGGTCCGTTGTCCAGGTGTCACTGAACTTGGGGGTCACCAGAACGTAATGTCTCGTCGCACCCGTGACATTGTCCTGCCCCACGGTCACGGAGAGGTTGATGCTCACAGGGACATGTCCTATCCTGTGGGTCGAGCTCGCCCTCTTACCATCCATGGAGAAAGTGAACTCATAATCCCCGTTCTCGGTCACGAAATCCGAGAACATGACCGTAACGTCCGCCCGGTCCTCCTTGACAGTGACCTGCTGTGTATGGACCCTGGCCGAATTGAACGAGATATCAAGAGCGCCCTTACCATCGACGGTCTGGGCGCCACGGCTCAGTGCCAACATGCTCAAGGCCACTCCGTACCTACCTTCGGTATCGGAGACCTCCAAGGGTTCGTTCAAGAACCTTACCGAGGTCACACTGGTCCCCCAGAAGAAGTAGAATCCAGCGCCGGTGAGGATGACAAGGACGATCATGATGGCTATGATGGGACCGGCGGTTAACCTTCTCGAAGGCTTTTCGGGGACCTCCTCCCCCTCGAGCCCTTCCAGGACATCTGCTCTCAGGACCTCCCTTTCGCTCATGGGAACACCGTTTCGGGCTTCACAAGCGTATAATCGGTTCATTATTATATAAACTGATTTGAACCAGGATGTTCCCCACGATCATCTGTCGATGAGGTTCCTGACCATGGCGAGGACCGCCAGAGGTGATATGGCCAAGAGCCCAACGAGGGCCTTCCCCAGGATGGTGGTCGATTCGTAGTAGTCCCGAGGGATGCCCCCTATCAGGAAGGGAACTATCGCGACAACCGCACCTATTCCCATGAACACCAATGTGAACCCCACCTGCCTCGCAAGTAGGAGGTTGCCTGTGCGCTGACCGTGGTCCATGGATGCGTACCTGTTCCTCCAGTTCACTCCCTCCATGAACCCCAGGACGGCCATGATGAAGACTATGGAAAGGACGGGGTCCTGATGGGCCACCCTGACCTCCGAGGCCTGTGCATAGACCATGCCCGCAAGAGCAAGGAACAGGAACGAGAGGACCGTGCCACCCCGTGCCATCGAGGAACGGTACAGGACGCTGTGGACACCAAGCGCCGTCGGGGTCATGCATAAAAGGGTCCAGACGACGATGGACCAGGACCCGATGATCGCCGATCCCCTCAATCTTTCGAAATATGACCCCTCCCCGGTGAAGAGGGCAAGGACAAAACCGAACATGAGCCAGGCGCCCAATCCAAAAAAGACCCTTATCCCATAGCGGATGGTCTGCCTGGGCCACCTTGACCTCAGGAACGATATGACCGCTCCAAGGGCAAGGCCTATGACCGACCAGACGAAGACCGGGATATCCTCAAGTTTACCTGACACGAAACCCTGGAAGGAACCTATCTCGGGCACCGTCAGGGGGAGGATGAACGCGGCCCCGATGAGGCACAGTACAGGCCATATCAGGAGTGCCCTCTGAAGGACCACATTCATTCCCACACCTCCATCAGGGCCCACCGTACGTCCTTCCCCGGGTGCCAGTCCACGACCCTGGCCCCCATGGAGCCGAGCTCCATAAGGAGGTTCTCCCGGGACAGCTTCTTCAACAGGTACTTGGGGACCGTCACATCCGTGTAAAGCATCCTTTCGAAATCCACACCTGAAGGGGACACCACAAGGGTTGGATGCCCCCTTCCGACCAGCTGCTTCACCGCGTCCTTGACGGTCGGGTCCTCAGCTAGTGAAGAGAGGATGATGAGGGGGCAGTTGGGGGAAAGATAGGGCAGGGCGTAAGTGACGCTAGATCCAAGTGTGTCCTGCCCCGACGGAGTGATGTCGGTGAGTATGTGCAGTATCGAACGGAGAGCTCCGGGGCCGCCCTTGGGCTTGGTGACGCTTACAGAGCGGCCGTAGATGACAAGGCCAACCCTGTTCGACCGGTCCAGTAGGGCGGAAGATAAAGATGCGCACAATCTGATGGACCGCTCGACCGGGTTATCGGTCATGAGCCCCACCCTGCCGACGAGGCGGGCATCTATGAAGAACATGACATCGGTCACAGTCTCGGTCTCGTACTGGTTTACCTGCAACCTTCCCGTCCTTGCGAACGCCTTCCAGTTGATGGTATTGAACGGGTCTGTCGTCGTGTAATCCCTGATCGAATGGAACTCCTTGCCGGAACCTATCCTCTTCAACCTCATCTCACCGGGCCGATGTAGGTTCTGCCTCACCTTCACGACCCCCTGTTTGCCCTGATGCATGGAAGGGAAGACGGTGAGGTTCTGAGGCTCTCCGGAGGCAGACTCCCTGTACCAGAGCCATAGCGGGTCCCATCTGCGGACAAGGGTCGGACCGGTCGGATGGTAGCCCCGGAGGGGGGCCTTGACGACGAACGAATGCCGGCTCCTACCTGGTGGTAGCAGGGCCAAGTTCGAACCCTTGTCGATCTCCAGGTTGGGCGAAAGCCTGTGGAAGACCTCGATATTGCCCCAGCTCCCCTGGGAATCTATCTCGATGTCCACCTGTACGTTCTCGTCCTCGAAGATCTGGGCCTTGTCCATCTCCGCTGAGACCTGGGGCCTTCCAGGGAGGGTGGCCAATGAGAGCAGCATTATTGCCCCTATGATAAGGGAACCGACGAGTAGGAGCTCTGAGGAGAGGACAAGGGCGAGGACCAGAAGTGTGAGGCTGGAAGCGGCGTAGGCCATGGCCCTCAGGGTGTGGTTCCTCACCTCCTCTGCCAGCGTCCCACCTCCTCAATAATGTCCTCCAGCCTCCCTTTGTGACGGCCGCTCCGGGCAAAGACCGAGAGCTCTCTATCCCCTATCAGCCTATCCAGCTCCTTCCAGCTCAATTTCGAGAACGCCTCGATGGACAGGCCGTTCGAGAGCCTGACCCTGTCCAAAAGCACCTTCCTGGCCTCACGGGCATCCTCGGCTGCAAGCTCCGGCTCCGCAAGCTCTGCCACCCCGCTCCTGTCCAGGAGACAAACATGCTCGGGCCTTTCCAGGGGATTGTAGAGGTAGGCTATGGAGAGCAGGGCGACGGTAACAAGGGTCCCGACGACGATCTTCATGTTTATATCGGTCGTGAACAGCGCCACACCATTGACGGCCTTTCTGATCGGGGATGAGGTAAGTGGGGGATCGTGGACGGAATCGTCTATGACTATCATCCCCCCCTTTGGGAGCAGGAACTCTATGAGGGCTTTTGCGAACGGTCTGTTCCCCTCCGAGCCCAGCATTCCGTTCATGAACATGGAGGGGTCCGAAAGGAACACGGCACCGCCCCCACCTTTTTGAGCGAGGTCCGGGACCGTTAGCACACAAAGGTACCTGACACCTTGGGCCTCGGGCGACCCTGAGCTCAGATTATCGTTCAGACCGTTCCCGTTCTGGTCCACCCATGCCGAGCTCGAGGTCGATATGAGGGCGATCCCGGACGTGAAGAACAGCGAGGCGGGACGGTTCATCAGGACGAAACCGTCGAAGAAGCTGGTCGAGACCCGGAACTTGAGGTGGTTGACATCCCCAACGAAGTCCTGGTCGTAGAGCTGCCCCTTTGTGATGCTCACACCATGGTCCTCCGCGACCCCAGCGGCCATTCCCCCATCGTCCGCTATTAGAAGCCTTCCCCCCCTCTCGGTGAACTTCCTGAGGGCAAGGGTCTCAGTTAGCGAATACCCCCTCTGAGGTCCTAGTGAGATGAAGAGGACCTTGTCGGGGTCCTCGTCCTCAAGGAGCAGTGTGGGGGTCGATGACAGGACCATCACCCTGGCTCCGGTACCCCTGGCAATGCCAAGGAGCTCCGATGCACCGGTCCAGCCTTCCTCGGAGGTCGAGAGCGTGGACCTTGTCTCCACTATGAGTAGAGGTGCTACAAGTGAGATGATCACGAACAGCGCCACCGCCGCAAGGAAGGATAACGATAGCGCCTTTGCCCAACCGTTGCTCAACTTGACACCCCCTTATCGCCAAGGAGCTCTCGAAGATCGCTGTCATGGTCCATCTTCATCCGATGCATATGGGGTCTTTGGACCGACCGGGATGGTTCGGCCCCCATAACGGATATCCTGCCTTCCAATCGGACATGGTCCACTGCCTCGGCCGAACGAATGAGCCTTTGTTCGATATCCTTGGAGACCCCCATCAGATGGGGTGACATGGCATGGTCCGAGTATCGGGCCTCCTCGAAGATCTTGGTGAGGTGGTCCAGCTCCTTGAGCTCGGGGGCCTCACCGGTGATTATGGTGGAATATTCCCAGGGGGTCATCCCTTCAGGCCTGCCTGACCCGCCTGCCCTGAGCCTGTCCTGAACGCTCCGGTAGGATTCGAAAACAGCCTTGTTGGTCCTGCCCGGCGGGTCGAACGGATACATGACGCTCCTTTCCATCCGCTCGACACGCTCCTGCTCCACGTCCCTTCTGAGCTTCCTTGCCCGAATGTACATGGTGACGACCGCTGCGATCACCGCTGTGATCAGGCCACCCAAAAGGAACGGAGCGAGACTGAGACCATCGGTCGGGTCCCTTGACAATGGAACTGTGGCATTGTATCCGGTGCCTATTAGGAACCTCGAAGGGTCCCCCGGGAACCTCAGGAATATGATGTCGCCCTCGGCCGTCCCGTTGAACATCAGTGTGATATTACCCTGGGCATCGGTGTAACTGGTAGTGTATGACAGACCCATGCCGAACTGGATCGGCGCTGCTCCTACGGGGGTCCCCTTCTCATCCGCCAGCCGGACCGTCAGGTTGAAGGTGCCAGGTGCGGGGTCCCCTTCGACCGTCAAATAGGTCCTGGACCGGACGATGGCGTTCCAAGTGGCCTCGGTGGGTCTGTACCATCCTGCCCTCTCGTCCCTGAGGTCCCTGAACCTGACGGTCATGGTCACGCTGCCCGTCCTTGTGAACCGGTCCACCGTATGGGAAAGGTTTAAGAAACCACCCTCCCTTGAATCCGATTGCCCGACCAGAACCCCGTCCACCAGGAGCTCGATGGTCCCTTCCCCGACTATCCCGGCCCCGTTGTCGTCCTCGAGCCTGCCTTCCACTTTCATACCGTCCAGAAGCGTCAGTTCCGCTGGCGGGTTCGTAAGCGAAAGCTTGGAGAGAGCTACAACCCAAACGGTATATTGACCCGTACCGACGATGGTGCCTTCGGACCCTTTGACAACTTGTTCCACGGTCATACTGGTAGGGCCTAAGGGCGAACCGGGGATGACCTGGACCCTAATGACCGCCCATCCGGTGGAATTGGTGATCGAAATACCTGAAGGCAACCATGAGGCCTCCGGGAAGTTGACCCTAACGGTGCCCCCCTCCACGGGCGATCCTGTAGAGGAGAGAAGGAGCAGGCCGAGGGAATGCACGGTGCCCCTTACCATCTCAAGGTCCGGTACCTGTATAGCTGTCCTGTCGAGCAAGGTGAAGCTGAGCGAGGAGTTGATAGCGGTCTGCCCCGGTGCGATGCTGTAGGAGGCCGAGACCATGTAGGTGCCCGGAGGGAATGTCTTGGGGACGAGCCCAATGCTCAACGTGAAAGCTCCTTCGCCCAACGGGGCGGTCAGGTCCGCTGGGGGACCTGATGCCCCTATCCTGATGAGCTCGATCACGACCTCCCCTTCTGGGGTCGGACCGTTCCAGGACACTGTTCCGTTAACGTAGAGGACCGACCCCACGCTGAGGACGGATGGTATAGGCGACAATCTCACCTCCGGGCCGGAGAGCAGAACGAAGGTGGCCGTTGCCTTCGATCCATCTATGTACTGCCCTCCGCGGTGACCGACCTCCACGATATGCTCCCCCTCCATAGTGGGGAGCTCCAGGGAGATCAGGAACCTTCCCTTATCGTCGGTCCGGACGGACCCCGATGGTGTCCCGTCCAAGGATATTCCCAGGTCCAAGCCCCCGATGGGCTCCCCCATCGCATCCACAACACTACCGCTCAACGGGACCCTGCTCCCCACGACCGAGGTCGAGGGGAAGGGGGCAAGGATGACCTCGGAAGTGGACCTGACAGAAACGGACACGGGGTCCGAGGCGGACGGTGTGTAGAGCTTGAAGGAATGAACCGTTTCCCTGGTCAGGGCGTATAGGACCGCAGGGCCTAAGGGAGTGCCCTTGACGGGGGCGCAGCTGGCGGTGAACCTGCCCCCCTCGTCAGTACCGGTCGAGCTGCCGACCCTGAAATCGGGATTGGCCTCGAGCGAGAGAACGGTCTCGGCAGGTAGTCCCTCAGGGACGAGCAGGACAGAGACGAACGCGCCATTAACAGGCCTTCCGTCCCTCCCTGTCACCCTGCCCTCGACCTTGAAGGCCCCGTCCTGCCTCTCGGTGCTCTTGACCAGCATCTGGGGGGCGGTCTCTATGATGACTATCGGACGTTCCTCGGGGAGGGGCTCTGAGCCTGGGTCACCGGGGTCGAGGGGGTTCGTCCCCTCGGTCACCTCACGACCGTCCGTAAGCTGGTCCCTATCAGTGTCACGGTCGTTGGGGTCCGTGGTATTGTCGAACCTACCGTCCCCGGACCAATCGACATAGCTATTCTCCCATACATGGGTGACCTCTGCCAGGTCCGGGAGGCTGTCACCGTCGGTGTCGGGCGTGTTGGGGTCAGTGAGGTACGATATCAGCTCCTCAAGGTCCGTAAGGCCGTCCCTATCGGTATCGGCCGTAAGGGGATTTGTCCCCTCCAACATCACTTCCCTCCCATCGGACAGACCATCACCGTCCGTGTCCGCATTGTACGGGTCAGGCCTGTGGTCCATGATGCCATCACCGTTCCAGTCCACAATGGTTAGCGGATAGTAGAGCTGTTCCTTCTCCTCGAAGTTCAATAGCCCATCGCCGTCGCTGTCGAGCCATCTATCGTCATCCGACGGGTCAAGGGGGTCCATGGACCTATCGACCTCGAGACCGTCCGGCATCCCTCCCTGGTCGGTGTCCGGCTGGAGCGGGTCCGTTCCAAGCTCGAGCACTTCCTCACCGTCCGTCAGACCGTCACCGTCGGTATCGGGCGAATGCGGGTCCGTCCCATGCTCGGCCTCCCCAGGCAGATAGACGCCCGACGGTATCTGCACACGACCACCATCAAGGAGACCATCATCGTCCGTATCGGGGTCCAGTGGATCGGTGGGTGCATATGGTCTGGAGGGGTCCAATCTGTTCCTGGGGGTCCGCTCCCCCTCACGGAGCCTTCCCTGCCCGTCAACGATGTCGTAACCGTCCCAGAGGCCATCACCGTCAGTATCGGGTCCGTTGGGGTCGGTCCTGTCAATGACCTCCTGGCCGTCCTTGACGCCATCGCCATCGGAATCGGGGTCCAATGGGTCCGTGGGGTCGAAGCCATTGTGACCTGCCCCTTCGCCTTTCATCTCCTTGCCGTCAATGATGACCGTGTACGGACCATCTACGAGACCATCCTTGTCCGTGTCCGGGTCGTTCCATTTGGTGAGCTTCTCATCGATGTCTGGTAACCCGTCCCCGTCGCTGTCAAGTATGAACCGGTCATCGTGCGGGCTCAATGGGTCGAACGGCAGTGGCTTGTGTTGGACCTCATCACCATCGGACACGCCCCCTCCGTCGGTATCGGTGTCCAATGGGTCCGTCTCACCCGGTCCCTCCCCACCGTTCCAGTCCCCAAGGTCAACGGTCCCATCGAGGTCGCGGTCCTCATATTCTCCCGGGTCCTTGATACCGTTGATGATACTGTCAACAAAACCGTCAATCCAACCGTCAGGAAGTCCATCACCATCGGTGTCGGGGTCAAGAGGGTCCGTTCGTGAGACGTTCAGCTCCATAACATCACTGAGGTTGTCCCCGTCACCGTCGATAGAGGAAGGACTGCTAGGGAGCCCGAAAAGCCCGGACACCTCGTCCCCGTCATTTAGACCATCACCATCAGTGTCCTTCCTTGTAGGATCGGTGATGTATGCATCGGACCCCGGGACCATCTCCTCATGGTCCTCTATACCATCCCCGTCGGTGTCCTTCTTCCGCGGGTCCGTTATGTAACCCAGCAGTCCCTTTGCCTCTATCGCGTCCCCGAGACCGTCCCCGTCGGTGTCGGGGTCAAGAGGGTCCGTTTCGTCATCATCCAGCTTTCCATCGAGGTCCTTGTCCTCCTCACGGTCCAGTAATCCGTCGCCGTCCTGGTCCCTGAAGGGCGGGTCATCCCTTGGGTCGAGGGGGTCGGCCCCGAAGCGGACCTCTATACCATCAATGGCCCCGCCACCGTCGGTATCGGCCTTCAAGGGACCGGTCCCAAGCATGACCTCCTCACCATCCGAAAGTCCGTCGCCGTCCGTGTCGAACCTCAAAGGGTCCGTCCCAAGGACGGTCTCGTTCCTGTCCTGGAGCGAATCCGCATCCGTGTCAGATGATAGTGGGTCGGTGCCCCAGTCCATGACCTCGCTGCCATCGGTCAGGCCATCGCCATCGGTGTCGGCCCTCAAGGGATCGGTGAGCGTCCTTAGGACCTCTTCACCGTCGGAGATCTCATCTTGGTCGGTATCGACCATCGATGCATTTGTCCTCAGAAGGAGGATCTCCGTTCCGTCATAGAGGCCATCACCGTCGGTGTCACGCTTGGAGGGGTCCGTCCCGTGGACCGCTTCCAACAGGTCCGGCAGACCATCACCGTCCCCATCAGGAGGAAAGGGTATGTCGTCAATATCGTTCAACGGGTACCTTGACAATGTCGCTTCAAGCCCGTCCCCAAGGCCCCCCCCATCTGTGTCCATTTTCAATGGGTCCGTACCTGATAGGACCTCCGTTCCGTCGGACAGCATATCCCTGTCCGTATCCCTTGACAGAGGGTCTGTCCCCAGGAGGACCTCTGTCCCATCAATTAACCCATCTCCATCAGAATCGTTGAGCCTGGGGAAGGTCCCTGATAGGACCTCCTCCCCATCAGAGACACCATCGACATCCGAGTCGTTGAGGAGCGGGTCCGTGCTTATCTCGAAATGCTCCAGGGCGTCGTTCAGACCGTCCCCGTCTGTATCGTTCTTAAGGGGGTCGGTCCCCAGCTCAAGCTCGAGCCTGTCTGGGAGACCATCCCCGTCAAGGTCGAGAAGGCCCACGGACAGGCCTTCGACCGTCAGCGGGTTCAGGCCGTTCCAATTCTCAGTACCATCATTTGTTCCATCACCGTCGGTGTCGGCCTTCAACGGGTCCGTGCCCAACCTCGTCTCCCTACCGTCAGGCAGGCCGTCAGAGTCGGTATCCCACACGAGCGGGTCGGTTCCCAGCTCAAGCTCTGACCTGTCAGAAAGGCCGTCCTGGTCCGTGTCCGACCTGCCTGGGGCCGTACCAAGGTCCAGTTCGACCTGGTCATAGAGACCGTCACCGTCGGTATCGGCCAATGAGGGGTTCGTGAAGGCCCTGCCCTCCGGAGGGTGCGTCTCAAAGTGATCACTGAGACCGTCCCCATCAGTATCCTTTGAGAGGGGGGATGACCAATATGTGAAGAGCTCATCCCCGTCCTCCAGACCGTCCAGGTCAGTATCGTTCCTTAACGGGTCGGTGCCATAGAAGGCCTCCTGGGCCTGGTCAAGGCCATCACCATCAATGTCGGTGACACGCCTGTCATCCTCGGGGTCCAATGGGTCCAGCTGGGGGGTCGAAAGGGATTCAAGACCGTCCCAGAGGCCCCCACCGTCAGAATCCGGTCTCTTGGGGTCTGTGATGAAACCGTCCTTGCCCTTAACAACCTCCTCACCATCATCGAGCCAGTCCCCATCGGTGTCCTTCTTCAAGGGGTCGGTCCCGTAGAGGTCCATTTCCAGCCCATCGTCCAATCCGTCCCCGTCGGTGTCCGGAAGGTATGGGTTCGTGCCCAGCTCTCTCTCCAAACCGTTGGGGACAAGGTCCCCATCGTAGTCCAGGTCCGAATCGCTCGCAGGGTCCCCGCCACCTTGGAGGGTCCCCCCGCCATCCCCCGCGTTGGGGCCTAGAACGAAGGGGTCGGTCCCGTCCACAGGGACCCCAGCCCCCCCCCTTGCCGATATCGCATGCGGGGTCACTTCAAAAGGTACCCAACCGAGGCTATCGATGTAGACCTCGACCCATATGTGGAAATGACCCTCAAGATAGGTGCGAAATCCCCCCTCCTCCAATCCAAGGGCATATCCTGCCACGACCCTTGTTGGTACCCCCTGCACTCTCAGCATTATGGCGAACGCTGTCGAAAAGTCGAGCGCGTTCCCTTTGAGGGTGAGGAACAGGAAGTCGCGAACCGTCGCCCCTTGTTCGTTCCCGATGGTCGCAGTGGGGGAATAGATGCATCTGGACCATAACCGGAAGGTGAGCTCCATCGCCTTCTCGTAGGTGGATGAGGAACTGGTCTCCCAGCTCTCGGCAAGCTCCTTCACGTCATCGGACAGACCGGATGGGACCTCCCGGAAATTGGATGGGACGATGTCGTTCGAACCGCTCTCGCTCAGCACCGCTGTGTCGTAGGATGGCTCCAGATAGGAAATGTTGTATGACTGGAGAGGGACCCAGGAGTATGACAGCTGCTCTGCAATCACGACCTCGGCCGAACCGGCACCAGGATAGAGCGCGTAGGGCTCAAGGTTATCAACCCCTCTGGTCCAGGGAAGGACAGGCATATCGAAACGCCATCTCCCCTCCAGGTCGATCTGGGCCTCCTTCACTGACCCTTCAGGAGCTGCTGTCGTGAGGGGTTGGTTTGGCGTCCGACCCCATTCCCCATTAGTATACCTGTCGAAGGATGCGACCCTGAGGTACCTGGCCCCGATACCGTCGACCTTGAGGACCGGGGTGGAGGGCGAGCTGATATCAAGGAGGTCTGTTGGTCTGAACGAACCGATATGGCCTCCGAAGATGTCCTGATGGGTCGGATCAGTTCCCCTCTGGTGCTCGACCAGGTTCGTCATTTTATCCCCATCGGGGTCCCCATTTGGGCCGTCCAGGCCGAAATGGGCCTCCCAATCGTCGTCCATACCGTTCCCATCGGCATCGTTCACGAACCCGTTCGCCGTATCCTTGGCATCAGGTACCATGTCACCATCGCTGTCCGGGTCCAGAGGGTCCGTCCCGGCGGAGAGCTCGGCCCCGTCCATGGTCCCGTCATCGTCACTGTCAGCGTCCAGTATGTTCACGGAACCGTCCTGGTCGATATCACCGTTCGCACCGAGGACCGCCATTTCGAGCGCCATGGACTCCGCAGAGGGAGAGAACATCCTAAGCCAGCTGGGGGCTGAGCTTATATTGCCCGACCTAGCCACGAGAATGTCGTACTCAAGACCGTCCTTTAGGCCGTCACCATCGGTGTCCGGACCGTATGGGTCCGAGAGGGACCTCTCCTCCATCTCGAGGACCCCGTTCCTGTTCAGGTCCTCCCAGATGTCCTTGAGGCCGTCCCCGTCGGTATCGATCCCTGGGATAGCGCCCGATGGGTTGTTGCCCTGCTCCCTGCTGAACATATGAGAGGGCACGATAGGGTCCATGACGGCAGAGACTGCCATCGCAAGGACAACGACCGCAGCAAAGGACCGGTAAAGGGTAGAGAACCGCATCGTCGCCTCCGTGCCTCCCCCGCTCATAGGGCGGGCCGCGCCGACACCATCAACGGCGAGGGAACGTTTATAATATGTGCTTAATTTGCCAGCAACCGTATTAATACATTCCTGTACACACCCCGTCCATGAGGATGGGTGTACAAGTTGTCACCTCCGAAATTATATATCGGGCCGCTCCATTGGACGGTCCGGTGAGATGATGCTCGATCGCGCAGAGGTCCAGAGGGTCGTAAAGGGATACGATAGGGACGAAGTGACCATTGGGATGATAGCATCCCATTCGGCGCTCGATGCCTGCGACGGTGCCGTGGAGGAGGGGTTCAGGACCGCTGCCTTCTGTCAGAAGGGAAGGGAAAGGACATATTCCCATTACTTCAAGGCCAGGAGGGGATCGGACGGGAAGCTGTTAAGGGGCATGGTGGACGAGGCCATCGTCCTTGAGAGGTACAAGGAGGTGATGGAGCCCAGGTGGCAGGATTGGATGCGGCAGAGGTCCCTTCTTTGGGTCCCGAACAGGTCCTTCACATCCTATGTCGATATCGCATCCATCGAGAACGACTTCCGCGTGCCCATGGTCGGCAGCAGGGGGATGCTCCGCTCGGAGGAGAGGGAGGAGAGGCAGAGCTATTACTGGCTGCTCGAAAAGGCTGGTCTTCCGTTCCCCGAACGGGTAGAGGACCCCAAGGACATAGACCGGCTCGTCATCGTGAAGCTGCACCACAAGAAGAAGAAGCTTGAAAGGGGCTTCTTCACGGCCTCATCCTACGAGGAGTACTTGACCAAGTCGAGGAAGCTGGTGGAGCAGGGCGTCATAGACGAAGGGACGCTAAAGGATGCAAGGATAGAGCGCTATGTGATAGGCCCGGTCTTCAATTTCGACCTGTTCTACTCGCCGCTCGAGGAGGAGATGTCGCCGGTGGAGCTCCTGGGAGTGGACTGGAGGTTCGAGACCTCGCTTGACGGGCACGTCAGGTTGCCAGCCCCCCAGCAGATGACCCTGAACAGCTCACAGATGATACCGGAATACACCGTTTGCGGCCACAACTCGGCCACTTTGAGGGAGTCATTGCTCGAAAAGGTCTTCGAGATGGCAGAGAGCTATGTCAAGGCCTCCAGGGAGCACTATCCACCCGGCATCATAGGCCCCTTCTGCCTCCAGACCTGCGTCGATAAGGACATGGACTTCTTCATCTACGATGTCGCCCCCAGGATAGGCGGGGGGACCAATGTCCACATGTGGGTGGGCCACCCCTATGGGAACTCGATCTGGAGACGCAGCGTTTCCACCGGTAGGAGGCTCGCAATGGAGGTCCGCCGGGCCGTTCAAGAGGACAGATTGGCCGAAATAGTGACCTGAAGTATACCATTTCTCGCAAAAACTAGTTATATGTTCGAAAGGAATGTACGCGTTGCCCTAGGGGATACGCACCATGTTCGATTCGATAAGGAAGTTCATCAAGGGTTCGCCCAAGCAGGAAGAGCGTGTCCTGGTCAGGTCCATAGAGGATGAGATAGAGTCCTATGACAGAGAGATCGAGGAATACCTATCGTACGTCGAAGAGAGAAAGAGGGCCGTTACCCCCCCTCCCCATATCAGTCAGCCTGAAAAGCTGGGTGTTGGGGGCGGAATGGCATCAACGAGCCTCATAACTCCGGAAGAGGAGAAGAGGATCAATAGAAGGCCCTCAGAGAACTGAAAGGCTCATGCCTCGAGCGTAAGGACCGCCTGACGGGACCGTTCTAAGAGCTCGTCGTGCATCTTTCTCCATTCATCGTTCGTACGCTTCTTTCCCTTGAGCCGTTTGGCCGCCTCTTCCAAGAACGACGTGTCCACCACCTTCTTCCCGACCTTCGCTCTTTCTCCGATCTCCTTTTTCGCGAGCTCTATCAGTTCAGCGAATGCCTTCATCCAATCAGCTCTCGGTCCGTCGATCCTGGCCTGCATCAGCTTTGCCGTAAGGAACGGGTAGTTGCGGTTCGAAATCTCCCTACCGCACTCCGTGCAGGTCCATACCGGCTCCGCACTGTCAACGAAGAACTCCGTCCTGCAGTCCTCGTTTCCGCACTTGACCTTCATCCTCATCCCGATACCGCCTAAGGTCCGATTGCCTAGCTTGCTAAAAAGGATGACGGTTTTCTCTTTCGGCAACCCCCCCCCGTACCCGGGCTATATCCTGGATGGGGGACTTGGCCCCCGATGCGGTCCGAAGTGATGTCGTTCTTCCCATACATGATGAGGCCCATCCAGGTCGAGATGGTGGACCATATGGACCGGGTGATGGAACAAAAAGGCCACATAGCTATAGAGGCAGGCACTGGTTCTGGGAAGACCGTCTCCTCGCTCGCCCCTGCCCTCTTCCATGCCTACAGGGACAGGAAAAGGGTCCTTTACCTCACCAGGACCAATTCACAGCAGAGGCAGGTCGTGGAGGAGTACAGACGTATACGGTCCTGCACTACAGAGGGTATACCAGTGCCCCCCATGGGGCCATCCACTGATGTGGTTGAGGACATTCTGAAAGAGCTGAACGGAGGGAGATCCGTGAGGTCCCCTGCCGTTAGCATTGCTCCGACGGTACCCATGGAGGTCACATGGGAGGGCGGGCCCGGGGGGGGGCTCTGCTCCGCCATCCAAGGCCGGGGCAATATGTGCCCCCTGACATCAGACGATCCCGAGTTCCTGTCGGGGACCCCCGATGAGCTCTCCAGGATGTGCGGCGAGAGGAAGCGTGTCACATTAGCTAGGATGTCGGGGAAGCCTGTGCACGGCAATGAATGCAGGTTCTATTCCGCATACCTGCTTGATGAGGGTGCCGAGGCAAGGTCCTGGGCAAGGGCCTGCGCCCCCACGGCCGAGGAGATGGCCCAGAAGTGCCTCTCCATGGGGACCTGTCCTTACGAGACCACCAAGAGGATGGTTTCGGACTCGGTCCTAGTCACGGCACCTTACATCTTCTTCCTGTCGCCTTTCATAAGGAGACGGCTCCTGGAATGGATGGGCTGCGGTCTGGAGGACCTGATCGTTATAGTGGATGAGGCGCACAACGTAGCCCAGTTCGCGAGAGAGCTCTGCTCCCTTTCAATATCCCTCACCTCGCTCAGGCTTGCCGCTTCCGAGGTGGGGTCCTTCGGTGATAAGAAGGCCGGAGCTTTCACCGTTGGTCTGCTAATAGATGCGCTTTCCGGGGCCCTTCAGACCATCGCCGAGGAGTTCCTCATAGACGAGGACGGTACCGTTCCACCAACCTCGCTCATGGACACTCTCATGGTGCGGCTCAGGTCCAATTCGGCCCAGCTTGAAAGGGGCTTCTCGGAGATGCTGCAGTATGGGACCTCCATCCAGGATGCCAGGAGGGCGCAGGGCAGGCTTCCCCGTTCTTATATCCATCGTGCCGCACAGTTCTTCCTTGCCTGGAACGAGCTGGACTTCACTACATATTCCCCCCTCATAGTTAAGGGGCAACGCCCGGGAGAGATCTATCTAGAGGCCTTTGCGATGGACCCATCGCAGGTCACGGGGGACCTGGTCAAGGTCCATTCCTCGGTCCATCTATCCGGGACCCTTTCCCCCTTGGAGGAGTACAGGGACACACTGGGACTGCCTGGGGACACCGAGCTCCTGAAGCTCCCCCCACCCTTCCCACCGGAGAACAGGATGCTGACCTACACCCATGACCTCTGTACAAGCTACGAGATGCTCAGGAAGGATCCGGACATGAAGGCCAAGTACAGGGAGAGGGTCCTTCAACTGCTGGACAGGGTCAGGGACAGGAACACCGCGCTCTTCTTCCCCTCCTTCGACCTTCTGGAGGATGTTCTGGGGGTCCAGGAAATGGAGGATGGCTCAACGCTCGGAGGGGAGCTCATTTCAGGGAGGCGGGTCTTCTTCGAGAAGAGGGGGTCCTCACAATCGGAGGTAATGGACCTTGTCGATGAGTTCAGGGCCTCCGAAGGCGGGGTGCTATGCTCGGTCATGGGTGGTAGGCTCTCTGAGGGCATGGACTACCCCGGCAGGTCCTTGGAGCTCGTCCTGATAGTGGGGGTCCCATATCCCAAGCCCAATGCCAGGCAGAGGTCCCTGTCCTCTTTCTATGACATCAGGTTCGGTAAAGGTTGGGAGTACACCGTTCATGCCCCTGCCGCCAGGAAGATGCTCCAGGCCGTTGGGAGGATGATCCGCTCCGAGGAGGAGCGGGGGTTCTCCGTTATCATGGACAGGAGGGCTGTCCATTTCAGGGGGGAACTGGGTGAGATATCCGTCCTTGATCCGGAGCTCAATGCTCCCGTACGGTTCTTTACAGGGAAAGATTAATCTTATAGAATGTTCGATAATTGACGTCCCTAGGGTGTTTTCATACATTCTCGGGACTGGAAGGTCTGCATATATGGGAGAAGGGCGGAAGAAAACCGGAACTGGAACCAGGACCGTAATAGCGGAACTGGTCGAGGACGAGCATGGACCCAGCCCGGGCACTAGAGATGATGGGGCAGGGGAGGAACTGGACTTCGAACCTGAAGATGACGAGGGACCCGAGGGCGATGAGGAGACCGATGAGCTCAACTGGGATGACCTGGAGATCGTTGACATACCCGACCCTCTGCAGCTAATGAAGGACGTCCTTGATCAGGCCTGGAAGGATGGCAAGGTCACTGAGGACGAACAGGCCCTGCTGGACGTTCTCAGGAAGAAGCTAGGCGTCTCCGATGAGGATTACCTCTCCATCGTAAAGGAATATCGTCCCAAGGACGAGGTCCAGGAGGATGAGGTCCCGCCCGATGACGAGGATGATGAGATCCTTGACTGGGAGAGGAGCACCCTAGCTGACCTGAACTTACCTACCCACACGCCCCCTCAGGACCCACCCTGTACCGAGCAGATAGTGCCTCCGACACCCCAAGAGCCCGTTTGTGAACCCGACATGGGCACGGTGGGGAGGCCCTCGGATATCATCACTCTCAGGACCTCCGTTCGCGGGGAGCGGCCGCTGAGCCGTTCCTTCGACCTGGTCCAGAAGGGAGAAGAGGATAGGACCATGAGGAGGTGTCCCTCCTGCAACGCCCAGATCAAGCTCAGGTCCAACCAAGGGTTGACAAAGTGCCCGCTCTGCGGGGGTAAGATCGTCGTCGAGGGCAGGGAGCCGGAGGGGCTCAGGAAGATCCTCGATATTGCCAAGGAAGCCTACAAGGGAGGCAACATCTCACTGGCGAAGGACCTGTATTCAAGGGTCCTTGCCTCGTCCCCCAACAATAAGGAGGCGCTCTTTTACAGCCAGAAGCTCGGTAAGGGGATCAAACCTTCGTGCAGGGTGGACCTTTCCAAGATCAAGTTCCTTGCACTTGGCAATCAGAGGCTCGATTCGCTCTTGAAGGGCGGAATAGAGATAGGTAACCAGGTCCTCATCAAGGGGCCACCGTTCTGCGGAAAGGAACTTATCATCGAAATGCTCCTTGCATCGTCGCTGAGGAAGGGGCTGCCGGTGATATATGTCTCCTCCAGCAGGGCGATGAAAGAGGTCGTCAAGGGGATAACAGAGGCCCTACCTGAGTTCAAGGAGTACAATCGTGACGGCATGGTACGGATGTTCGACCTCTTCTCAAGGCATAGCGATGACATGGTGCTCAAGGAGGGCCACAGGATATTCAACATCCAGGACAAGGCCGATTTCCTGAGGTTCCAGAACGACCTGATAATGGTCCAGGAGGAGTTCATAAGGACCTATGGTGGAGGCGTTCTCATCATAAGCTCCCTTTCCCCTATCATAAATCAGGCGGACCAGACGGACCTTATGAAGTTCCTCCAGGTGCTCATAGCAAGGTCAAAGAGCTACAACTTCACCAATCTGTATGACCTCGCTGTGAACGTGCATCCGGAAGAGATAACGAACTCGGTCGAATATCTAATGGATGGGATAGCGGAGTTCAAAGAGAAGGACGGCAAATACTCCCTCAGGCTCAAAGGCTTCAAGCAGGGGATCGTAACCAAGGATTGGATAGATTACTCATATCACGGAAGGAACCTTGTCCTTACTTCATCGTTCCACGAGCAAAGAATACTTTGACAGGTTTTTTTCTGCCTTCCATTGAATATAATATATACTTTGTGGTAATGAATGAATGATTATTCATTCATTCCTAATATGTATTTATATCAATATTGAGATATTATCAATGCTCTAAGGAGCGGAAGGTGATGATATGGAAACGCACAAGATATGGAAGAGATCCTTGTTGGGCCTTGGAATGACGGTCTTTATACTACTGTTAATTCCAAGTGGAATATTGGCAGATTTCACAGACATAACATTCCTGGCAGGATGGTACGGTGACGGAAGCAGTTCTCCAGAAGACCCATTATGCCCTGGTGAGACCGATGTCGCTCCAGCTAAACATCCTCAGAACGCCGCTTTCGATGATTACCTGGTAGTAGTATATGCCCTCGGAACAGGTGAGACCGACCCTAACGAACCCGGAGAGTGGATTTTCAATATCAGACTAGCGATATCGTCCAACCAGGGTACGTCTTGGTCCAATTTCCTATGGGTCGATCAAGACCTCAACTACCAACAGGACTATCCCGATGTCCAGATCTATCAGGATTTTTCTTCGCAGGGTAATCCCATAAAGATGGTTGTCGTATGGCAGGAAAAGTCAGCCGATGATTCAAATGAATGGGTGATTAAAGCTCGTGAGATAGATACGAATGGTAATAGGGATGCTACAATTTGGACCGTATCCGATTCTCAGGATACCCAACCCAATATCTATCCCAAAGTGTCGGCATGCTCTGATGACAGCAATGACCGAACTTATTGGAATGTTGTATGGCAGAGGGATTATTACACCGACCGGTTCGGAGTGAAGTTGAGGCGGTATGTTGACCAGAACAACAATCCCACTTTTTGTGCAATTGACAACATAGAGGTTCCAAGTGATTCTGACGAGGATTTCAAACACCCTGCGACAGACTGCATCCTTTCAGCTAATAATTATCAGGATGTCTTCATCATCTATGATGTCTATTATGATGGGATGGATGAACAGGAAACTGACAGCATAATACGTGTTAAGAAAGGTTATCCGTCAGGGAGTCCGACAGGTACGTTCACGATTTCCAACAGCCATAATCTTGCCACCTCAACAGGTGGAGATTATGCTTTGGGATTTCCGGACATCACTGTTGATGATCCTTTGAACAATGGGAACAATGTCATTTGTGTTTGGATTATGAATGATGGTCAAAACACTAATGTGAATTATAATAGGAGTACTAATGGAGGGGGTAGTTATACTTCCGGAGGTGTAATTGCTACGAATGGTGATATGTCACTAAGATCTGCAGCTGTGGAGATGATAATTTATTCATCGAACAATTACAAAATAGCTTTTATTTGGACAAATGGATATAACATCTATTATAAGACGTACGATCAGGTCGGATGGTCAAGTGTTTTAAATGGAGCTACAACTGACCGTTCAGAAGTGTTCTGCGATGTTGCATTGACATATGATTATGTCACTCCACCCGGTGTTTGGACGATATATATTCATGCGGTCTGGCAGGATTCTGGTACAGCTGTATGGACTGGGAGGACCACATAAGAGATGGTAATGTTCTAATAAATGGTAGCACCTTAATTATCTGGTGTGTTTGAGATGAAGAGAAAGCTGTTTATAGGTCTCTTCTTGATCCTACCAATAGTAATAGGATCGCTCATGACCGGTTCGTATTTGACCGCGATTGAAGAGGAACGATATATTATTCAGCAGCGTAATGACCAGGGTGGTTTGAAAGATAAGATAGCGGATTCACCCTGGTCAACCTTTGGTGGTGACAACAAACATACAGGGCAGAGCAAATACAATGCATCTGGTAATCCTGGACGAGTCAAATTACAAATGAAACGGTATATCAGCTGTTTACAACCATTGATAGACAATGATGGAATCATTTATTTTTATGGTGACATTGGAATTTCTTCAATGTATCTAAATGGCACTATCATTTGGTCCAACCGATCCATATCAAATGTGTTTGCATTATTGAGCGGTGATGGTATAATATTTCTTACATGTAATCAAGGCTTGTTAGCATTATATTCTAATAATGGAACAGTTAAATGGCATAGGCAGGGAGAATGTTATACCTATCCCCTCTTAGCTGATGATAATATAATATATTATTATGTGTATAATAATGATTATACTGCAAGTCTTATTTATTCGGTTTATGCCAACAATGGCACTGAAAGATGGAACCTATCAATTAATTCTATCTACCTTCCACCCCCTGCGATGGATGATGAAGATAGGATTTTAATTAAAGGAGATAAATATCTGTTTGCTTATGCCTTGAATGGATCATTTATATGGAAGGTAAGTGACAGCAATTTTGATGTCTCCACTCCGTCAATAGGTTCCGATGGAACAATTTATGTTGGTGGCAGTAAAAATCTATGGGCCTTATTCCCAAACAATGGAACTATCAAATGGAAGGTACCGTGTTCAAGAACGAACAATTGGATGATGCCTTGCATAGGACCGGACGGAACGATCTATTATGGTGGTTCATCATTATTGGCATATTATCCCAACGGTACGCTGAAATGGAAATATTCAAATTCACAATATAGTACAGGTTTACCTACTATTGGTTCAGACGGAACAATATATTATGTTGATTGGGATATTTTTAGAGCAATAGATTCTTCTGGAAAATTGATCTGGTCATTGAAGTTAGCAGGAGATAGCATTAATTCCGGAATCATAATACAAAATGGGGATATTATACTAACAACTGTTGGAGGCGGTTACTATTATGTCATCGGTTCATCAAAGCCAACAAAACCGTTGGGTTTCAGTACACGTTCCGGGAACATGTTCGTGAACGTGAGCTGGTTACCTCCATCCGATGACGGCGGAATAGGTATTGACGGGTACAGGCTATATAGGGGGTCCGAATCCGGGAACCTGAGCTTATACATGACATTTGACGGTTCGATAATAAGTTACAACGATACAAATGTGACAAACGGAAAGGTCTACTTCTATCAGGTCTCAGCGTTCAACAAAATGGGAGAGTCCGATAGGACATTCGAATATTCTGAAAAACCTGTTGCAATACCGACACCTCCCATCGGAATCTCTGTAAAAGCGATAGGACCTACGCTAAGGATCGAATGGATGCCTCCACAGGAAGATGGAGGGGCCCCAGTCCTTAATTATCTTGTTTACAAAGGGCGGTCCCCTGATTCATTGAATTATCTTTATTCCCTGGATGTTAAAGTATTGTTCAAGAACGACAGTTTCGTGGAATGGGGGAAGGTCTACTACTATGGTGTCACTGCAAGGAACAGGGTGGGAGAGTCCGCTCTCAGCGAGATAGGTGGAGCAGAGGTGTTGATGCCCCCGGACCCGCCACAGATCCTTGCAGCCAAGAGCGGTGACAGGTTTGTCAACATCAGCTGGGAGGCCCCTGTGAAGGACGGTGGCAGGGGTGTTGTCAGGTATGAGCTCTATCGTGGTCAAGAGGAAGTAGGAGAAAGCCACCTTATAGCGACCATGGGGAATGGGAGTAGATGGTTCAATGACACGGGTTTGGTCAATGGTATTACCTATCGCTATCATCTAAGATGCAACAATACTTTGTTCGATTCGGAGTACACTGAACAGATCTCAGTAGTACCATCAAAGAGACCTTCTGTTCCGTTGGATATGACCGTTTCTTTCAACGACGGGACCATCTTCGTCTCCTGGTCACCTCCCATTGACACGGGAGGGTTGGCGTTGATGAGGTATGAGCTCGATAAGTGGAACATTGACAATTCAACAAGGTGGACGTTCGATGTCCATATAGGAACATCCTACAACGATACGGAATATGAACGTGGGATGTTATACAGGTATCGAGTGAGATGTTTCAATGAAAAAGGTCCTTCCGGATACACCGATTGGATAGATATCACACCGCCTTTCGTGTTTGATGTTCCCTCCCCACCCACCTCGGCAATATCGCGGTCCGGGAACGGGTTCGTCCATCTGTATTGGTCCAGCCCATATTTTGATGGCGGAACACCGTTATTAGGATACCGCATCTACAGGAACGGGACCATGTTGATTGAGTTGAACAACAGGACGATGGAGTACAATGATACGGGGGTCATCAATGACAGGACGTACCTGTATGGAATCGTGAGCTTCAATTCTGTCGGTGAAAGCCTAAGGACAGTGGAGCTTCTCGGACTACCTAAAAATGCAACAGTAAACGGGAACGGTGTTCATGAAAGAAGAGCCCCGTCAGTACCTTTGGGACTCTCCTTCACAATGGAGGATTGGTGGGTCACCCTATCTTGGTCAAAACCTGCTGACAAGGGAACGTCCGATATACAGGGTTACATCATCTATAGAAGGACAGGCGAAGCAGAGGATTATGTTAAGACCGCAACTATAAATGTCACCTCCTTCAAAGACCCTGAGATCCTGAAAGAAGGGGCTTATTACTACAGTGTATCAGCTTTCAACTCGGAGGGAGAAGGGAACAGGACCGATCCCATCAGGGTCGAGATAAAGAACGAAAAGAACGGAGAGAACACGCCGATATGGTATTACGTCATCCCTATAGCTCTTGCTATGATAGCGGTCATTGCTATTGTTCTTCTCGTTCTCATTAAAAAGAAGAACGGGCAAGATGGTCTGGATCAGGAGGTCAACGGACCATCTTTAATCGGTATTGAAAAAGAAGAATGACCTGAGCATTTGGAATCTTCATTCTTTTGCTCTGTCTACTATGTATCTGATCCTCCCGCCTTCCAATATAGGCACTATCAATTCCCTCTTCTCTAGCTCCTTCAGGCATCTGCTCAAGGTCGGCTGGGTCAGTTCCAACCTGCTCAGGAGTTCCCTCTGAGTGAGCCCTTTTTCAGACTCCAATACGTCCAACACGCTTTCCTGAGAATATGATAGCAGATCTCTCTTTCGAACTTTCTCTGCCATACAATATATCCTCCTAAACCTTCCAATTGTATTGACCTTGATAATTCCTTCCCGGACCAATCTCCTGATGTGATGGTCAACTGTGCTCCGTGAGAGGTCCAATTCATTGGATATCCTCAAAGGATTACATCCAGCATGATGCATTATGAAGTCCATGATCCTCTTCCTATTATCATTTAAAGTTGCGTTATTAATAGTTCTGCAACTATTTTTACCCATTTCTTCCCCTCCCCCCCCCCCAAACATTCGTTCATCATTATCCAAATTCATCACTTCCAAATTGATTGTACAAATCCAAGTATGGATTTAAGCGGTATATATTCCTTTTTTGATATGTTAACATTTTAATCTGGCACATATAAAGCTAACTGTTCGACTAAATGCCGCTTTGTGGGTTAAATGCTCTCTGAATATCCCG
>CAZLVP010000018.1:33673-54713 GCA_964563055.1 uncultured Thermoplasmatales archaeon | reverse complement strand
ACGTTCAAAGAGAGGTCCTCGGCCTTCTGGGAATGGTCTATGGCCCCTGGTTTGCATGCTTTGACGCAGAGCATGCAGTTTATGCAACCCCTGAACCCGGGTTTTCCATCCTTGTCTATTGCATAGGCGTTCGGGATGGCCTGAGGGTAGTACTTGTAGGCCGCCTTCCTCATCTTCAATCCCTGGTCGAAATCATCGGGTATCTTGATGGGGCAGACCCTCTCGCATTCGCCGCATGAGGTGCATTTTGAGATATTGACATATCTCGGCCTGCTCAGGACCTTGACGGTGAAGTTCCCCGGCCGCCCTTCTATTGACGTGACCTCGGAGAGCGTATGGATGGTGATATTGGGGTGCCTTGCGCAGTCAACGAGCTTGGGGGAGAGGATGCACATGGAGCAATCGTTGGTGGGGAATGTCTTGTCGAGCATTGCCATGGCCCCGCCTATGGAGGGGGTCTTCTCAATTAGATGGACCGCAAAACCCATGTCGGCGAGATCGAGGGAGGCTTGAACGCCGGCTATTCCGCCACCGACCACGGCTACCGCCCCGATAACAGTCCCCTCATTTGCCATCTTTCTTCACCTGGTGACCTTCTTCCTCAGCAAGCTCCTTTATTGCGTTCATCAATCTGGGTATCTCGACGCCCTGAGGGCACTGGGTGAAGCACCTGTGGTGCGTTGAGCAGATCTCAACGAACCTGTTATGGAACACCTGGTCCTTCATGCCCATTATGGATGCCCTGATCACCTTTCTGGGTGAATAGAGCGGGTCAAGGTCCCTCTCAGGGCACCCTGCAGTGCACGTACCGCAGGCGAAGCAGCTGTAGAGCTGTTTCCCTTCCTCGGTCGCCGTCAGCCTGTACTTTAACGTCGGGTCCATGGAGCTTCCGGAGCGTTTCCCGGTCAGGTCCTCTATGCGCTCTTCGCTCAACCGCTCGTTCCGGACCGAGTCCATGAGACCCTTGACATTCACTTTCTGCGGGCATTTCTCAAGACATCTGTAGTGAGATGAGCAGACCCCAACGAAGCTCGAAGAGAAGACCTCTTCCTTGAGACCAAGGAGCGCTTTCCGAATAACGACCCTCGGATTCCATTCGTCATTGACATCGAACTCGGGGCACCTGGCTGTACAGGTACCGCATGCGAAGCACTTTAGGATGCCCTCGCCCCCCTCATGCCTTGCGATCCTGTACTTCAGGTCGCGGTCCAGGTCCTTCGTGTCGATGGTCTCCATCCTTCATTCACCTATTCCCTCGAACTCGTCCTCCCTGTAGACGACCATGGGCAGGGGCTCCTTCGGGTCCCTGCCTGGTAGATACTCGAACTCCTTCTGGGCGTTCTCGGCTATGGGGATGATGATGTCCATGAGCGGTATCCCTACAGGGCATGCCTGTTCGCACATGCCGCATTCCACACAGGACAATATCATGTGATTGAACCGGGTGATGTGGAACAGCATGGTGTCTGTTGGGGTCTTTACGACCCCTTTGCTGGTCGCTTTGGAAACGTATCTGTCCGCAGGCATGTCGAGGACGGTCGATTCGAAGAGACATTCCCTGCAGTAGCAGATGGGGCAGTTCTTCATACAGTTGTGGCAGTTGATACAGGTCTCGAAGAAGGCCGAGACCTTTTCGAGGCCGTTCACCTTGTCCCCGCGTTCCTTGAGCTTCATCCTGTAAGCTTCCTTTTCCGCCCTGATGCTGTTTATAGCGTTCTCTCTTTCGGGGATGGGGCCCGCATCCTTGAGACCCATGTCCTTGACCAGCCCCTCTCCCGCATCGGTCAGGGTCCTGACCAGGAGCTCCTTGCCGGTATCTATACCGAACGTCCCTATCACGATGTCCGCATTTGACGGGACCGGGTCTCGGCATGCCAGACAGGAGCTCCGAATAAGCTTCACCACCCCCTTGCCCTCAAGGACCGCCTTGGTCGCGTCCATATCGCTAGGCAGGGTCGAGAAGGTGTTCAGTGGAAAGGTTCCGGGGCATTCTATGCCTATGATCATGATGTTCTTCAGGTCGGCCTGTTTGAGCTTGACCAGCTCGTGGAGAGCCCTGATCTCGCATGGTCGTAGAACGACGGCAATGGCCTTGGTCAAAGGCCCGGACCTTGTCATCCTGGAGATTACCTTTGCAGTGTTCAGGGGCATAATGGGTGCGAACGGGTCGAAGGAGACCTTGTTCGCATCGGATACGAGCACTGGGAAGGCTGCCCTCTTGGAAGCGACCTCCTGAAGGGCAAGTACGGCCTGAACCTTGCCCTTGACTAGGAGCTCCTTTAGAAAGCCGTTAAGCGCTCCCTCCGCGTCCCCAGCGCCCACTGATAGCAGTCTATCGACCATATTCGCACCTCATACGTTCCAGACCCTGGATGCTGGATTGGGACCCATCTCCTTGACCTTGTCCACCATATCCTTGACGGTGTCGGCGAACCTCTGCCCCTCGGAGGCGGATATCCACTTGACCCAGACCCGTTCCTCATCGAGCCCCAGTGTCCTGTTTATGTTCTTGAGGAGGGCCATCCTCCGGCGGGCCTTGTAGTTCCCGTTCTGGTAATGGCAGTCGCCAAGGTGGCATCCGGCCACGAGGACACCATCGGCCCCTTCGAGCAGGGCTCTGTTGATGTAAACGGTATCGACGGCCCCTGAGCACATGACCCTTATGACCCTGATGTTGTGTGGGTATTGTATCCTTGATGTCCCCGCAAGGTCCGCTCCCGCATAGGAGCACCAGTTGCACAGGAAGCCGACGAGCTTGGGTTCGAAACCTTCTGTCAATCTCATTCCTCCAGACATGCATCTATCATGGCCACCAGCTGCTTCTTGGTGAAGGAGCTCTGCTGCGAGGTACCGCTGGGGCAGATGGCCGCGCATGCCCCGCAGCCCTGGCACAGTATCTCGTTGACCCTGACCGTCCTCGTCCTTTCATCATACTCGATCGCATCATAGGGACAGATCGTCAGACATAACTGGCAACCGGCGCATTTCCTTGCGGTGATCTGTGCGACGTTCCCCTTGGTCTCCAGTTCGTCCCGAGAGAGGATGGTCGCGGCCCTTGCGGCAGTGGCCTTGGCCTGCAGTATGGTCTCCTCTATGAAGCGAGGGGAATGGGCGGTCCCGCAGAGGTAGAGCCCGTCCGCCGAGAAGTCCACTGGCCTCAATTTCATGTGGGCTTCGGAGAAGAAACCGTCGGAAGTGAGCGGTACCTTCAGTAGCTGGGCTACCGTCGAGTTGTCCCTTGGTACGATGCCGGTCGAGAGGACGAGCAGGTCCGGGTTGAGCTTGAGCATCCTTCCCAAGACCTTCTCGTTGACCGTGACCGAGAGCTTGCTGTCCTTTGACAGCCTTACCTTAGGCTCTTCATCCCTATCGAACTGGACGAAGATCACACCGAGCTCCCTTGCCCTTGCATAGAGAGTGTCCTCCCTCGTCCCGTAGGAGCGTATGTCACGATAGAGGACGTAGATCTCGACCCCCGGCCTCAGCTCCTTCAATCTGATGGCGTTCCTGATGGCACCGGAGCAGCAGATCCTCGAGCAGTATGGGTGCTCGTCGTTGCGGGAACCGACGCACTGGACCATCACGACCTCTTTCAGCTCCGGAAGCTTACTGGGGTCCTTCCCGAGCATTTCCTGGAGGTCCGACTGCTTGATCACCATGTGGCTCTTGCCGTAGAGGTATTCCGTCGGTTCGTAGGCCTCCGCCCCGGTCGCCAGGACGACCACACCGTGCTCGACATTATCAAGTGTGTCCCCTTTCTTGAGCCTGCTCACGAAATTACCAACATAACCCGATACATTGTCGAGCGTCGTTCCCGGATGCACGGTGATGAGAGGATGCCTGTGGACCCGCTCCATGGTTCTCCTGAGAAGCTCTTGAGGGTCCTCGTCACCCAACCCCAGGAAGACCTCACTCAGCCTACCCCCGAGCACTTCTTCCCTCTCGACGATGTGGACAGGATATCCTTGGTCCGCCATGGAAAGGGCAGCGGTCATTCCGGCTATGCCGCCTCCTATGACAAGGGCGCTCTTGGTGACGGGGACCTTTTTGTGCGAAAGTGCTCTGAGCTCAGCGGCCTTGGACACCGCCATCCTCACGGATGCCATGGCCTTGTGGGTGGCCATCTCCGGGTAGCCCCTGTGGACCCAGGAGTTCTGGTCACGGAGGTTCGCCATCTCGAAAAGATGGGGGTTGAGCCCCGCCTCTTTCATGGTCTCTTGGAACAGCGGCTCGTGCGTCCTGGGCGTACAGGATGCCACCACTATCCTGTTCAAGCCGTGCTCCTTTATGACCTCCTTCATCCGTACCTGGGTGTCCTGGGAGCATGTGAAGGTGTTCATGTCCGTGTGTACGACATAAGGTAGGGTCCTTGCGTATTCGACGACCTTGGGGACATCGACAACGCTTCCAATGTTAATACCGCAATGGCATACAAAGACGCCGACCCTGGGACGCTCGGAGCGTATGTCCCTTTCCGGCGGGAAGACCCTCTCCGTCACGAGGGTTCCCCTGGCCGCAGCTATGTCCTTTTCCGCCTCGGCCGCAGCGGCGGATGCCTGTGTAACGCATTCGGGGATGTCCTTAGGTCCCGATGCGGCCCCGGAGGCGTATATGCCATTCCTTGTCGTGATGACACCGGAGAACGGGTCCGTGAGCGCAAAGCCATAGTCGTTGAGCTCTATGCCGAGGAGCGATGAGAGGTCTGGCATGGCCTTGCAGGGGACCAGACCTACGGAGAGGACGACCATGTCGTAGCTTTCTTTCTGGAGCTTCCCCTTGGGGTCCACCCATCTGACCGTGAGCTCTTTCGTATCACGGTCCTGCTCCAGCCTTGGGACCCTGCTCCTCCTGAAGACGACCCCATACTCGTTCTCGGCCCTCTCGTAATACTTCTCGAAGTCCTTCCCGTAGGAGCGGACGTCCATGAAGTATATGTGCGTCTCGAGCCCCGGCTGGTGTTCCTTAGCGATGACGGCTTCCTTGATGGAATACATACAGCAGACGGATGAGCAGTACGCATGGTCGCAGCTCTTATCTCTGGACCCGACACACTGGAGCCATGCTATCTTCTTTGGGGGCTTGCCGTCGGAGAGCCGTTCAAGGTGCCCTTTGTAGGGGCCGGAGGCCGAGAGCATCCTCTCGAACTCCATTGATGTCAGCACGTTGGGATAAACGCCGTAGCCCAGACTGCTCCCTATGGGTGGTCTATAGGCCTCGAACCCGGGCGATAGTATGACCGCACCCACATCTATGGTCTGGAGGCTCTCGACCATGTCATGGTCTACCGCACCTCTCTGGCAGTGTTCCACACACTGCATGCAGTCGCTGCATCCGCTGCAATTCAGGCACCGTGAGGCCTCCGAGACGGCGACCTCCTCTGGAAGGGTCCCTTCGACCTCTCGGAAGTCATTGATGCGCTCACTGACAGGCAGTGTCGGTATCAATACCCTGTCCCTTGGCACGCGTTCCGCCCAATCAGGGACGGGTGCTCTCTCAGGGAGAGGAAGGTCCCTTCCTGCCTTAAGGTCCTCTCCGTTGAGGTAACGATCTACGGACTCTGCTGCACGGTGGCCTGCACCTATTGCCTCGACCGCTGAAGCAGGTCCAGTGACGGCATCACCGGCTGCGAAGATGTACGGAACTGAGGTCTGGAGGGTAACCGGGTCAGCGGTCAATCTACCATCGGTGACCTGAAGACCAGCCTCCCTCAACCCATCGGTCGCTATCTCTTGTCCGATGGCAAATACTATCAGGTCGCAAGGAAGGTCGATGGTCGAACCATCGATGGGAATGGCCTTCCTCCTTCCCTTATCATCTGGTTCGCCCAGCTCCATACGTTGACAGGTCAAACATGTCTGACATGCTTTCTCGGCGTATTCGAGAGGTGATGTCAGTTCTAGGATGGTTATTCCTTCTGTCCTTACCTGTTCTATCTCTTCCCTATGGGCTGGCATCTCCTCCTCGGTGCGCCTGTAGACTATTGTCGTATCCGCACCAAGCCTCATCGCCGATCTTGCACAGTCCATGGCAACGTTTCCGCCCCCTATCACGAGGAGGCGTCGGCCCGACAGGGACCTAGATGGATATTTACCAGTATTGACATCCTTGAGGAAATCAATACCCTGGATGGTGCACTCGGGGCGACAGCTCTTGATAGGAATGTCCTTAGGTCTCCAGGAGCCCATGGCCATGACGAAGGCCGCGAACCCTTCTCCCCTCAGTTCGTCGAATGTGATGTCCTTGCCGAACCTTGTGTTGTACCTGATATCTATACCGTTCTCTGAGAGGAGCGATCCTATCTCCCGGTCCAGGTATCCATTGGAAAGCCTGTATTCGGGTATACCGTACCTCAACATGCCCCCAGCACCCTGCTCCGATTCGATCATGGTCACCTTGTAGGCCATACGGGCAAGGTCCGATGCCGCCGTCAGTCCAGCTGGCCCAGAGCCTATTACCGCCACCTTCCTGTCGTTACCGCGCTTGGGAAGGTCCAAGGGGTCCGACCGGTCACCGTAATGCTCCTTCCTTACCCTGAGATATTCCTCTAGCTCCTTGGGATGTGCAAAAATATGGTCCGCTATGGTCCTCCTTATAGCACAGATGGAGACGGGCTCTTCGATATCCTTCCTGTTGCATTCCTTCTCGCAGGGGTGGTAGCAGATCCTGCCCAGGGTTCCCGGCAGAGGGACCTTCTGCATGATGAGGTGGTAGGCCTCCGCCCACCGCTCCTGGGAAGCCAGTGCCACGAAGGCATGGGCATTGAGCCCCGCGGGGCAGGCTAGCCTGCAAGGGGACCTCTCTTCGAGCTTGTCTATGGCAAATATATTGGGTATGGCCTGGGGGAAGGGCTGGAATATGGCCTTCCTCGTACCCAGCCCCTGGTCGTAGTCGGATGGGAGCGTGACGGGGCAGTGCTCGACGCAGTCACCGCACCCGTTGCATTTCTCCATATCGACGAACCTGGGGTGTCTCTTCAGGGTCACATGGAAGTTCCCGACATTCCCCTCGAGCCCTGTGAGCTCGGCCCTGGTGATTATCTCGATGTTCCTGTGGCGCCCGGTCGTTACGAGCTTGGGGGCAAGGATGCACATGGAGCAGTCGTTGGTAGGGAACGTCTTGTCCAGCATGGTCATGACGCCGCCTATGGACAACCCCTTGTCCACCAGATAGACCTTGAACCCGGCATCGGCAAGGTCGAGCGAGCTCTGTATGCCGGAGATCCCGGCCCCCAGGACCATGACCGAGCCCCGGACGTTCCCTGGCTGCGGAGCGTTCGCTTCTTCCATGTCCCTACACCATCTCGTCTATCATTCTGATGAGCTGCTGCTTGGTGAAGTTCCTATGAACGCAAGCGTTGGAGGGACATGCTGCAATGCAAGCCCCACATCCAGCGCATAACGTCTCGTTCACCTCGGCTATGCCTGTGACCTCGTTCAGGGTCCGTGCAGAATAGGCGCAGACCTCCATACAGACACCGCATCCGGCGCAGAGCTCCGGGTCGACCCATGCTACCAGTGGGTCGTTCTCAAGGGTCTCCTTCGATATCGTCCCAAGGGCCCGGGAGGCCGCACCGCTCGCATGCGAAACGGCGTCCGCAATGTCCCTGGGGGCCTGGCAGGTCCCTGCCAAGTAGATACCCCCGACGAATGTGTCGTTGGGCCTGAGCTTCGGATGGGCCTCCAACAGGAACCCGTCCGCCCCCCTTGACAGGTGCAGGACCCTAGAGAGCTCCTCGGTCCCATCCCTGGGAACGATGGCGGGCACGAGGACCAACAGGTCCGTCTTGATCTCGAAGAGCTTGTTGAGCGTTGTATCGAAGATGTCGAACTTGATACCTTCCTTCCCTACCCTGACCTCCGATGGCCTTCCTCTGAAAAGGTTGACCCCCTCGCCCCTGATCCTCCCATAGAACTCCTCATATCCCTTACCAAAGGACCTGACGTCCATGTAGCAAAGGTTGAGCTCAGCATCCTTTCCTAGCTTCTCCTTGAGCAGATGGAGGCTCTTCAAAGCGCTCATACAGCCTATGCGGCAGCACCATGAGTGGCAGGTCTCATCCCTGGAGCCCACGCAGAGGATGAAGGTTACCGATGCAGGGGATTTTCCATCGGAAGGTCTGACGACCTTCCCTGCAGTAGGGCCTGAAGAGCTTATCAGCCGCTCCAGTTGCATAGTGGTTATGACGTCCTTTGACAGCGAGGACCCGTACTCATAGAGCCCTGAAGGGTCCATTAGATCGTACCCTGTGGCTGTTACGATGGCCCCGACCTTGAGCTCAACGACCTCCTCCTTCTGGTCGAACGCGATGGCACAGGCCTCACATGCCTTGACACAGAGCGGTCCGTCCCCGCACTTGCCGAAGCGGAGCATCAGGCAGTTCTTTGGGTCTATGGTCGCCTTGAGCGGGACGGCTTGGGGGAACGGTATGAAGACGGCGCTCCTTTTGGACAACCCCATGTTGAACTCGTCATCTATCCTGTCCTTCAATCTGCACGCCCTGAGGCAGTCCCCGCACCCGGTGCATTTGTCGGTATCGATGTATCTGGGCTTTTTTCTGACCTTTACTGTAAAATTGCCAATAGACCCCTCTACGGATACGACCTCGGAGTAGGTGAGCAGTTCTATGAAGGCATTGTTCTTCACTTCCATCATCTTGGGGGTCAGGATGCATGATGAGCAGTCAAGGGTAGGGAACGTCTTGTCGAGCTGTGCCATCCTTCCACCAAGGGTCGGTTCCTTCTCAACAAGATGCACCTTGAAGCCGGCATCGGCAATATCAAGCGCGGCTTGGATCCCGGCTATTCCCCCGCCTATGACAAGGGCCGAATGGGTGACGGGGCTCTTGGACCTCTCAAGTGGCTCGAGCAGTTTGGCCTTTGCAACCGCCCCTGCCACCATCCTCTTTGCCTTCTCGGTAGCTTCTTTAGGGTCCTCGGTCACCCACGACACATGCTCCCTGATGTTCGCTATTTCAACACGGTAGGGATTGACCCCACCCTCGGAGGCGACCCCTTGGAATGTGTGCTCGTGCATCCTAGGAGAGCAGCTAGCGATGACGACGGCCTCAAGGTCATGCTCCCTGATGGATGACTGGATCAACTGAGCACCCTGGTCGGAGCACATGTACTTGTAGTCCTTAGCTAGTGTAACGCCCTCAAGGGACGAGGAGTAGCTGACAAGGGCATCGATATCGACCTTGGATGCGATGTTGATACCGCAATGGCATACGAACACCCCCACTCTGTTCAGAATGCCACCCCCAACTTCTCCAGGAGCTTCTCGACAGGGCTCTGGTTGAGGTCAAGGCCCAACTTGGAGGGTTCCAGGCCCATCGCAAGACCTAGGAGCTGTGTTAAATAAAATACAGAGACGTTGAGCTGGGCCCCGACCACCTCCCCCCCCTTCTTTTGTTTGGAATCGAACATCTTGTGGCACCAGGGGCAGGCTAGGACCATCCCGTCGAACCCATGCTCCTGAACGGCCTTGAGCTTCTCTCCCGTCTTTGTCATCGCAGTATCTGGATGGTTGGGCAGGAGCGGACCGCCGCAGCAGTCCAGCTTCTCGGCGTAATGGCTGGAGCGGCCTCCAAGGACCTCCAATATCCGCTCCATACCCACCGGATTCTCGCTGTCCTGAGGCCTGCCCAGGAGGCTCGGTCTGATGATATGGCAGCCGTAATGGGTCGCCAGGTCCATTCCATTTAATGGCTGTTTGACCTGACCCTTTATGGCCTCCAACCCTATCAGATCGGTGAGCAGGTCCACCGTATGATAGAGCTTGGCTGTACCTTTGTAGGTAAGGCCCTCAGCGGCCAGTTTCTCGAGCACCCTTTGACGGAGCTCTTTATTTTCTGAGAGGACCACCTTTGCCTCGCTCAAGGCAAGATGGCACATGGGGCAGGGGACGAAGATGTCGAGTCCCTGGGATTCGCAGATTGCTATGTTCCTAGCGCTCAAATGCAGCGTCAGCATCTGATTGACGGATTTCAGAGGCTCCCCGCAGCAGGAGAAGCCTTCCAGATCGACAAGTTCGACCCCGAGCCGGGGGAGCACCTCACGTAGTGACATCTCGTAAGCGTACTGCTCCGTGGGCATCACACATCCGGGGTAGAGTGCCAGCCTTATGTCTTTCCCCCCATCATACCTTTTCCACCGCCGTTCCCATGATCGCCGCCATGAAATGCTCCATGTCCTTTGGCCTTGGGGGTGGGGGGAGACCGAGGGAATCCCTTGTCCTGACCGTGCCTTTCCTATCCACCGCCTCCTGAATGTCCTGAACGAGCCCTATGGTCATTGCGGACTGGAGCATTGGTGTAAAATTGCCAGGGACGTCCTTTCCGTTGAGTACCGAGAGGTTCTTAAGAGCAAAGATGATGTTCACTGGAGCGACCTTTTGCGGGCATCTCTCATAGCACTTGAAGCATGATACGCAAGTCCAGATTATGTCGGAAGATATCATCTCCGAAAAGAGCCCTGCTTTGGTGAGGGCAACTATCTTATGAGGTTCTAGTTCAAGGAGCTTGTGGGCCTCGCATCCGGAAGTGCACTTCCCGCATTGATAGCATCTCTCGGCGGCCTCGAGCCTGAGCTTGCGCAAGCGCTCCTCAAGCTCCTGCCTGTCGGCCTTCTGGGCCTCTGCCATTGATGTTAGGTCCATTACGCTCATATGGGGTCCTCACAGGTCCTGGGGCGGCCCTTGGATGGGATCACGCGCTCTTAGGTCCTCTGCTTAATAGCATTTATCAATTTAGGTAACACTTGGTACAGATCGCCCACTATTCCGTAGTCGGCGACCTTGAATATGGGAGCGTTCGCGTCCTTGTTTATGGCCACTATGAGCCCGGAATCCCTCATCCCGGCCACATGCTGGACCTGGCCCGATATCCCGCAGGCCATATAGAGCTTCGGTTTGACCTTGTGGCCGGACAGCCCTATCCAGTGGTCCTCGGATAGCCATTTCAGATCGGCGGCAATAGGTCTTGAACAACCAAGGGTGTAACCCTTGAGGACCGCTGCGAGCTCTTCTATCAGTTTGATGTCAACGCTGTTCTTGAACCCTCTGCCGCAGGAGACTATCTTTTCCGCATCCTCCACGTTCGCTCCCTCGCTCAGCATGGGATCTACCTTGACAGTCCTGGAGCCATAAGTGCCGTGAGGTAGCTCCTTCTTGACGGTCTCTCCTTGCCTCCCCTCATCTGCAGGGAGGGGGTCGTAGGTTTTAGGGGGAACGGTCACCACAGCAGGTCTGGATGTGAACCTCTCGACCGCTACCCCGTTCCCGGAGAACACCACTCTTTCCGAGTGGAGGGCACCGTCCTTCATGTAAAGCCTCTTGGAGTCGGTTGAGCACCCGACGCCAAGTTTGGACGATACCCTGGATGCCAGCTCCTTCCCGTCCTTGTTGGACCCAATCATCAATAGGCCGGTCCCCTCCTCCTTTACCAGCCCGCAGAGCAGGTCGGAGACCTCCTCGGCCTTGAGGTCCGAAAGCGATGCCCCCATCATTACCACCCTATCGGCCCCATGCCTAATGAGCACGGAGGACAACTGCTCCTTTCCAGCACCGATAAGGACCGCAGTTACTTTCTCGTTAAGCGGAGCGGAGAGCTCCCTTGCCTTTGAGAGCATCTCTGTTACAAGCTTCTGGTTCTCGCTGTAGATGACCACCATATTATCACCCCAGAACTCCTTCCTTGGCAAGGCTGTCCGCAAGTTTGGCAACTGATTCGTCGAGATCGTCCTTGTAGACTATGTTCTTCCTTGACATCGCCACACCCTTGATATCGACCATCTCGATCCCAGGGTTCAGGTCCGCTGCGCCGATATCGGCCGGGCCCCAGACATCTATCGGCTTCTTGGCCGAGCCAAGTATCTGCATGAGGCTGGGCAGCCTTGGCTGGTTGACCTCCTTGGTCACGGTCACAAGGACGGGATAACTGCTCTCAGAGGTGACCAATCTATCGCCAAGGTTCCTCTCGACGGTGAGCTTGTCAGGTCCCGGGGTCAATTTATAACAGTAGGTTAGCTGCGGGATGTTCAGTAGCCCGGCGACCCTTGGTCCGATCTGGCCTGAGAACTGGTCAATGGACGCTTCGGCGCAGATGATTAGGTCGGAACCGCCCATCTTCTGGATGGCCTTTGTGATAAGGGACGAGGTCACAAGATGATCGGCCTTGTCAGGCGCGGTCACAAGTATGCCGTTGTCGGCACCCATTGCAAGCAGCTCCTTCATCCTCTCCTTGGCATCGGGCGTTCCAACGGTCAGAACGGTGACCTTCCCACCGACCTTCTCCCGGACCCTGATGGCCTCCTCGCATGCGTTCTTGTCTATGTCGCTGATCTTTTTGGGAATGCCCTCTAACATGGGTTTCCCTGAGGAGGGGTTGACCTTAATCTCCCCCACATCCACCACTTGTTTCGCGCATACCAGTATGTTCATTGAGCAAACCTCCAGTCCTACCCTTTTTACCTCAACAATGAGCTTGCTATCACCATCTTCTGTACCTCGGAGGTCCCCTCGTAGAGAGATGTTATCCTCGCATCCCTGAAGAGCCTCTCCACCGGATACTCCCTGGTGTATCCATATCCGCCATGGATCTGAATGGCGTTGTTCGTGGCCTCTATGGCGGTCTCTGAGGCAAATAGCTTTGCCATGGCCGCTTCCTTGCTGATACGGGCGCCTTTATCCTTCAATGAGGCCGCTTGAAGTGTGAGGAGCCTTGAGGCATCTATCTTGGTCGCCATCTCCGCCAGCATCCACTGGATGGCCTGGAAGCTTGAGATAGGTTTCCCGAACTGATGTCTGGCCTGTGAATATTTTATGCTCTCCTCAAGCGCTGCCTGTGCGATCCCGACCGCTTGGGAGGCGATCCCTATCCGTCCCCCGTCCAGGGTCGCCATGGCTATCTTGAAACCATCACCCTCCTTTCCGAGGAGGTTCTCCTTAGGGACCACCATGTCCTCGAAAATGAGTTCCGAGGTCAAAGAGGCATGTATTCCTATCTTCTCGAAGATGGAGCCCACCTTGTATCCCTTGAAGCTGCTCTCCACTATGAATGCTGAGATGCCCCTTGTGCCCTTTGACCTGTCCGTTACCCCGAAGACTATCACTATCCCAGCCTTTGGCCCGCTGGTGATGAAGGTCTTGGTCCCGTTTATGACAAAATGGTCCCCCTTGAGCTCGGCCACGGTCGATAACGAGCCGAGGTCCGAACCCGCGTCGGGTTCGGTCGCTGCGAACGCCCCTATCTTCTCGCCCCTGGCTAAGATAGGTAGGTATTTCGCCTTCTGTGCATCGTTGCCATAATATATGATGGGCCATGAACAGAGCGAATTATGGACCGAGGTGACCACACCTGTTGAGGCACAGGCCCGCGAGATCTCCTCTATCATCATGGCATAGGTGACCGTATCGAGCCCTGGACCCCCGTACTCGACCGGTATGATCGCACCTAGTATGCCCAGCTCCGCCAATCTTTTTATGGCCTCATCCGGGAACTCCTCTTTCCTGTCCAGTTCTGCGGCCTTGGGGGCTATCTCCTTGTCCGCGAGCTCTCTGACCATGTTCCGAATCATCGTTTGCTGTTCGCTGAGCTCGAAAAACATGGGCATCCCCAAGGGGTTAAAAAAAATAAACCTTTCCCCAGGACGAGGGTAACCCGGATGGGACAGGGGAGCAAGGGCAGACACTCTCCCCCACATACGTTTCGAACCTGATATTGGACCTTTCGACCATTATCCATCAACTCACAGAAGGGTTTTATAGTCTTCAAACCGTTCGTTCTGCAATGAATGTCCTGTAACTATCTAAAGAGGACATGATTGCGTGTTGACCGGCCATTCAATGAAAATGGCCTATAGGTCAACCATGGGAGACGATCGATATGAAGAGGGCTTATTTGGTAGCTGCCATCGTGCTTTGCATCCTCGTAGGAGCACTGGGATACATGGTCGGGACCTACCGGGGATCGATGGACCTTTCTGGAAAGGACAACGCTCAGGACCAGAGGATAGATTGTCCTGTTTGGGGACTCGGCATGTTCTGGACATATGCCTACGACACTGTGGACATCAGCCCGACGATCGCAAGGACAGTGGTCGCGACCAGCAATGCTACCCAGTACCAGCTAGGAATAGATAATAGGCTCGATGCCCAGAAGCATGCGGTCCTGAACTATAACCCGATGCTGGGAAGGATAACCGTTGATAACCTGGCCGTCTATGAGAAGGGGATTCCTCAGAACATCTTCCAGTTCCCTTTGGAGAAGGGCAATACCTGGACATTCTCTCTCCTCGGAAGGGAGAACTGGGAGGCAAAGGTCACGTCCATAGCAAGGAACGTTATATCAAAGGATGGAAGTGCGGTCATAGTGAACATCGAAGCGGAGGCAGGATCGGGCGATATATTGAGCTATGTATATGATTCCGAAGCCGGTTGGTTCCGGTCCTTGACACTCATTAGGGCTGATGGTGTGGAAGAGCTCAGTATGGTGCTTGTCTCCCACGGCTCAGGCTTCAAGGGGACGGTCTATTTCGTGAGGGGGGTGGACCTTTACGACAAGGAATATTCCTCTTCGACCGGCTCACCTGAGATCGATATCTACGATTCGTTCTTGGACCGGGGCCACCCTAACTGGGGCCATTTCGATAACCTGATCTATTTCTATGAGGTGGATATCGGGCCTCAATCCAATGGGCTCCTGACCATCCGGGACCATTCCACTACGACGGTGCTCAGAAAGGTCTATGACCCGGGCACCAGTGAGAACAGCCTTGGGTCCCTGCCGAGCTCGGGGGGCGAGGTAGGATTGACAATAGTCCTTCAGGGGACGGCTTCCCTCCATCTTATGATGGCCGGTGGTATCGAGTACAGCTGGAACGTATGAGATTAGCCCGCCTCTGAGCGGGTCCCAGCATGGACCTAAGAAAGAAATATAACAGACGAGCCGATTAATGAGGTCGTTATGGCCTTCGAAAGGGGATACCTCCAGGTCTATACCGGGAACGGTAAAGGTAAGACGACCGCAGCGATCGGCCTGGGGGTCAGAGCGGCCGGGGCCGGTTTAAGGGTTATCATGGTCCAGTTCATGAAGGGGCGGAGGTATAGCGAGCTCGATGCATTGAGGAACATCCCGAACTTCGAGGTCCATCAGCACGGCCGGGACGAGTTCGTATGTAAGGAGCATCTGGAACAGATAGACATCGACCTTGCAAGGGAGGGTCTCTCCCATGCTGAGAGGGCGATAATGAGCTCGAAGTACGATCTTGTCATACTCGACGAACTGAACGTCGCCTTGGACTTCGGACTTGTCCCCATCTCCGAGGTGGTGAACATGCTCCGGACAAGACCCCGTCACGTTGAGGTCGTCATAACAGGCAGATATGCCCCAAATGAGGTCCTGGAGATGGCGGACCTCGTGACCGAGATGAAGGAGATGCTCCATTTCTACAACAACGGTGTGAAGGCCAGGAAGGGAATTGAGTATTGACCATGGAAGGTTGAGCCGATGTACGACGGTAAAAAGCTCAAAGAGATAGCAAAAAAGAGGAAAGAGTGGGAGAGCACCTGCTATGTTCCTTTAAAGGAGAAGGCCCCAGAGGCAAGGGATAGGTTCCAGAACCTCTCATGGACCGACATAAAAGCGGTATACGGCCCTGATGACATACCCCACTTCGATTACCTGAAGGACTCAGGGTTCCCGGGAGAGTTCCCGTACCTGCGCGGTGTCCATTCAACAATGTATCGTGGCAAGACCTGGACGATGAGGCAGTTCGCTGGGTTCGGGACAGCAGAGGAGACCAATAAGAGGTACAAGTACCTTCTTGAGCACGGTGAGACCGGGCTTTCCGTAGCCTTCGATTACCCGACACTTTACGGGTACGATACCGATCACCCTCTATCTAGGGGTGAGTTCGGAAAATGTGGGGTGGCCATATCGTCCCTGAAGGACATGGAGCTCCTGTTCAAGGACATTCCTGTGGACAAGGTGACCACCTCCATGACCATCAACGGTCCGGCCCCTATCGTCTGGGGTTTCTATATCGCAAACGCTGACAACAGAGGCATACCCAGGTCCAAGATAGGCGGGACCATACAGAACGACATCCTGAAGGAGTACATCGCACAGAAATCCTTCATATTCCCGCCCGAACCCTCCATGAGGCTCATAGTCGATACTTTCGAGTTCGGGTCCAAAGAGGTCCCCAGGTGGAACACCATATCGATATCTGGGTATCATATAAGGGAAGCTGGGTCGACCGCTCTCCAGGAGCTCGCTTTCACACTTGCTGACGGCTTTGAGTATGTTAGATGGGCAATTGCCAGGGGGTTGAAGATAGATGATTTCGCACCGAGGCTGTCCTTCTTCTTCAACGCCCACAACGACTTCTTCGAGGAGATCGCCAAATACAGAGCGGCAAGAAGGATATGGGCCCGAGGGATGAAGGAGATGGGGGCGAAGAAAGAGCGCTCCCTCCTGATGAGGTTCCACACCCAGACGGCCGGTGTCAGCCTCACCGCCCAACAACCCGAGGTAAATCTGGTAAGAGTGGCGCTCCAGGCTATGGCAGCTGTGCTAGGGGGAACCCAGTCCCTGCACACGAATTCCATGGATGAGGCACTAGCCCTGCCTTCGGAGAAAGCGGTCAGGCTCGCATTGAGGACCCAGCAGGTAATAGAAGAGGAAACAGGGGTTACGGGTACGATAGACCCTCTCGGTGGGTCCTACTATGTAGAATGGCTTACCGACCGGATGGAGGAGGAGGCCCTTAACTACTTCGATAGGATAGAAAAGCTCGGAGGTATGTTGCCTGCCATAGAGAAGGGTTTCTTCCAGAGAGAGATAGCTGAGGCCTCCTACAAGTTCCAGCGTGAGATCGAGTCAGGGAAGCGGATCACTGTGGGGGTCAATAAATACAAGATGAACGAACCTGTCGAGATACCGCTCCTAGAAATGGACAAGGAGGGTGAGAAGGTCCAGCTCGAGAGGCTCAAGAAGCTCAGGAAGGATAGGGACGGTCCCAAACTGGAAAAGGCCCTAAAGAGACTTAAACAGGCCGCGGAGGGGACCGAGAACACCATGCCGTTCATAATCGACTGCGTCCATGCCTACGGGACCCTTGGCGAGATATGCGATGTGTTCAGAGAGGTATTTGGCGAGTACAAGGAACCGGCCATTTTCTGAGGTGATTACGATGGTGAAGAAGATAAGGGTGCTGATAGCGAAACCGGGACTCGACGGCCATGACAGAGGCGCGAAGGTCGTTGCAAGGGCGCTGAGGGATGCCGGCATGGAGGTCATATACACTGGCCTTCATCAGACCGCGGAAATGGTCGTGCGGACCGCCATCCAGGAGGATGTCGATGTGGTCGGTTTGAGCCTATTGTCGGGTGCACACATGACGCTTTTCATAGATGTCCTTGAGCTTTTAAAAGAGAAGGGGATGGGGGACGTTCTGGTCATTGGGGGGGGTATCGTTCCTGAGGAGGACGTTCCGAAGCTCAAGAAGGCCGGTATGAAGGGTGTTTTCGGACCAGGTACCTCCCTTGAGGAAATGGTTTCCTTCATAAAGGAGAACGTCAGGCCATGAGCGAGCTGGCAGAGAGGGTCCTCGCTGGGGACCCGAGGGCTATAGCCAGATTGATATCCTATTCCGAGGACGGTGACCCTCGGGGTGCATCGGAGATGAAACTGGTCCACCCAAAGGCAGGGAATGCCTATGTCATAGGGGTCACAGGGGTCATGGGTGCAGGGAAGTCCACCCTAGTCTGCGAGATGGCAAGGGAGCTCAGGCGGAGGGGGAAGAAAGTTGGCATAGTTGCAGTGGACCCCACCAGCCCATTTTCCGGAGGTGCTCTACTTGGGGACCGTATCCGTATGAACGAGCTGGTCTCCGATGAGGGCATCTTCATCCGGTCCATGGGGACCCGGGGCATGCTGGGAGGCCTCGCCTCGGCGGTGTTCGATGCCGTAGAGATTTTGGACGCCTCTGGAAAGGAGGTGGTCATCGTTGAAACGGTTGGGGTGGGGCAGGCCGAGGTCGATATAATCAAGATAGCCGATACAACAATGGTAGTTCTGGTCCCGGGGCTCGGAGATTCCATCCAGACGATCAAGGCCGGGATAATGGAGATAGCTGACATCTTCGTGGTGAACAAGGCGGACAGACCCGGTATCGAGAGGACCGTCGCGGAGCTCGAGAGCCTCATAGACCTGAGCCATGGGCCTGGGTTCAGGAGGGTCCCGGTCCTTCAAACTACCGCAAAGGATTCTAAAGGGGTGAAGGACCTATTGGATGAGGTCAATGCGCACGAGGCCCATATCCGCTCCACTGGAAGGTTCGATGAGAGGAGAAAGGCCCGATACCAGGCCGAGCTTGTGGAAATAATCAGGAAGCGGCTCATGACGTTGATCTTCGATGAGGATAAGTTCAAGGGAAGGATAGAATCACTACTGGAACGTATCCAACAGAAGGAGATGGACCCTTATTCGGCCGCGGATGAGATACTTGCGAAGCTCTTGAAATGAGCCCATGATAGCGTACCAGTGACATTTTTAAACGAAGTCCATGATATGTCCTTATGCGATTGTTCGCCCTGGACGTGGCGATGGGATTGTTGTTGGTCGCATCCCTCCTGTCACTGGTCCTTAACTTCTTTCTTTATCGATACCGGAGGACCAAGGGACCTTTGGTGATGATGGGTGCCTGCGCTTCCTTCCTCCTTGGTTCCCTGTTCCATGTCCTTGTGACCTTCGAAGTGCTTCCGCTCGGGACCGTTCCAACCCTGGTCCTTCTGGCGGTCGGCGTCGTCATGGCGGTCATAGCGGTGGTCCTCTGGAGGAAATGATGTTGAGACAGGACCTTCTGGACCTACCTGTCAGAAGACGCATCTACGAGTTCATCAGGGCCAACCCCGGCGTCCATTTCAGAGAGGTCCAGAGGTATCTCGGTCTAGCGGTCGGACAGCTCGATTTCCATATGAACGCACTTGTCAAAGGTGAAGTACTTGTCAGAGAATCGATATCGGGTGAGGTTAATTTCTACGTTAGGGACAGGTTCTCACCAGAGGAGAAGAAAGCCCTTTCCATCTTAAGAAGGGAAATTCCAAGGGGTATCGTCCTTTTCCTTTTAGAGAACCCTGGAGCGAACCCTAGAACGGTGCTAGAGCACTTCACCTTCACATCGGCGACATTGTCGTACCATCTCAGAAGATTGGAAAAAGCGGGGATATTATCAGCGGACCAGCAAGGGCGTGAGAGGAACTACAGCGTGAAGGACCCTGAACTGATGAGGTCACTTCTGATCATGTATCGAACATCAATATTTGATATGATCATCGACAGGGTCCCTTAGGTCTTTTATAATATCTGTTCCGCTCTAGGACCAGGCCATCTGCACCATCCTTTCTCTTGAGTGTCATGACCGTTAAAATCAATAATGTAATAACGGTTATTATGGTCCCTCCAATAAGGAAGGATAGGATATGGTCCATCACAAAATCCACACCTTCCTCCACTTTTTCGACGATCCCTAAGATGAAGGGATCAAAGAGCGTCATCGAACCCTCCAGTTCTACTGAGGTGATATCGGACCTGACCGCCCCTTCCGTTATTAGCATTGCTTCTTCGGAAGATGCGATGCCCGATACCGATAGTGGACCTGTTTTATTCTCCTCATCGATGGAATATATGAATATGGAACTATGGTTCACTTCGCAGAATTCGACCCCATCGTCATTCCCGAGCGAGAGCTCTCCGTTACCTGACCGCCAATGACCAGATCCCCAGGAGCTCGCCGATTCCGATTGGAACCTGTAGGTGAGCCTTAGTGTCCCATTACCTGGTAGTAGGTCTATATGGAACCGGAACATCATCATCCTTGAAAATTCGTTCCATATCAGCCCAAAGCTAGATGTAAGGTTTGCCACCGGTCCGCCGGGGGACCAAGCGATCTTTGATTTATAGGCTCTATCGATCTGACCGGCGGGACCCGTGCTTTCGTTCATGTACCAGGTATGGTTCACGACATCCAACCCAAGGTGCTTTTCGTTCCCAAAGAATTCGATCGAGGACAATCGAATGGAGACCCCACGTGATGAATTGTCCACTAATGCTACTTCGGGTCCTGAACCATTGCCATTGAAGGAGAAACCTTTGTCCAGAGGTCTCTGGGTCCCGGTCCCTTCCCATTTAGGTCCTCCGTTCCCCTTGCCGCCTTGGCCCTTGAACTGGTTGCCCCCTGTCTGATAGTTCGATCCAGCGCTGCCACTCATAAAAGCGTTCACGGGCCCCGCCACCAGAAGAAGGGCAATAAGGGGTATGATGAGGCAGTTAAAAGACTTCATGATATGAGGTAATATCATACGGTATATAACATGGATATGGAACAAAGTTCTAGAGAAAGGTGCGGTGATAACTAGAGGTTTGTTCCACTCCTAGAGGTCCGTTCCAGAAGGTGGTTAAATAGCTGGAGCAATGGTTCGAACAGGATGTCCCAAGAGGCGTCCAGGAGGTAAGAACGAATGAGAACGACCATGATGGTTGCGGGCGGTCTGGCGGCTTTAGGCCTCCTGATCGGGGCTGTGTTCCTATTACCTGTCTCCGCCATAGGGGGAGAGGAAAGTACTAGGGATGTGGCCGAAGGAAGCACTGTTGCGGAGATCGTCCAGAAGGCAGCAGGTAACCTGTTAAGGGACAGGGACCAGGATAGGGACGGTAACTGTGGCCCAGAGGAAATGGACAGCAAGAGGGAAAGGACACAGGACCGTGGACAGGATGAAAGCAAACTAGAGAGCTCCGTCGAGCAGACCAAGACGCAGGAGAGGACCCAGGAGCGGTCCCAGAATGGGAGCTGTGGGGAGACCGACCCTGAGCAGACCAAGACGCAAGAGAGGACCCAGGAGCGGTCCCAGAATGGGAGCTGTGGGGAGAGCGGCCCTGAGCAGACCAAGACACAAGAGAGGACCCAGGAGCGGTCCCTGAATGGTAGTTGTGGGGAGAGCGACCCTGAGCAGACCAAGACGCAAGAGAGGACCCAGGAGC
>CAZLVP010000018.1:0-33573 GCA_964563055.1 uncultured Thermoplasmatales archaeon | reverse complement strand
AGTTGTGGGGAGAGCGACCCTGAGCAGACCAAGACGCAAGAGAGGACCCAGGAGCGGTCCCTGAATGTTAGTTGTGGGGAGAGCGACCCTGAGCAGACCAAGACGCAAGAGAGGACCCAGGAGCAGTCACAGGATGGGAGCTGTGGGGAGACCGATCCAGAACAGACCCAGACACAGGACCGGACCAAGACCCAAACTAAGAATTGTGAATGAAACCAACCATTTGATAATGGCCTCTTAGGGGCTCTCAATTGAGAGCCCCATATTTTTTATATAGTAACTGCGACAGACCTTTGGAACGCCGATCATAGTTTTGATGTGCAGTTAGGGCACCTGGTCGCCTTCAATGATATCTGTGTATCGCAATATGGGCATGGTTTGGTCGGAGGGAGGGACTCCTCTATCTTCTTCTCCGTCCTCGCCGCAGCCTTAGTTATCAGGAAGAGAACAAGACCGATGATGAGGAAATTGATGAAGGCGTTGACGAAAAGGCCCCACCTCAGGGTCACTGCACCAGCATCCTTTGACTCCTGTAGGGTATCGAACTGCTTTGTCCTTATGGTCTCATTGTCTTCCACCATCTTACCGGATTTTAGGACGACGAAGTTGTCGGTGAAATCGGCCCCACCTATGGCCCCTATCGGTGGCATAAGTATATCGTCAACGGCGGATTTGACCACGGCACCGAAAGCGATGCCGATTATTATCCCGACCGCCATGGCCAGGATGTTCCCCTTCACTAAGAACTCCTTGAACTCGGACATTACCTTCGGTTTTTTAAATCTATTGCTTCTATCTTCGTCTGCCAACGGGATTCCCCCTATATGCTAAGAAAATGAGGGTATATTTATCTTTATCCCAAGATAGGTTAGCTCACCCTTTTTGACCCGAGGCAGAACATTGGACCAGATATAGTCCACCAGCCCCCTTCACCCATTAATGGGGATTTTTTCGAGCTTACCGGTTAGACCTTGGGTCTACCGGTAGTATAACGTCAGACCTTTATTGGGTCATCATTCAATAGTGACATTAATATCACTGAGTGTCTTTTTTCATTTCTATATAAATGTCCGAAAACATCTTAATAATTAATAAAAGGACCAAGTTTAAAAAGGGGTTCCGAGGCCGCTTTGCATTGTACATACCCCCTCCGATGAAATTGCTAGGTCTTGCCGAATTGGAGCACAGCGCCAAGAACAATAGGATGAGGGCGAAATGTGGTATCATGCCCTCATCAGCAGATAGTAAAAAAAAAACATTGAACGCTCCCTGAGAAAAACCATCCGGGACCAACCCATATCTATTTAACAAAGGTCCATCTACAAGCACTTCAGGACGTAGTTTTATGGACCGTGATATCCTAACAATAAGCATTCAAGAGTCCAATGGTATGAAATTATGGGAGTTGGAAGACATCCCGCAGCCAAATGAGGTCAATTGCGGCACTGCCCATTACTATGGACAGAAGAAGGTCGAACACCTTCTCAAGGCGATCAACACAAAGGCATTCAATAACCATTCGGAGCGCTTCCTTGACCCGTTCTTCTCGATCTTCGAAAGCAGCCTTGAACAGGGTGTTAAGGAAGAGGGAACGGTCCAATGGGACGACCGCTCGTTCTATATCAGAATAAGCTGGGCTGGATATTCCTGGAAGCTACCCCAGGAGATCAAGAGACGGATGGTCCAGATCGATATCTCAAAGGTGGGCGTTGAGGGCTCGGAGGGGATGATCCGCATCCCATTAAAGAAGTTGGCAGATGACGGAAGCGTCATTCTGATATCCCCCAAGATCGCATCCAAGATGAACCTCAGGAACGGCAATCCCGTGATCGTTAAGATACGGTTCTGTGAATGAACGGTCCGTTTTTATAGACCATAGGGCCTAGGTCCTCGAACATAGAGGCCATCTGGAAAGCCTCTATCCGCATTCGGTCTGTTTTATCGCTCCCTTCGGACATGCGTTCACGCAAGCGCAGCATGAGATACATCTTTCGATGTCCACACAATCCGCCTTGCCATCATCTTCTATCACAAGGATAGCCATGGGGCATGCCTGGACGCATTCCCCGGACCCGGTGCACTTGTTCAGATCGACGGTCCAGTCGAATCCCTGGTCGCTGTTGTGGTAGGTCCTCTTGTCCATTGCCGCCATGATCTTACCTCCTATGGTCTAGGACTGAAATGATGGGACATAAAGATTTCTGTCAGGAGCGATCGGATCAGGGATCTAAAAACGTAAAAAAACCCTCATAAATCAAGACTTGCAACAAAGTATGAAGATTTCTGTCGGGTTTTTTCGTAAGTCCCTTTCGTCGTTCTAATAATGAAACGGGACTTCGAAACCCAAGCACAACAGAGCGTCGATTGAACGCTACTGTTGTGCGGGAGTATGAAGACCATTTAGCTTACTTATTGGTCAATCTTCATACTAAAAGGCCAAATAGTTACAAATCTGTTAGAAAATAATACCCGTGTCATTTAATAATTAGGAGACCGGTGAGAACCGTACATGCTTGGTCAGGTACGTTCAGAACACGACCGTCACGAACTTTGGTATTTGGAAGCTGTCGGAGAAAGAGTTCGGTTATAGCAAGGAACCGTACTGGTGGCCGCATATGAAGGCACCTGGCGAGCGTCCAAAATGGGGTAGTCTATCGAGCAGATCACTCCTCTTTCCCGACCTTGACCTCTTCTTTCCCTTTGGAGAACCTACCTAAATTGCCATCCTTCTCACCATTCTCTAAAGGGCTGGTCCTAACCTCGCTATCCTCTTCCATAGCATCTTCCGAAGCAACCTTCGCGTCCTCAAAGCTGCCTTGTGACCTCTTCTTTAGGGCCACAATACCGACTATTAGAACTAAAATGATCAAGAGCACTAGGACCACGACACAGATGGCGAAGAAGGACCAAAGACCGCCCTCCTCCTCCTCCTTCTCCGCCTCGATCATCTGTACGGTGAGGGTGTTCACCTTCCTTTTAGTGCCTAGGGTAATGTCCTTGTCCAGGTCCTTGTATCCCTTAGCCCTCACCTTGATCGTGTAGGTCATGTTGGTTGCAAGGGAGCCAAAGTCCACCTTACCGTCCGGTCCGGACCTGACCACCTTCTCGTTCACTTCTACAGAAGCGCTCTCTATCGGTACACCCTTTTGGTCTAGGACAGTCACTATTAGGACCGTCTCCTCCCAACCAATGCTCACCAAGTCGAAGGTAAGGTTCATCCACTCTCCAGGTCCTACCTCGAACAGGATGGATTGAACTAAAAGGTGGTCCGAAGATACGACGTTTACAGTCCAGTTCCCCGGTATTATAAAGGCTCTGTAGGTCCCACCCTCGGTCCAGATGACCTGGACTGTTCCAGAGGGTCCATCAGCCGTAACCTCGGCACCGGAAACAGGTTCTGAATCCTCGTCGAGCAGCGTTACGACCAGGAAGCTCTCGCTCGCATAGGTCGTGAAGGAATAGAGCCCGCCTTTATTGTCGTCGGTCACGCTGTTGCCCGATGGTTCGACGGCAAAGAGGTAGAAATAATAGGTCGTTTTAGGTACTAGGTCCAGCATCTCGAAGTGATGGTCGGTCCCCAAGGTATCCAGGCCTCGGGACCTAAGGTCGGTGGTACCTGTCCCGAAGTTGATGTCACCCATGGTAGGGACATCGGTCTTGAAGCTTATGCTGGCCCTCCTTGAGCCATAGGTCCACTTCACGTTGGATATCATGGGCCATGTGAGGTCCACGGACTTGAGGTCCACGGGGTCGCAGAATAAGGACCTGTGGCCCGCCTCATCGACCGCCCTTACCGAGAGCAGGGTCTCCTTGTCGGAAAGTCCCGCCTCATCAAAGGCTGTGTATGCGGTCGACCCGACGAACCTCTTGGGGAGGACCGACTGTCCTGCTGGCCTGTCCACGACATATACCTCATAGAGGGTCACATCCGGGCTGGGGGACCTCTTCCATGAGATCTGGACGCTATGGTCCATGATGTTCTCTATTTTCAGTGATAAAGGCGGTAACGGAGATACATTGTCGACGGAAGTGCCTTCTACGTCCACTGAGGGACGGCTCTCTAGACCGACATCGTCAACGGCGGTCACCCTGTAGCGCGCCTTGGTCCCGTTCTCTACTAGTGCGTCCGTGTGGCCGGTCATAGTGACCTCCGCTGATAGGTTCCAGACCGCGCCCTCTTCGCGATAGACCCTGTAAAGGACCGTATCGTCGGTGTTCTCGTCCCATTCGATCCCTATGCCGTCATCCACAACGACCGTCCTGAGGTTCCTAGGGACGGAAGGGGCCCTAATGTCGGAGGTCGTGAACCTCTCAATATGGTCCATGGAGAGGTCGATCTCCCTTTCTTCCTCCCAGGAGCGGTCAACAGTCACGTTCACAGAGATTTGTGCCGTGTGGCGGTCTGTCCCTGACATTTTAATAGAGGTGTAGGGAAGCCAGAACGGACCTGCCCTCCCGTCCTTTCCGGTCAGGTCATGATCGCCTCCGAATAGTGGTGTAGACCTGAATGATGTTCCGTCCATCTCGATCTCGAACTCAGCTCCCATGACATGGTCTTTACCGTCCTCATAGAGGACCTCAAGACCAATGTAGCTGCTCTCCTTTACCAGAGAAGCGCTGTCCTTGAACGTGATGTTCCCGTAGAAAGTACCATTGTACAGGTTAAGGACCGAATCCTCCAGGACCATTACATGAGGCCCAGCACTTGTCAGGGATGAATTATAGAAAGAGAGCGAGGACCCTTGTGCATTGAGCCTCCAGGCTGCCGACCCACCCGGGAATTCCAATCCCTCCCCCGTCACTTCGGACCCTATTACCTTCAATCCAGTGGGTATCATTGAACCGGAAAGGTCCACACCCTCTGATGAAACGACCGTCACGATTGAGGGTGATAGGTCTGTGATGGAGTACTTCGAATCACTGGATTTGGCGATGAAAACCTGCCCGTATCCATTAAGCGTCCTGTCCGCATCCTTTTCCCCGAACGAATAATAAACGGGATTCTCATCTAAAGTGTTGTTCTTCGCAATATCGTGGTCGAGCTGCTCTATCCCTTCCCAAACCGGTTGGATACCGAAATAGGTCCCGTTCATGTCGTTCTCGTAGATCCTTGCACCGGAGCATCTGTCGATCTCAATGGGTACCGTGCAGTCCTCGTAGTTGTTCGAGCGAAGCAGGGGTTTCGAACCGTTCATGATCCGGCTTCCGACGGGGCATTCGAAGAACGAGTTATCGTGCGATTGCTGATCTGAGGAATTGAACAGTTCACCGACGGAACAGTTGCTCACCCTGTTGGAGAAATAGTGGAAGAGACTGGATGCTACGAAATTGACCCCAACCGAGCAGTTCTCCACCACATTGTCCTTGATATAGCCGCCGAACTTGCCGGGGTAGGTCCAGTTGAATGCGATCATGATCCCATCCCCGGTCGAGTTGGTTATCCTGTTATTGTAGACCTTCCCATAGGTCCTCTGCATATAGATGCCGTGCCCGGAAACGTTGGAGATCAAATTGTTGTAGATCGTGATGTCATCGACATTAAGGTCCTCCTTGGCATCGCCGCCGTGGACCCAGATACCTTGTCTACCCCCGTAGATCTTGTTGTCGTGGATGCTATGCCCCGACCCCCATTGGACCTTGATAGCGGCGTCGTCCCAAGTATCGTTCATAACGTTGAACTCGAGGCCGCTGACCTCGACAGGGGACTCGTCGCTCACTATCCTCATCATGGACTCGATCCCGCGGCTCCGCGTCACCTCGTTGGAAATCAACCTGCATTTTTCCCCAGGGGCGCCTATTACCCTTACCCCTTTGGAGATGCTGATGCTCTCGTAATAGTCCCCCTGATGGACGATTATCGTCGAACCCTGCTCGGCCAAGTCCACAGCGAGCTGGATGGACCGGACCTTGAGGTCCTTACCCACATGGATGAGGTTGAGAGCCTCCAAACCGCTTTTGACCTCATCGTCCTGGGCCAGGAAAAGTATCGGAGAGAGCACAAGCGATATGACCGCCAGGACCATCATAACCCTGTTCAAGTTCATCCTAAGGATCCCCCGTTGAAGAAAGAAAGCATTCTCTAAGGATAAATAATTTGTCGATAAGGCATTTTGTTATTCTCAACGGGATACCTGTATATAGCGAAGACCGATTACGGCATTGATGGACACGAAGGCGAAGAAAGCCCTCGGAGTGTTGGTCATCTTCCTTTTTATCATGACCCTCATAGCGATCGTAGTCATATCGTCGAGGGACACCCGCGATGACGTTGGTCCTGAGGGACCGCGTTTCAAGGAGATGGGCGTTAGGGTAATGGACGCCTTCACGACCGACAAGGTCACCTCGATGGTCGTCCCTCCTATGTATTCGATGGTGTTCCTGGTCCTTGAGCTCGAGGTAAACAACCCTATAGACGGGGACATCACCCTATTCTTCGATCTGGTGACTTTAAGTAAGGATGGTGGTGATATAGGTCCTTCAATGATGGGCGATTTCGTAGGTAGGGCCTTTTCCAGAAGGATGAACATCTCAAGCGGGTCCAATGTTACGGGCTACCTTCACTTCGCAATATTCCCCGGGGAGAGGCCATCAGGCCTCTATTATCGGGACACCACCTACAACGTCACATTCCATCTGGACCTGCAGAACCTGACCTTCGACCACAGGCTATGGAGGACACCCCTCGATTTCAGTATAACGGGCTGCGGCAGGGACCCGGTCGGCTCCGGCAGGGAATCCCTCCTATACTTCCTTCTTGAAGTGAATAACCCCAGCTACAATGCGACTCACTTCCGTTGTTGGCTAATAGACCTCATGTGCGAAAACGGTGTCAAACTTGACGGGCTCCATATCGAAGAGCCCGGGGATAAGAGGTTCCTTCCGGGTCGGAACGAGACCTACAAGGTCTATTTCGACATCCCTATGGGTTCGCCTGACAGGCCAAAGAGCATGTACCAGACCGATGAGGGCATGTCCATAGAATTAGACAGCGAACTTTACGAGGACCTGGTCTGACCAGGCACCCATAGATGGCCTCGGATCGGGGGACTCTCATCCTGACGGAAGCAGTAATCCCCTGGACCTGGGCGTCCCCTGCGATATGTAGATTGTGAACAGATTTATCCTGATGTCCCCTTCGAATATCTTGATCATGAAGAGGACCAACTTCCCGCCAAGTTTTATCCAGAACTGGATGTACACGGTCCAGGGGGAGAACCCTGAGTCGGCGACGACCGTGATGCCTATTGGCAGGACGAGGGATATCTTCAGGTCCAGGATAGTGAACTTGAAGAACCAGATGTTTATCACGATCTTTGCCCATAGCTCCCCTAGCGGGTATATGTTGAACTCCAGTTTGAAGTAGGGCTTGAAGGTGAGGATGGCCTCTATCATTAGGTAGAGCCCGGCCCCTATGTCGAATCCAATTGCCTTGAGTCCTTTGAAGATGACATTGAACAGTTCGGATACGCCCGGGGTCAAGGACCCGCTACCGCCGGTGCAAATGTCCAAGATGAAGGTCCCCGGATTTGACCAGGCCTTCAGTCTAATCTTGATCTTGACGCCAAGCTCGTAGAGGCCGAACGAATCGATGTCTGGGTATCGGAAACCGCTACTGTTGTCCTCCTTATATACGAAACCTAGCTCCACCCCTACAATGAATGTGAGGGATTCTATACCGGGCTTGTCGCTGACCTTCTTCCAGCTGTACTTAAGTCCTGACTTGTGTGTCTCATTGATCTTTTTGCTCGACCCCTTCATCTCATGCTCGTACTGGACTTTTACCCTGAGATAATAGGACGTTCCCACCTCTAGCGTCTCTACCTCGCTGCGGTTGGTGTCAACGACCTTGATCTCCGCGGTCTCTCCTATCGAGAGCTTTGGTATCTCAATGCCCGGTATGGGGATGTTCGGGATCTTGGGTATGAAGCTCAGGTCTATGTTGAACCCTAACCCAAGGATGCAAACACTTATCGAGTTGCCAGCCTCCTCGACCTTAGGGTTCCCGGTCTCTCCATGGTCGAACACGGTAAGCGGCGTCACGAAGATCTCGGGGTACATCCTTGCATGGTAGCCGTCCCTCTGCTGGCTGATCCTCAGATAGTAATGGCCGCTTGCCAGCGCCACGTTGGTGGAGTTCTGCATCCAGGTGCCCGTACCCCTAATGAAGGAGAAGGTGACCTCCAACTGTGCCTTAGATGTGTTTATCATGCACTTCAGGACTATCGGTTTTCCGACCTCCTCGAAGGCCTCTATGGTCAATCTCTGGACCTTCGATGCAGGGATATCCACCTCGAACTCGGCCCAGTCCACAGAACTGTTGAACTGGACATAGGGCCTCGAGTTTTCATCGTCGAACCCGGCTGTCACCCCGGAGGTATAGTTGTTCACCGATAGGTCCTCCAGGGTCAGAGTGTCCTTTATCTTCAGCTCGGAGGTGCTCTCCGTTAGGGTGATATCCACCACATCCCCGGCATAACCGTGCTCCACATCGATGAGCTTGGAGCCCTTCTTCTGGATTATGAACGTCTCCGTCGTCCGTACCGTTGATATCCTCAGGTCCTTCCCTCCTCCGAGCCCCCTAGTGGACAGGAATATGGTATCTTTGGGGTAATGGTAGAGGGTGAAGGAATAGCACTGGTCCGTCTTAGGGATGTCGAAGGACCCCTTCTTGTCGCCCACTTCGTAGAAGAGCTCGGCGGACACATAATGGTCCCCCTCCTTCATCAGGAAAGTCGTTATCTGTGTCTCCGCCAGGATGGAGAACCCCGTGTACTCGAAGTCTATGGGTTTAGTCCTCATCTCTATGTTCTCGACCCTCTCCACAGAACGGTAGGGGACGACCTCCACCCTGTCCTGCATAAGGTAGCAGTTCGCCTCCCAATAGGTCCTGAAGCTTATTGCCTGGTGCCTCCGGCCGTAGGTCGAGAAATCGACGTCGAAGAACTGGTACGAATTGGGGTTGATGAAATCGTTCCTGTTGACCTGTCTGTAGGCTACGACGGTGTCGCCGAACCAGACCGATATGTTGGCGACCTGCTCGTCGGCCCCCGTGTTGTCGTTTATCATCAGGTTGAACTGGGCAATGTAGTCCCCCTCCTCCATATCGGTCGAGTTCATGCTCTTGCAGAGGTATCCGGGAACGGGGGGTCTCTGCGGTTCTATGGACCAGCCGGCCGCCTCCCTCTTTGCCCCTTCAAGGTGCTCCATATCATCGGCAAGGAAGACCCTCTTCTCCGTCTCTTTGGCCCTCTGGTTGACTATATTGCCTTTGTAGAGCACGCTCTCCGCATCGTAGATGGCGACCAGGACCTTGTACTCACCGAACGGGAGATCGACAATGAGGTTGTCCCTTGATTGCTCCTCAACGGCCTTGGCGGGGTCCCATTCGAGCTCCACGACCTTGCTTTTGTGAGAGGCGACCATGACCCTGTCGTCGAGAGAGACGTCGAACACCCCGCCGCTCGGTGACAGGATGGAGAGCTCGACATTGACGTAGGATGGCAGGGCACCGTGGTTGACCACCCGGACCGGGACCTTGAAAGTCCCGTTGTGCGAGATCTCCTTTGGGTGGTCTAGTATCTCGACCTCGATATCATCTATCAGGTTGACCATGAGCTCGCCCGACTCGTCATCGTCGTCACCCCATATGTCCAGGGTCATCCCGTCGCTCTCCCTCTGGACCGATAGGGCCATCCTATAGGTCCCCTTCGGATAAGTGGACTTCTTGGGTTGGAAGAGCAGGTGGACCTCTGCGTCACGGCCTGGGAGCACAGTGACGTTCTTGCTGTGTGCCAAGTACTCCCTTCCGAACGGATCGTTCACGGTCAGGTTTACGAAGTAGGTCTCAATGTCGTCGGAAGGGTTCGTTATGACCGACCTCACTATGATGTCCTCCCCCTTGTAGTGCTCGCCGTTGAGAATGTTGAGCAGGTAGTCATTGGGGAGCCTGATGATGGATAGAGCGGTGGTGATGTCCGGCGAGAAGTAGGTCGAAAAGGCGAAGGCCCCTTCCCCGAACTTAACGGCCCCGGACGGGATGGAGTTCTTCACAAGGTCGTAGTAGATCGGTATCACTGCACCCTCCCGTGATGCTGAACAGGCCAGGTCGTACTGGAACCGCTCAGGCAGGGAGAGGGACGCGAACTCCTTGTCCAGGACCAGGGCCTGTGGTGTCCTGGTTGCATCATCGCCGGAGATGAGGAAGTCGCCCGGGGTGTGGGTAAGCGGCGCGAGCAGCTGCTTGAAGAGGGTGTCCCCGTAGAATATCGGTGGCATATCCTCCATGCCCAGGTATCCCATCGGGTATCCGGTCGGATTGACCCAAACGGAATGCGAGCTGGAGATCCAGACGGATATCTTGCCCAGCCATTCATCGTACTTGATGTTGCGGTTGGTGTTGTCCGACCCCTTGGAGATGATGACCTCGTCCAAAAGGCCCACATAGTTCTCAGTGGGGCCATATCCGCCCAGGTAAATGGGGGAATTGTCGTAGGCGATGTTCGCGACCACGGGTAGGTCCGCCACCTCCATCCCATCTATCTGGAGAGCCATCTGGGCTCCGTCAAATACTGCGCAAATCTTGTGCCAGATGCCGAGTTCGATCGCAGCGGTCGTGGGGCTACCATGCTCTATTCTAAGGGTCTTCTTCCCGGTGCCTATCTCGAAGCTCAGGAAATTCCCGGAGAACTTGGTCCCCTTGACCTTCAGCGAAAAACCGGTATCGTTGTCCCTGTACCCTTTGGATACGAGCGTCCAGGTCTCATCCTCGCCAGGGTTCGAATCCATCCTCATCAAGAGCTCTATGGTCAGCTCTGAGAGCTTCTGCTTTCCATTGTCAATGACCTCAAGCCATTCCTCTCCCTTGAAGGTGAACGACTTGCCGAACTGCGGACCGAAGACATCCTCGTCCGAATATACGGTCCCATAGATGTGCCCCTTCCTCAAGTAATAGCTGGTCAGCTCGGACGCGGGGTTGGTCGTAGCGAAGTACCAGGTATCGCTGTCGAGCGTTCCGTCGAACTCGTCCTTGAGGTAGTATTCCATGGAACTGACCATGCCCTCGAAGGGCTGGGGCTTCCAGGACAGGGAGCCGTTGTCGTCATCGTTCGCAATCAGGAGCCTGTCCATCTCCCTGGAATCGAGCTCGGGCGCGACATCGAGGGACGCTGAAAGGCCCTCAAATGTGGTCCCGAACCTATCGATCAGCTCGAGCTCCACCGTCCCCACCGGGTCGGTCCTGTCCACCTTGCAGACAAGGGTCATCCATTCCCCTATGTTGAACCCCTTATCGTAGGGCATCTCAAAATAACAACTCTCCCAGCTGGACCCATCCTCGAGCGATATCTCGATCTCGACCGTCCCTTCGACAGACCTGGAGTTCCAGAGCCTCATCGACCAGAAGGCGTCTTCGAGGTCCGTGACGTTCCAGAAGGTCGCTATCTGCGCGTAGGTCCCCTCCTTGGGAAGGTCCATGACCTTCATCTCCATGGTGAGCTCCAGTCCGGCTACCATGTAATCGGACTTCCCCGATGGCGGACGGGCGGGGAGCTCCGCCAGACCGTTGACGAAGAACGGGAGGTACTTGCCCTGATCGCTCCCCTCAGGCCCCTCCTTCTGGATCCAGAACGCATTGTTTTGCTTCCTGGACTTGGGGAAGTTCTCTATCAGGTTCCCAACTGCCGAACTGTCCATGGGCTTCTCCTTGAACTCGTTGAAATGTAGGAGTAGAACGGTATCCTTGTCACCGGTGAACTCGCTGACATATTCCGCCGGAAGGGGCAGAAGGGAACCATGGGTGTTTATCAACGCGTAATCCTCAGATTCATCCTCCATCAACTCGACAAGCTCGGATAGGTCTGTCATTTCCCTGACGTCGTAGGACATCGCATATTCCATCGCGACCCCCCGGACCTTTTCGAGCAACTGTTGGACACCAGTGTCGTCGACCTCCCTCCCGATTCCATCCACCTTTAATATTCCAATGTTTATATGGCCTCCGGGCCTGATGCGGTCCGTAGGGAGTACCTCAGCCTCCTTAATCCTCCTGTATGAGACCAGGAACGCCGTCGAGTACATCTCCGATGGGTCGTCCCCGAACCTGTAGATGAGCGAGCCCTGATAGTACAGACCTATCACTATGACGTACTTACCCTCCGTCAGGCCAAGGTCCGAGGACACGTTGAACACCAAGGTGTCCGACAAGTTCTTGCCCTTGACGTCTACGAACTGGTTGGCCACTCCGAACTCGCGGCCTCCTGAGCGATAGCATACAACCCTGACCTGGACTGGAATCTCGTGGTCAAGGTCGTTCATTATGACCAGCTCCCCGGTAATATGGTCTCCCTCCCGGTCTAGGAGTAGGGCCTTCTTGTCGAGCCCCAGCCTCATTACGATGACCTTGGGGTCCAGGTACCTCGCCCCAAGGGCGAGAGTCTTCGAATTGTACATCTCGGTGAGCACTATGCGCCCCATCTCCTCCCCGGTGGCGGTCCTCGAGCTCTGCTCGAAGACCGAGACCTCCGAAGCATTCGCCCCAGCCCCTGTGACGACACCGAGCACAAACCTATGAGGCGTGTTGGTGGATATGGAACCCCTGGTCGAGAACTCGACCAATATGGAACCTATCCGCTCCCTGTTGTTGAGCCCTATGAGGTATTGCTTCATCTCTCCCTCTATGTATATCCTGGACCTGCCCAGGACAAGGTTCGAACCAATATCCTTGACCATGACGTCCAATGGGGCCGCTCCCTGGTCCGGACTGGCTGCATGGAAAGACACACCATCTAAGACCCTCCCACCGACCTCGAAGACCTGGGTCACTATAGTGAACTCGGATGACATTTCCGGGGGGATAGGTTGGGCTCGGGTCATGAGAGAGACCCCTGGGACCACCACGAACGGGTCGGTGATGTTGGTCCAGCCCTTCGAGATGTCCGATATATCCTCTTCCATGAGATAGGTCGTGTCCGCCCCATCTTGCCCTGACCCCGAGAGCGGAGCGAAGGCCACGACCAGGAGGAGCAGAGCAAAGAATAGGGCCATCTCCGCATTCAGTTCGTCCTCCTTCTTTGAGGCCATCCTGACCATAAGAAATATGACAACTATCAATGCCAGTAAAATGAGGACGATGACCATCCCGAGCACTACATATCTGGAGATGCCCTTTCCATCGCCATCATCATCGTCTTCCTCGTCATCATCGTCTTCGTCATCGTCATCTGGTGTGGGGCCTAGAACGGTCGTGAACGTCCCGCTGAGGGCAGGAAGGAGATCTGGCCCGCCCGAGATGTTCGAGAGATGGTAGGAGTATGTCGTGTTCCATGCGAACCATGAGGATGGGATAACGAGAGAGTATGCCCCATCCTCGTTCTCCGGGACCAGGAAGGACCCGACGGCGTCTATGACCATATAGACCGTCAGGTTAGGGAGGCCGATTATGGAAACGTTAACGCTCAGGTCGGTTTGAACGGTCACATGTGCCTCGTACAGCAGCCACATCCCCTCCGGCACCGTTGTGAAGGCCCAGCTGAAAGGCTTGCGGAGGGCGTTGCCCTCCACTGAGAGCAGGTTCGTCCCCAAAGTGACCGTATAGGTAGTGTTGAACTCCAGTTCAGCATGTCCTATGGTCACTGACCTGCCATCGGTGCTCCAATCGAAGGTGGTCCCAGAGACCTCCGGGGTGATGGATAGGGCCGATGGGAAGGTTTCAATGTCCACCGGTAGCGAGAAGGTGACTGTCAAGGGCGCGATCGTAAAGACCGATGTCCCAAGTGGGCCGGTCTCCAGAACCTCAAGCTCATCGAAGTCAGGGAAAAAATCATCGATCTGTCCCTCGACGATCACGTCTATGAAGAACGGGACCACCCTCTGGTCGGCATCGTTCGTTTTGAAGAGCACCGTCGATGAGTACTCCCCCGGATAGTCAAGCTCCACCTGGAGGGTGATGACCATGGTCTCGTCGGGGTCAAGGTCGAAGGAATATAGGGAGGAGGTGACGACAATGTTGTCAGTCCCCTTGGGGACCTCTATAGTGCCTTCCAGAAGAGAATTCCCTGAATTGCCTAGGGTCACGTTCCTCCTGAAGACCTCCTCGGTCGTATCGGATGATATGCGCCATTCCTGCGTGCTTATGGTCAGGACAGGGTCCCTGTCCGTAATCTCCAGCCCCGAGAACTCCGTCAGGTAGGGTGGGACGGTCTTCCCCTCATCCATGAGGTTGTTCGTGTACGCTATGAGCAATGGTACAAGGTCAGTCATCTGTTCAGTCCGGAATATAATCGGGTCCGTCCAAATGAAACCGTCATAGAGCGTGCACGATATGCTCTGGACGTTCTCAATGCCGTTGGTCCCCATGTTCGTTGCCCAGACAACGGCCAGCTGGTCGCGGTACGGGACGATGGCAGGGTTTGCGACCTCGGCGATGTCGTAAGAGACCCTGTAAGGGGCCGACCAACCCGTTGCGGACTTGAACGAGCTTATGAGAACGGCATTGTCCTCAGCCTCCCAAGCGTTCCCCTGATGCGAGGTCTCCACTTCCTGGGTCTGAACGAAGGACAGGTAGAGCTTGCCGTCGTATACGGCCAGGGATGGGTCCTTCTCGTCCTTCTGACTTTCGAACAGGACCTCGGGGGCGGTCCAGGTCCTGCCATTGTCCATACTGGTGATGACAGCTATATCGCTGGAGAATCCCTCTGATCCATCGGCCGAACCGCCCTGCTCGAAGGCCATGTAGAGGGCTCCACCAAAGTATGTCATTGTGGGATTGTGATAGGAAGCACCTTCAAGAACGGTCCAGGTGTCCAGAACGACCGTGCCATCGTACCTTATGGTCCTTAGAGCGGTGTCGAAGAAGTCCAGTTCCATGATATAGGCCACAAGGAAAACATCATCGCCGGTGAAGACCATGAAGGCCTCTTGGGCATCCTCGGTAGAGATCGACCTTGGGTCTACGAAACCGTTCCCTATCATGTCAGCGAACATCAGCCCTTCGAGCGTCGAATGAACGATGTGGACCGCGCCCTCATTGTCGATGCACCCGTCAAACCCCCAAGCCTGGTAGGCCACAGGGTCAAGGGCCGGGTCCCCTAAAGCTTCTAAGGCCGTAATTGAGGACAATAGAAGGACGGTCGTGAGAGCAAAACCGAAAATTGGACTCCAACACCCCCTTTTAAACATAGCTAGAGATGTGCATAGGGATAGATAAACAATTCCTATATGCGGGACAGTGGTCCTACATGATTTACCGTTTTTTTTCGTAAAATTGTTTAAAAATATGATTTCAATTAAATTTAAATAATAGATAATTGATGGAATTTAGGGGAAGTTCTGTGAACAAGGTATCGGCGATGGCGGTAATGGTCCTGGTAATGAACGTTCCGTTCATTTGGCTCTATACGACCTTCGCAGGGGACGTGTTGGGACAGGGTCCAGCCATCGTTACATTTCCCACAAGGTCTTTCGCTGGTGGGGATGGGTCACTCGGTTCTCCGTTCCAGATATCAGATGTTGTGCAGCTTCAGAACATCAGCGCAAACCTCTCGGCCAATTACGTCCTGAAGAACGACATAGATGCTACGGAGACCAAAGGATGGGACTCGGGGAAGGGTTTCGAACCCATAGGGGACATCTCCAATGTGTTCAAAGGGAGCCTTGACGGAGGGGGTTACAGGATCACCAACCTTTGGATCGATAGGGCAGAGGATTACATAGGGCTTTTCAGTTCGATCAGAGGTGGATGGGTCCATCACCTGAGCCTGACCGGGGTAGAGATACGGGGCGCCAACAGTGTGGGCACCCTTTCAGCCAGGGTAACGACGTCTAGGATAGAGAACGTCTCAGTCCAGGGAAAGCTGGTCGGAGAAGGCTCGCTCTACGGTGGCCTCATAGGCACTGTCGAAGATCGTGGCACCACCATAACCAATTGTTCTGCGGACGTTCTGATGGAGGGGAGCACTGGCGGGTATGCTTACCAGCTCGGCGGTCTCTTAGGCATGAACCAGGGAACGGTTTGGAACTGTCGCTCGGCAGGTGACATAAAAAGGACATCCACCAATTACGGTTCCTACCAATTGAACTCAGTGGGCGGACTGATAGGCTTGAACTCTGGGACGGTCAGTGGATGCCATTCCACAGGGTCTGTGATATCCGAAGGGCCTGCGAAGGTATTCCTCTTACGTATCGGAGGCCTCATAGGTGAGAACTATGGGGAGGTCACAGGCTCAAGTGCAAGGTCCAAGAGCGCCATCGAGTTCAATACCATAACCCTGTCGAACTGCTTCAGGGCGTGGTACATTGGCGGATTGAACGGGTTCAACAGCGGGAACGTTCTCGGATGCTATTCGGAGACGGTCATCGACATAGGGGCGTTCCTTGGGTCCAGTTACAACCCGCCCATGTCCAGGATAGGCGGTCTTAGCGGAGAGTGCTCTTCGGCGGGAGAGGTGTCGGACTGCTACTGGTCCGGGCAGATAAAGATAGCCCATTCCACCCCACCCCCCGCCGGGGTCTATATGGAGGCCATAGGCGGTCTGGTCGGGTTCAATGACCGGTCGATCTCGAACTGCCGTTCCCTCGGTGACCTGGCTCTGGCCGGGGACTATCAAAAGGTTGGCGGCCTGGTGGGCTGGAACGGAGGGTCCCTGTCAAGGTCCCATTCGACAAATCCAAATTTCAGGGTCAATGGGAAGGCATACGTCTCCGATGTTGGGGGCCTTGCGGGATATCATGAGGGACGCGACATCATGGACTGCTCATTCTCTGCCAATATGGAGCTATCGGTCGCATCGGCCCCATCTGGCAAGGTCAGGAACATAGGCGGTCTCATAGGCAACGACCAGCTCCGGAGTGTGGATAACTGCAGCACTAAGGGAAAGATATCGGTGACCGATGTGCCCAACGTCGAGCAGGTCGGGGGCCTTATAGGGTATTGTAACGAGGGGTCCATCACAAGGTGCAGTTCCGGATCGACCATCGAGATAAAGGGTTGTACCGGTTCGGCATATTCCGTAGGCGGTCTCCTGGGCCACAGGTCCGGGAGCAGCTATGATTCGAGGGTGGAGGACTGCCAATCGACAGGGTCTATGACGATCAAGGGTTCAGGGCACTTCTACAGGGTCGGAGGGTTGGTCGGGAGCAGCGGGGGGATGGTGAGCGATTGCTATCGGTCCGGGACCTTGGAGATAGAAGCCGAAGCGATATCCACCCCTGTCGAGTTCGTGGGCGCCCTCATAGGTTCGAACGAGAAGAGCATCTCCAAATGTAGCACCGTAGGTACTATCACTTTCGATTTCGTCGGCGGCTCCTCAGCGAACAACAAGGTCGTCGGGATGGGGGGATTGATAGGATGGAACCAAGTTGGGGGATATGTCTCGTCGAGCAGCTCGACCGTTGCCATTTCACCCAAGCGGAAGGGACTAGACGATTATTCGATTGAGGGTTTGGGGGGTCTTATCGGGAACAACGAAGGTTCCCTCGATTCGTGCTATTCTACAGGCAGCTTGTCCATAAACGAATCCCTCACAGCGAGCAATGTGGGAGGGCTTGTGGGGCATAACATCGGATCGATAATGAACTGCTACGCCCAGAGGACGCTCTATTACGACCAGGTCCCTACCGGCAAGGGGAAAGCGGTTGGGGGACTGATAGGGAACAACTCCCTAGGCTCCATAACCGATTGCTATACCGTATTCTCTTCCATGGGGGCATCGGTCATAGAGATCGGGGGATTCGCAGGCAAGAACCTGGGAATTATAGGATCGTCCTTTTTCGACAAGGATGTTTTCAAGGGCAACGGGGTGGCGTCAGGGAACTCCAGCGGTGTGTCAGCGAACACCACGGTCCTGATGAAGAAGGGCAAGACCTATCTTTCGGCAGGATGGGACAACGAGGAGAAATGGGGCATCATAGAGGACAGGACCTACCCATGGCTCCTTGCCATGTACCATGCTCCAATGATAGATATCGACAGACCCTTGGAGACCTTGGAGGATGTCGAGCTCAGCATCCTCTATTTGGTCATGATATCCTCATACCCCTCTATCAACCAACTTTCCTCGGTCATCTGCAGGAAGAACGCTGATTGGCTGAGCCACCAACCCGGAACTAGGTCCATTGTTGGGATACCTGACAACGAGGATGTGGGCACCTACTGGTTGAACCTGACCGTGACAGACCTGGCCGGGAGTGGGGACCGTTCGACCTTCGTCAACCAGACCATAGATGTGAGGAACGTCAACGACCCCCCGCAGATCATCACCGAGGACGAGTGGGAGGTCGTCGAGGACGAACCGTACAGCCGATATTATTATGCCGTTGACCAGGACCCTCTGCAAACGGAGATGTCCTGGGCGATGTCCACCGACGCGAAATGGCTATTCTTCGAGGGAAATCACCTCCACGGGGCCCCTCTGAACTACGATATTGGAGAGTACTGGGTCAACGTTTCCGTAAGGGACCTTGAGGGCGGAGTGGACTTCTCGAACTTCACGGTCACTGTCCAGTCCGCGAACGACCCTCCAGAGATAACATTGGAGCCCGTGGCAGTGGCCTTTGAGGACGAATTGTACAGGATGGACCTTACCGCCATCGATGTGGATGAGGATGACCGGTTGACATGGACCCTCGTCAAAGCCCCCTCTTGGTTGCTGCTCTCGAGGACGTACGTCAGCGGGACACCGGGCAACGAGGACGTCGGGACGGGGTGGGTGGAACTTATGGTCAAGGATGTGGAGGGTGAGTCCGACACCCTAGGTTTCATACTCGTCGTGAAGAACACCAACGATGCGCCTGTCTGGACAGAACTCCCCGGGGACCTGGTCATTACAGCGGGAGACCTCATGTTCGCCAACGCTCTTGCTATTGACATCGATGAAGGAGATCGGGTCGGTTACAACGTCTCTTCCGAACCCCCGTCGAACATATCTGTCCATCCGATGGCAGGCATTATCGAATGGGGTGATTCAGCCCCCGGGAACTATACAGTGACCGTCACTGCCGACGATGGCCGATCACAGATATCCCATATATTCAACGTTACGGTCAAGGAACGACCTGACGATGGTGGGCCAATTCTGCCGAGGGACAATGCCCCCATGCTTGCAGAAGTACCTGACCAGGAGGTAAGGGCGGGGGAGACATTGACCATCCAGCTGACAGCAGTGGATGAGGATGGGGACCCGGTCGATTTCGACCTGGTCTCGGGACCTCATGGAATGACGATAACTCATAAAGGGACAGTGTCCTGGACCCCTAAAACAGAGGCCATAGGAATGCACCGTGTCAATGTCTCAGCGACCGATGGCAACAGGTCCGCCTATGTGGAATTCGAGGTGATCGTTAGATCCTCGCCCGACCCTGACGATAATGGAACGTCCTCGGAAGAGGGCGTGAATACCGGCCTGTTGGCAGCGGTCGGCGTCCTATTGCTAGTTTGTATGGTCCTTATAGCAATTGTCATAGTAATGTTCTTGGCCAGGAGGAAACGGAGCGGTCCCGAGGGACTGAGAAGCCCCGTCATGGCTCAAGAAGGTCCAGTGGTCGAGGAATGAAAGGCGCATTGGAAAGTGGACTGGATTAGCATTCACAGTGCCTTTTAGTGTCAATCGGGCATGCATTGACACAGGAACAGCATGATATGCAGTTCTATATGTTCGTACAGTCCGCCTTCCCATTCGCTTCGATGAGGAATATCTGCTTCGGGCATGCCTGGGCGCATTCATATGACCCCGTTCCCTTCGTCCTTATAGTGATCGAGCTCCTTTGCTCGACATGCTGTCACATAGGTCCGCTTATTCTCCTGATGAGGATCATTTTCACTGCGACCGTTGCAAAGGGGAACGGACCGAAGAAGGGATGTGGGAAGGAAGAATAGGCTACATTGTCCAGACCTTCTTTCTTGTAATGGTCGATGCTCAGCGTCCTCATATGATGGGGATATCGCCTCATTCCTCAGATGGTCCCCTACCACCCTTTCGGCCTGAAAGGACAGCTATTATTACAACCACTATGAGAAGAAGTACGATGAGAAATAGCGCGATACCGGAGCAAATGAGCGGTGATAAGACCCATTTGACATCATTGTCATCATCATCCGGACCATCATCGTCCTCGTCATCGTCTTCATCATCATCAGTTTCATTATCGTCATCATCGGATGGTAGTTCATTGACCCGGACGAGCATCGTATCGTAACCGGTGTTGCCTGCAGCATCCTTGACCGTCAATGTGACCGTGTAATTACCGACCTTTGAGAAATTATGGCTGACCAAGGCACCTTGGAGTGTCACACCGTTCAAACCATCGTTGAAGGTCCAGATGAGTTCGGTGATATCGACATTGTCAGTACTGCCCGAACCGTTCAATATGACCACGGTCCCTTCGGTCACGCTGATGTCATGACCCGCATCGGCCACCGGGTCTGTAATGTCGAGGACGGTCACGACCAGAACATCGGACGCTGTATTGTTGGCACCATCGAGGACGGAGAGGGTAATGGAATATACCCCTGGGAGATCGAATAGGTATGCCGGCCCTTGACCGTAAAGAACGATATTCGTTCCCCCCCCGTCCATGAAGCTCCATGTGTGATTGAGGATGCCAATGTTATCGAAAGAACCTGAACCGTTGAAGGTCACGATTGTATCTTCATCGATTGTGATGTCGGTCCCAGCTGATGCATTGGGAGCGATCACATCCAGAACAGGGACCTCCTTGAACAGAGAGGCATTGTTCCCTGCAAGATCGGTCGCGGTGAAGTTGAATTGCAGGGGTTCCGTGCTGTTCAAGGGGACAGGGATAGGTATATAACCGTCCAAATATCCGATAGTGGGTTGGTCACTCCAACCTCCCTGTCCGAACCTGTAGATAAAATGTACATCGTGTATCCCCGAATTATCTGACAGGAGGTAGCGGGGCAAATAGTTCTCACCGGTCCTTGCGATGTCCGAACTGTTGTCGATGAGAACAGGTGGTGTATTGTCGTAACAACATTGCGCCTCTGCGTTGACCTTGTCTGCTTCGTAATGTCCGATGAGGTCCCGTGCCCTGCTCTTGAACTGGTAATATCCCTCTCCATCCGGGAATACGAACTCGACCGACCATCCATCGCTATCGGTCATGTCGGTGGAATGCTTCTTCCACAATGACCAAGTACCCGAAAATGAACGGTATTGGTACCAGAACTCCACCGATACCACTTCGCTGTGCTCATCCTGGGCGTTGGCTGCCAATTTCATGGTCGGGTCGGATGTGTATATGTCAAAGATGTCCATTGATGATGTGGGTGGGGATACGTCAGCTCCGATCATGCCCTTATGTTGGAGCGGATAGCGGTCAATGCTACCAGCAGCCCCGAGGATGTTCGAGTATGGTGTATCGGAGATCCCATCAGCTCCTAAAACATCCTGGGAGATACCGTTGAACTGATCTGACCCCGAGTGGTCGCTCCAATAATTGCCGCAAACGGGGTAGTCCGCATTCCATCTGTTACCCGTCCCATCGTCCAGTGACTGGTCAGGGTTCTCAAGTATCATATTGTGATAGATCATGTTGTTATCGGAATCGTAGATGCGGATGCCGTGATCGTTCTCTTGGACATTATTGTCTCTGATGGTGTTATCGTTGCTCTGTTCTGTCAGGATAATACCGAACTCGTTCTTTTCAACATCATTGTGATGAACGATGTTATTACTGCTAAGACTATCGAGCCATACACCTCTGTCTTCGTTCTCCGATAGGATGTTCTCTTCTATGACAATACGTTTTGAGTTCGATAGGTATATACCGCTACCATTATTGTGCTTCAAAGAATTGTCTGACAAGAAGTTATCATAGGAATTTTTGACATAGATGCCAATGTAAGGGTTTTTATTGCAATCGTTCGAACTCACATTGTTATGATGGGATTGATGTAAATATATCCCGGTCTTTATGTTCATGGCACAATAATTATCGGTGATATTACTATTAGTTGATGAGTAAAAAACAATGCCATTCTCGTTCCCCTCAACGATATTGTCTGTGATGTTATTGTTCCATGATACTTGGTTGTGTATCCCATCATGGAGATTGTTTCTGACGATATTGCCCATAACTTCGTTTAAGAATGAGGAATAGACATCTATCCCATATCCCCATACATTGTAATAAGCTATGTTCTCCTCAACGATGCAATGGTCGGAAGATGATAGGACGATCCCGTTCTGGGAGTTCCTCGATGCATTGTTCCCCTTGGCCAGATTATGATCGCTGTGGTCTATCATAAGTCCCTGGTTATTGTTCATCATATCATTTCCATCAATAGTTATCTTCGCTGAGTCCCTAATGTAGACACCGCATCCTCCGCTATATGTGACATCGTTCCCGGATAACGTTCCATTCTTGACATTGTAGATCAAGATCCCCGCATTCCAGTAATAGCTGGCTGAACTGCCGTTCGTATGGTAGATGTAGCAGTTCCTGATGATGAAGTGGTCTGTTGTGTTACCTATGTAGATACCGCACCCTTTCCCGCTCCCGTTTATCTCGAAACCATCGATGACCCAGGGGTCTTCTTTGGAACCATCCCCTGACGATACAGCGGGCGATGAGGCGAATTCGGTATTGGAATTGATCCTGATAGGTCCGCTCGAGGTGTATCTCACTGAGGGTATAGGAACATTTTCTTGACCCATTACCTCCACGGCAAAGAGGTCAGAAGTGCCCACATCAGTTCCAAATAATAGGATAGCGATAACCATCATTGCGAAGGTGGTAGAATTGGTAAAGGTGGTTCCCTTGTTCATATGGTCCCCCCAGTAGGTTCGCCCCTTAAAGGCCGGTCCAAGGCTGGTTTGTTATAGAAGCCTCTTTCCTATATGATATGGTCATGACCCGATATTAATCTTTCACAGACCTCCATGACCGCAGGGTTAATATCATATAGAACACCAATCCACGACTTAGGACCGGTGGTGGTTACACATGCTTGTTGAGGTGCGGGAGCTTTTCAAGAGCTATAATACTGGGGGCGAGACGACCGGCGTCCTGAAGGGCGCGGACCTTGAGATGACAAGGGGCGAGATGGTCATGGTGATGGGGCCTTCTGGGAGCGGGAAGACGACTTTGCTTAACCTGCTTGGTGGTATAGATAAGGCCGACTCGGGGACTCTCAGAGTGGATGGGATGGACCTGTCAGACCTTGACAGGAAAGGGCTCAATATGTTCAGGAGCGAGAAGGTCGGCTTCATCTTCCAGTTCTATAACCTCATTCCCACTCTAACCTCAATTGAGAACGTGGAACTCGGTATAGAGGCAAGGGGGACCCCAAGAAAGGAAGCTAGGAAGAAGGCCCTTGAATACCTTGCGCTAGTGGACCTTGAGGACAAGATCAGGAGCTTTCCTCAGGAGCTATCGGGGGGGCAGCAACAGAGGGTGGCGATAGCCAGAGCACTTGCCAAGGAGCCGAAGCTGGTCCTTGCCGATGAACCGACAGGTAACATAGACGAAGAGCAGGAGGAGAAGGTCATGGACCTGATGAGAGGCCTAAGGACCAGGTCCGGGACCACGTTCCTGATAGTGTCGCACAACTCAAGGCTACGTGAGTTCATGGACAGGACACTTGAACTGCGCCACGGGAAGCTTTCGCCTATGAGCTAGGGGGAATGGCCTTGCGCAATATGACCAAGAGCGTGCTCAGAAAGCTTTGGAGGATGAAGTGGAGGGCCATTGCTTTCTCCCTGGTCGTATCACTGGCCACAGCCATGCTCATCACTGGCCTGTATTCGGCAGTGGTCTTCGACCGCTCCATGGAGGATTACGTAAACAAGGCGAACTTTCCCGATATATTCATCGAGCTGCTCCGTCCAATGAACATTTCAATGGTCGAGCCGCAGCTCCTTTCAGACCCATCCATCCGTTCCTATGACCTTAGGCTCAAGATGGATGCGACATACAGTTATGATGGGAAGACCTATCCTGCTATCCTTAAGGGGGTTCGAGACCCGTCAAGGAGCGATATTTCGAAATTGACAGTAAAGACGGGGAGCCTTTTCAGCGGTCCGGGCAAATGTGCCGTTATAACCGGAATGGAGGACATTGGGGCCAAAGAAGGGGGACAATTGGACCTTAGGATAGGGAACGATCCGTTCTCCCTAGAAGTGATAGGTACCGTTCAGTCCACCGAGCATCTCTTCGCAGCAGCGGTCCCTGACACATTCCTGCCAATTCCAGGGAGGGTCGTCATCATCTACATGGACCTCGGACAGCTCCAGGACATTACAGGGGGGGGAATCAACGATATAATACTGCTCTTAAGGGAAGGATCTGACAAAGGAGGGGTCGTCGCTTCATTGAAAGAGGTCCCAATATCGCGGGTGACCTATCAGGAGGACCATCCCAGTGTCCTCTTCATGGAGCTGGGGGCCGGGAAGATGCGGAACATGTTCCCCACGCTCTCTGTCATATTCATGGTCATAGGCATCATTTCCATATTCATGACCTTCTACCGGTTGGTTATGAACGATTCCAGGTACATAGGGGTAATGATGTCCATGGGCCATTCAAGAGCCAGGATATTCGTTGCATACCTCACTATGGGCCTTGTCATAGCAAGCGTTGGCTTTGTTCTGGGCTTGATGCTCGCGCTCTTCTTTACCTGGGGGATCATGTCCATAACCATGGAGATGTTCGGAAGCGTCGAACTATCGTTCCCCGTCGAACCAGCCCCATTCTTGATCGGCCTTCTGTTCAACTACGGGAGCGTTTTGGTCTCCGTGGGTGTCCCGGTCCTTCTCGTCTCACGGCAAACGGTCAGGGAGGCGCTTGACCATAAGCCAAGGACAAGGATGGTGACATTCCTCTCCGACGTCCCTATAGTTCCTGGGATGGACCTAATGGCGTTGAGGAACACGTTCAGGAACCCCTTAAGGCTTGCTTTCACGGTCTTGGTCGTTGGTATCTCTATAGGGACCTCAGGGTCCTGGGTGGTCATGTCGAGCTCAGCGCTCTCTTTCATAAACGAACAGATAGAGAGCGATACATGGGACATCAGGGCAGACCTTCATCATCCTTTGAGCAACGACGAAGCATTGGCGATGGTGGCCTTACCTGACAGCGAGTTCTCGATCCCCTTCATGGTCTTGGCCGGGCAGGTGAGGTCGGGAGATGGGGAGGGTTCCGCCTTCGTCATGGCATGCGACCGCATGGAGGAGGCCAAGGACCTCAAGCTCTCTGATGGGAAGGTGGACCTTTCACGGGCTGTGGTAACGAACAAGCTCGCATCCGATAGGGGGTTAGATATTGGGGACACGATCAATCTAACGGTAGGGTCAAGGTCTATGGAAATCAGGGTGAGCGGGATTGTATATGACATCCTGATGATGATGGTCTATCTGGATAGGAACGCGGCCGCCCCTCTTATAGAGAAGGACCTTGTCTCCGGGGTCTTTATCAAGCTGAAGGACAAGGACCTTGTGAGTTCAGCAGCTTCGGCGTTGATGGGTGTACCTGCGGTATCAAGGGTGACCATCAGGGACGATATTACAAAAGGGGTTCAGGATACGTTCGGTAGCAGCATGTCGCTCCTCTGGACATTCTTTTTCATAACACTTCTGATAACCATGGTAGTTGCCGCCTCAGCTATAATCATCTCCACAATGGAGAGGGATGTCGAGTTCGCGACCCTGGAGACATTGGGCGTCCCGGCAAGGAAGGTGGTACGTTCCATTCTCATTGAGGTCGCCATCATAGGGACGGCGTCGGCGGCCATAGGGGTCCCGTTCGCATATTTGCTTGGAAAGGTGTTCGCTCTGGTGATGCAGGAGGTCCTGTACTATTTCCCGGTCCTGTTCGCAATCTCGACCATGATAATGACCTTCTCCTTCGGTCTGGCCTTCGTTCTGGTATCTGCCATTTTTCCGATCAGGTACGCCCGTAGCCTAGATATGGAAAGGACCATCAGGGAGAGGACCTCAGGATGAGGTCCCTGATCCCTGCTCGGGACATAGTTCGTACTACTACGAACGGTGCATGGACCTGAAGAGGGTCTCGGGTTGGGTCGGAGGCCTGAACGGGTCCCTACCTGGTCTGAGCGGACGTCCGGGTCCCGGATATCCTCTAGATCTGGATGTGCGACCACCCACGGGCCTCCTTCCGACGTTCTCTGGACCGTAATCGAATCCCTCTAAGGTCCTTCTCTCCAGGTTGGACCCTATGAGCCTTTCTATGGTCCTTATCATCGGTTCGTCCTCATCGGTCACTATCGTAAAGGCATCCCCGGTCCTGTCCACCCTTCCTGTCCTGCCTATCCGATGGGTATATGCATCGGCGGTGTCCGGCATATCGAGGTTGATGACATGGGAGATCGAGGAGACATCTATCCCTCGGGCTGCGATATCGGTCGCGACAAGTATCTGGTACTTCCCGCTCCTGAAACCCTTTATCGCCTCATCTCGCTTGTTCTGGGACATGTTCCCCTGAAGGGACACTGAGGTAAAGCCCGCGTCCTTCAACTGCCTCCCCACCCTCATCGCCCTATGCTTGGTCCTTGTGAAGACGAGGACCGACCTCGTATCTGTCTTCTTAAGAAGCTCTACGAGGAGATCGGTCTTGAGGTGGGCCTGGACCGGGTAGATCGCATGGAGAACGGTCTCTACCGGTGCATTGTGTCCTATGTCAACGCTCTCCGGGTCGTTCATGAACTCGTATGCGAGATGTTTGATCTCCATGGGGATGGTCGCGGAAAAGAGGAGGGTCTGCCTGTTATCAGGGAGCCGTTCCATGATCTTTTTGATATCCGGGAGGAAGCCCATATCGAGCATCCTGTCGGCCTCATCGAGGATGACGGTGTCCACCTTGGACAGGTCGACGGTCCGGTTCCTGACGTGGTCAAGGAGCCTTCCGGGGCATGCTACGACGATATCAGGTCTCCTCCTGAGCCTCTCGACCTGCGGCCGTATCCCCACACCGCCGTATACCGTCATGCTATGGACACCAGTGAGCTTTCCAAGCTCGCCGATCGCGACATGTATCTGTTCGGCCAGCTCCCTTGTTGGGGCCAATATCAGCGTTCTGATCTCACCGCGTCTCATCTTTATCAGTCGGTTCAGCACCGGCAGGACAAAGGCCGCGGTCTTTCCAGTTCCAGTCTGGGCCTGGCCCAGTACATCTTTTCCCTGCATTATCACGGGTATGGCCCGCGATTGTATGGGGGTTGTTTCCTTATAGCCCATCCTCGAGACCTGTGTCAGGAGGCATGGGTTCAAATTCAGTTCTTCGAATCTCATTTTTATTTCACCATTGCCTGGTAGGGCGCACCAAGAAGGAAGTAGTATCTATAGTTATCATAGGAATTTGGAAAGGATAAGGAACATTGTGGCAAGAGAAGCACTGGGAAGGACAAGGTCCTTAGACATTATGATAATGGGTCCGAACCCTCTTTAAATATGTCAAACATAAGTTAGTATGACCCTTTATTAAGGCCAGTTAGGAATTGGTTATCATCCCTTGGTATATGATCCAGGGTGTATGTCCAGTATGTTAAGATTTGTAGGAGATATTCACCATATTTTTATCAGATTTTGAAATCGAATATTATAAATCAGAGATGATGGAAGGACATTATTTAGGTGATGCTCAATGGACATGTCACACAAATCTGGGAAATACGATAAGGAATCCTTGAAGAAGAAGGAATTGGCCCTCCTCTCCTATTCCAACGATTGATCCTACCAAGCTGGGAAACAATCCTTATCACAATCATAAGGACCAAAGGACTACCATGGTCCAATATCGGTTAAGGAATGGTCAGAGAAAGGTCAGGGTGGTTTTGAATGGATGAAGGGTCAAAAGGGACGAAAGGTATCTCCAAACGACGGATACTCCTTGTCTATCCGAAATACCCTGATACATTCTGGAGCTTCAGGTACGCCCTTAAGTATATCCGTAGGAAAGCAGCCTTTCCTCCTCTTGGTCTCCTGACCATCGCATCGATGTTACCCAAGGAATGGGAGGTCAGGCTCGTTGACCAGAACGTGTGCAAGCTAACCGATGCCCATCTCAAGTGGTCCGATATGGTGTGGTTGAGCGCGATGGAGGTCCAGAAAGAAGGCGTCCGGGAGGTGGTGGACCAAGCAAGGAAGGTTGGGAGAACGATAGTTGCGGGCGGGCCCTTGTTCACCGCCAACAAAAGGATGTACGAGGGTATAGACCACCTCATCCTCGATGAGGCGGAGGTCACCCTCCCTTTGTTCCTAATGGACCTTCAGAACGGAACACCAAGGTCAGTCTATTCCTCTAATGAGAGACCGGATCTAAGCAGGACGCCTATCCCCAGATGGGACCTCATCAGATTGAAGGACTACGGGACATTGTTGATACAGTTCTCAAGAGGTTGTCCCTTCAACTGCGAGTTCTGTGACATAGCCTTGATCAACGGCCGGTCTCCCAGGACAAAGGCCGTCTCAAGTATGATAGCTGAGCTCCAGGCCGTTCTGGACATGGGATATAAGGGCTCCGTGTTCATAGTCGATGACAATTTCATCGGGAACAGAAGGTCAGTCAAGGAACTGCTCAGGGAGATGGTCCGCTGGCAGGAAGGCCATGGAAGGCCCTTCACCTTCCTGACGGAGGCGAGCGTCGATATCGCCGATGACGAGGAGCTGATGGACCTCATGGTCCTGGCGGGGTTCAACAAAGTATTCTTGGGGATAGAGACACCGGACAGGGATAGCCTCAAGGAATGCGGGAAGTTCCAGAACCTCCGGAACGATCTCAGCACTTCCATCCTCCGGGTCCATAGAAAGGGGATGCAGGTCTTGGGTGGCTTCATCGTGGGCTTCGATAACGATACTCCGTCCATCTTCCAGAGGCAGCTCGAGTTCATTCAGGCCACAGGGATCACGACCGCGATGGTAGGTCTACTGAACGCTCCTCCTGGAACAGCTCTTTGGAAAAGGTTGAAAAGAGAGGGAAGATTGATAGGTGAATCGACTGGTTCGAACACTGATGGGACTCTGAACTTCATACCTAGGATGGACAGAGAAGAGCTGGTGACCGGTTATAGAAGGCTCGTAAGTACTTTGTACTCGTACAAAAACTACTACAAGAGAGCTGACCTTTACCTGAAGCATTATAGGCCTGGTTCGAGAGGTAGGATAAGCGGCAAGGATATTGCTGCTTTCTTCAGGAGCGTTCTAAGGATAGGGGTCTTCTCGACGGCCTCTTTCTATTATTGGAAGTTGATACTCAAGACCCTCGTCCTGAGAAGATATGCCTTTCCTATGGCGGTGGAAATTGCCATATATGGGCACCATTTCAATAGGTTGTCCACAGACCTATTCAAAACGATTGGATGAGGTCAGATCTCCCCCGTTCCATCCCTCAAGTCATGATAAAAAGGTCATCTGGACCTGGGGATCATTCCTCGACATCCACATCCGGTTTTTCATCCAAGCATCCCGACCGTCCATCGAAAGTCCCTGATCCACTAGAGGTCATCCCGAATGTCCCAATGGGCACATGTTTGGTTGTATTCATCATCTTCGTTCTCTTATCCACTGGAACGACCAACTCGTCGACCTTTACTTCCTGTGTGATCGTTGGTTTTGGTGTTTCCACAGGTCGTTGCGAACCACTCCTCTTCCTGATAAAGTTAAAAAGGACGATTATAACGGTAACGGATAGGATTATGATAAAGACCAAGACCAAAGGGAGGAGCCATGACGTCCCATCTTCATCATCCCCATCCTCATCAGGACCGGTCGGTCGAAGGACGGTGACCCACTTAGTGATCGAGCCTGAGTTCCCCTCGCTATCGTTGACTGTCAGGGTGATCGTATAGTTGCCTGGAACGGTCAATTTGAAGGAGGCGATCCTAGTTGATGCCTTATGGGTATCCTCACCAAGGGATGCCAACCAGGACCATTCCACAATGCCCAAGTTATCGGTGGAGGCTCCTCCATATAGCTCTAGTTCATCCCCTGGAATGATGTTCCGTGGGCAATCGAACCTTGCAATAGGTGGTTCCCTGTCAAGACAGAGGACCGAGAACGAGGTTGAGTTACCATTGCCCGATGCGTCCTTGATGGTCAATATGATATCATACTCACCAGCATCATCGAGTAAGAGTGAGGCATTGACCCCTTCGACATACCTTGTGGACCTGTGCCTTACTATGGTCCAGTTATATTCTTCTATCCCGGTATTATCGGTGCATGCGGATGCATCTAGGAAGATTATGGAGAACTGTGGGACGGACCTATCCTTAAGCTTGATGATGTAGGGTGCGGTCGTATCAAGGACGGTGACCATCATCGAGTCAGACCCGATGTTCCCGCTCGGGTCGCGAACTGACAGAACGACCTCAAAGCTCCCAGCTTCATCGAAAAAGAATGAGGGGTCAGGTCCGTAAAGCAAGATAGAGGTCGTATACGCGATCGCCCAGGTAAAATTTAGGTCCACTGAACGGTCAGTTGACCTGGTGCCGTTGAACTGGACCAAGTTATGTTGGTCAATTATGACATCATCTCCTGCGATGGCCATAGGGTCGGTCATATCCCTAACGGTCACTACGACCCTATCATCATCGAAGTTGCCTGAAGTATCTATCGCTCTCAATGTGATATTGTGAGGTCCCATCATGAAAGTGTCTAGTCCGACCCGGACCCCCACTCTTTTTAGAACATAGGTCCCTACCTGGATGGTCCACTGCCATCTGGATATATCCGTATCATCGGAGCTCCTGCTCCCGTCCAGTTCGAGCCTATCACCAAACTCCAGGTCCCTGTCATCACCTGCATCGGCTACGGGGCGCTCGATATCGAAACCGTAGATCGCATGGGCCACCTCTGTCCTGTTATCATCCCCGACCACCACAGCAAGGTGGACGTTCCCAAAGGGATCGATGTCCATGCATTGCGGTGACCACCTCAATCCAGGGAGGTCGATCTCGGTAAATACCCACTTTGTTCCCGACCACTGCCCGTGATCGTTGTCGGTTATTATGTTCGGGGCATCGTTTTGCCCCAAATGGAAATCGAAGAGGACCTTGTTCATCCCATCATCGGCCGTCGAATGTGACCATGCCGCTCCGTTCAAAAAGACCATATCCAATCGGTCCTTGGTCGTCCTGACAGTATAGCAGATGAAAGGTCGGTCCATGCTATCGAACCTTAGAACGGTGTAGCTGAAGGCCCCTTCCCCTTCAGGGATGGTTGACCTGCCCCACCCGAAGGGCGTCCTCTGAAAGAACTCAAGCTTTCCGTAAGATGGGATAGACCTGTTGGATGCTGATATACAGACCCGGTCGGTGGAATCGACCGCAAGGGATATTCCATAGAAGTTCCCAGTGCCATGGTTGATGATATCAATGGTGGTCCCGTTGCACTCGGCATATCTGAGCTGGTTCCCTACCCTATAAGCTATATGGACCAGACCGTTCGAGCCTACCCCAATAGATGGCATGGACTGGTATTCATCGTCAACAGTGATGCTGTGCCATCCTTCGTCATCCTTCCACGAATGGTTGAGCCCAAGACCGTAAGAATAGAAAGCTATGTGAGGTTGCCCATCCCGATCCAGCACTGCACTTACGTCCCAGGTCATATTCGTGGTACCTTGGACATGCTCCCGGGACCAGGAGTCACCATCGAACAAAGCATGGTTCAGACCATTATCGGTACCGTAGATCATATGAGGTTGGTCTTCCCCATCCAAGAGCATTATCATATAACCGGGGAAACCTTGGACCATTTCTATTGGCTCATACAGCCATGATCTGGAGGTATCCCTGGTAATTTCATATGGCATAGACCTCCCAGGTAGGTTTTGGATAATGCTCAATAGAAGGATAATGATCGCAAGATTTAAGGAACTATAGACCTTACCCTCAGATGTCATTCCCCTCACCGATCTTATTGGCCGACAACCACAACAGATGATAACTATGATTTAATCCTATTGTGTTTCTGTGCATCGTCTAAGGTGCTATGATGGACGATAGGGGGTCTGAAAAATTATCCATAAAAACAAAAGTTTTATTACTTCTGAAAAAGCCCTCTGAACAAAGGTCTTAAAGAAGGGACCCGATAAGTTGAGTGGAGTGATACATATGGAGCGAAGGTTAGATTCAGGTGGATTGATATCGGTTGGTCCAAATAAAACAAGTGTCGGAAGGGCCTCGCTATTCCTGATTGTGATGGTCCTGGGCATACTGACCATCTCCCCCGCTATGCAATCGTTCTTTGAACTTAGCGATCCAGATGCGTCGGGGGTCTCTGCAACTTCAGCGCCTCTTGCCCTTAAACCCGGACAGAGGAAGGGCGACCATTATCTCGATACCAGTCCGTCCGAATATCTTGGTTATGGTGAGGCGGCATCGGCATATTACGGTTCGACCATGGAAAAGATCGACTGGAATAGGGACGGTGTCATAGACCTCATAGTCAGCGCACCCGGTAGGAGCGGAGGAAGGGTCTACATCTACGACGGAGCATACCAGGTCAAATTCCCTGAGCTGGAGGTATCTGGAGCTACGGCCAGATGGACCTTCACGGGTTCAAGCTCCTTTGGGACCGATTTCGATCATGGAGATGTGAACGGCGATGGATGGGTGGATATGCTGATAATGAACAGCGCCTATTCTGGTCAACAGGGCTTTCTCTACTATGGGGGCTCTTGGATCAACTCTACGAGCACCTTCTCATCTCCGAATGCGACCTTTGGCCTTTCAAGTTATTGCTATTACGGTACATGGTGCACGATCGGCGATATGGATGGGGATGGATTTGGTGATGTCTGGATCGGGGTCGGTGGGTATTATTACGAATATTCCTATCCTCCCGGTTACAGCTACTGGTACAAATACCTATATGGTGAGGGAAGGTGGTGGTGGGGAAGTGAATCACTTTACGGTACCTATTATTACTATTCCTCTGCAGGCTACCTCTACCCCGCTTATTCGTTCGGCTACGATTACGGGACCTATGGTTACAGCTATCATTATTCAATGATGGGGTCCGGCGGAGCATCCTCTGGGGACATGAACGGGGACGGCAGGGATGAGATAGCCCTTGGATGCCCTTATTACTATTCCAATAATAATTATTACGTAGGGGCAACAATGGTCCTGTACCCTAGGTCCAACATAAGGAGCTATACCGGCGGCGAAGCTATGGCCAGCAGTTCATACGCTGACTGGGTGGCTTATACGGGAAGCTCTTATTTCGATTCCGTCGGTGGCGACCCTGTGATCTACGATTACAACGGAGATGGCCTTGACGACCTCACCTTCAATAGCGGATGGTACAGCTATGGTGGTTATGCGGACAACGGTAAATATTGCTGGATGATAGACGGTTCTACCACCATACCCACCGGTTACAAAACCTTATCCTCCTCATCCAATTACAATAGACGTTTCTATTCCAAAGATGCCCAGGGTTTCGGCTCCCATGCCTTCGGCGACTTCGATGGAGATGGGAAGGTCGACCTTGCATTGGGGGACAAGAGCCCAGGAACCGTTTACATTCTTTTGAACGCTCAGTTCGTTGGTAAATCTGGAACTATCGAGGTGTCAAAAATATCGGTTTTCACCATCCACGC
>CAZLVP010000017.1:0-54844 GCA_964563055.1 uncultured Thermoplasmatales archaeon | reverse complement strand
ACGCAGACAGGGTAGGAAGGTAGCCTAGGCTTCCTGCCCAAGGCAACGGCCGTGATGACCTTTGCGAACTCGTTCCTGTCTATGGGGCAGCCGGGGATGTAATAGTCCACCTTGACCACCTCGTCAACGGCCTTGGTGGGAAATACATCGAAGAACTTGTTCCCGGCCAATGGGGCATCGCCGTAGACCTCCTTCTTGACCTCCTCGACAGGCCATTCGTTCCTGAGCTTGTTCACGCCGCCAATGCAGGCGCATGCACCTATCGCTATGAGGACCTTGGCCCTTTCCCTAATCTTTTTGATGCGCTCCTCGTCCATGGGCCTCATTATGGAGCCCTCTATGAGCGCTATATCGTAGTCGTTCGAGTGCTCTTTCATAGCCTCACGGAACGATACCACATCGACGATATCTATCAGGTCCAGAAGCTTCTCCTCTAAATTCACGATCTGCAGCTCGCAGCCCTCGCAGCTGGCGAAATCGAAAATGGCTACCCTGGCCTTCATCAGAACGCCTCCGGTATGTTCTTGACCTCGGAATATTTGAACACGGGCCCTTCTATGCAGCAGTAGATGCCGTTCATCTGGCAGTGACCGCACTTGCCGACACCGCACTTCATCCTTCTCTCCAGGGAGACGATGATGTTCTCGTCAGGCATCCCTCTGGATTTGAGGTCCCTTATAACGAACTTGTACATCACGGGCGGTCCGACTATGATGGCTATGGTGGTCTTCGGGTCGAAGGACACCTTGGGTATCAGCGTGGTTATCACGCCTATGTTCCCGTCCCAGCACTGACCGTCGGGACATTTGTCCACAGTGGTAAGGACCTTAACGTTCTCGACGTCAGCCCACTGCTTGAGGTCCTTTGAGAACAATATCGCTGCAGGTTCCTTGCACCCGTAGAGTATCCAAACGTCCTTGAAGTCCTTTCTGTTACCCATTGTATAATCAATAAGGGACCTCATGGGTGCCAGACCGCAGCCACCCGAGATGAAGAGCATGTTCTTGCCCTGCATCTCCTTGGGATCGAACCCGCGGCCATAGGGCCCCCTGACGCCTATCTTGTCGCCCTCTATTAGCTTCTCCATGGCACCGGTCACGTCCCCCACCCGTCTCACAAGGAGCTCGAACTCCTTGCCTCCTGGAGCGGACGATATGGATATAGGCGCCTCACCTATACCGTAGAGCGACACCTGGACGAACTGTCCCGGAGCGTGTCCCAGCTCCTTGCCGCTGTCCAATTTGACGACATAGAGGGTCTCTAGATCCGTCATCTTCTGCTTCCTTACGATGGTCGCAGGTTCGGGTATGAGCAGGTCCTCCTTTATCTCGGGGTGCTCGACCGGAGGTACTGGGTGCTCTGCCACCTTGTGGAGGTTGTAGGAGGCTAGCGAGTTCATGACCTCTGAAGGATCGGCAATGTCGGGAAGGCATTGGTAGGCGCACCTTCCACACCCGACGCAGGCGACGAACCCCTTCCTATCTGGTAGGTAGGCCCCTTTCCTGTAGAACCGGTGCCTGTACCTCTCTTTGACCCCTTCCCTGAATATCTCTCCGCTCCCGACAAGGGTGAACTCACGGAGCAGACAACCGTCCCACGTCCTCTGCCTCTTACCTTCCTTGAGGTTGAGGTCTGTCCTATCGTCGACATCGTAACAGTAGCACGTCGGACAAACGGTCGTGCATGTCCCACATGTAAGGCATTTCTTCGAGTTCTCGTCCCACACGGGGTGGTCATGGTTCTCATCAAGGACCCTCTTCCATTCGGATGGAGGTAGCTTTGCCCTCCTGGCGAACCAGGTCGGAAGGTCGCTCCTCCAGCACTTGACCGTATCGATCTCCTTCTTCGATGCGTCCCTGGCCGCCCCGAACTTCTTGAGGAGGGCCTTACCCTCCTTGGTCCCGATATCGACAATGACGGTATCGCCAATGTCCGTAACAAGGAGGTCGTATCCAGAACCTGTCACATGGGTCCCTAAGCTTGCGGCGAAGGACCTTTCGGAGACATTTATGATATCGGAGGCGATGATGAGGGTGTTGAGCCGTCTCGATGCATAATGCTCGTCGATATTGCTTCCGAGGTAGATCTCATCCATCTGCTCGATGGCTATGACATCGTACGGATGTACCCCTATGAGCACCCTCTTCCTGTCATCGACCGTCTTAGAACCCATGACCTGGCCTTTCAGATCGTAGGTGATGAGGTCCTCGGTAACTGGTAAGAACACCTTCTTCGGGGGGAGGATGGTAACTTCATGATCGAGCCTTAGTTCGTCCGCGCTCTTCAGACGGTCGAAGACGAAGCTCTCTCCCTTGGCCTTGACCCCGATGATTTCCATACCGGAATCGTTCACCAGTCTGTCAACGAACTTGAGCCATTCCAGTTTGCTCAGTGCCTTCATTCTCATCCCAACCATAAGAATCGCTTCGGAAGGCCCCCAGGGTGTCCTTCTTAAGGCAGTCCATCCTGTGTCCTGCGAGGATACGAAGGGGAGGCTTCCACAGGGGCCATCAGGCCCCGGGCAAGGGAAAATCATATCCCTATTTTTACCTTTGTATCATAGTGCTGGGACAACACGGAACTTGTCAGGAACACACTTTCGGGCCACCCCTCGTAAGTGGATTATCACCGAACAACCTCAAGGGGTCCGATGGCCACAGAGGAAAGGGAACCTCTTACACCGGAACAACAGTTCTTGAAACGCTGTTTCATCGAACATTATGACCGGTCACCCCCAGAGGCGCCATACAGGTTCACAAGAAGGGAATGGGGTTTCTTCCCGTTCGGCGGGAAGATGATGTTCCGCCACATCTCCTTTACAAGAAAGGAGGAGCTTGATGCGTTCTTCAGGCAGAGGGCCCCCATGCATGCGTATCACTCGTCAGCCTACTATTCGGAACCCTCCCTCCAACCTATGGGAGAGAAAGTGAAGACCTGGATGGGGGCCGATCTCATCTTCGACCTTGATGCGGACCACATACCGAACGCAGAGCAATTGTCATATGTGGAACAGCTTGAAAAGGTCAAAAAGGAGATGATAAGGCTAGTAGAGGACTTCCTTATCAAAGACCTGGGATTTAAGAAAGATGGCATAGAACTGTTCTTTTCTGGTGGGAGGGGCTACCATGCCCATATCCGGGACCCGTCGGTCCTTTCCATGGACAGCAGGGACCGGAGGCAGCTGGTGGATTACATTACAGGTAACAACCTAGATTTCGATGTTCTTTTTCCCGGCAGCAAGAGGAAAAGGAATTTCAGGAGCAGGTCACACGGCGGATGGGTGACAAAGATATACGAAGGTAAGGACAGATTGCTGAAGGAATTGTTATCTCTTCCCGATAATAGAGCAAGGGTCCAGAAGCTCATGGGGATATCGGAACTAAAGAAGTTGGACATCAGTCAGAACAAATGCAGAACGATAGTGAAAGATATATTCGAGAAGGCTGGAGGAATAACCTGCAGACGAATGCTCGATGAGGATCTATTCCAGGTAACATCGACGAACCCTATAGAGGCGGACTTCCTCAAGTTCGCAGCGAGCTACTCCTCTATCACTCTCAGCGGTGAGACGGACGAACCTGTGACGACCGACACCAAGAGATTGATCAGGTGTCCCGGTTCCCTACACGGAAAGACCGGGTTCAGGGTCGTATCAGTACCATTGGACCGCCTACCGACCTTCGACCCCCTCAGGGACGCGGTCGTATTGGGAAAGGACCCTGTGGAGGTAAGCTTGAACGAAGGGTTCTCCATAACCATGGGTGGAGAGGACTTCGAGCTGAAGCAAGGACCTGTAAATGTCCCGAGATTCCTTGCATATTTTCTGGTCGCAAGGGGAAAGGCTAGGATCATGACGACCTGACCTTGCAGGACCATCATATTCTGACCATAGAGCTGTGCGGGTCCCTCTCATCCCCGTCCCCGCCCCTGCCCTTCTTGAAGAGAATTATCACCAGAACGACTATCACAACGATCACTAATCCGACCACAAGGAGTGCCATCCATGGGTCGGTCTTTTCCTCGGTCCCATCGTTGTCGTTATCGGTAACGTCATCATCGTCCGGACCTGGGAGCGATGACCTCCTAAGGTAGAGCTTTACACTGAGTTCGGATGATGAGAGCGGTTCTCCGCTCTGGGGGTCGGTCCCTGAGGTATATGCTACCATATCCAATGTCAGGACCTCGTCCTGTTCTATCTTCCTTGGTGCTTTTATATGAATGACGGATAATAGCTCCTCACCGGGTTCGACACCGTCCTTCCCTCTGAACGAGATGGACGCGTTCCACCCCCTGCTCTTCAGCTCTTCCACCAGGTCCGCCTCGATAATGATATCTTCGACATTGTTCCCTGAGTTCTTCACCCTGATGGTCCTGTTCATAAGGTCCCCGGCCTTGAGCTCGAGGTCATTGTCCGGAGTGGAAAGGTTCACAAGGTGGTAGGAACCAGGGAAGATCCTTGCGGAGGAGCTCCTCTTCCCCTCTATGGACCCAGAATAATCGGCCGTGACCACCATGAGCCCCTCCACGTCTAGCCCCAGACCTGGCGGGACAGGGATGTCCGTGTCCGTACTGGGATCGTAGAGCTCGGGTCCTATGGTGACCGTGAAGGGCGCGGGGCCGTCGTTCCTCTTGAAGACCTTTGTGGACTGACCTAAGGCCCCAGAACCGTATGTCGCGACGCCCAACCAATATCTCCCCGTAGGTTCACCCCCCTTCAGCTCTGTGATATTGACCGATAGTTCTACGGTCACTGTCTCGAGCAGGTTCGTCACGGTGACCTGGACCGAACCCGCGACCTCGAGCGAACCCTGTTCGGGGTCGGTAGGGTCCACGGATATGATGAACTGGTCATCCTCAAGGGAGAGGGATACGGAGGTCGCATCCGCCCCATCAACGAACAGAAGGGTTGTACCCAAGAGGGCTATGAGGATGGCGACCCAGTTCGAGCGCATGAGGGAGAATGGGCTTTGGTCATATAAAACCGAGACGGTCCAAGGGACCTATGAATATTTTTATCTCCCAGTAATGCTGATGCCGAAGAGATGACGGGGGACGGCCGATCAAGGGACGAGGAGGACCTCATACAGAGGTTAGGAGAGGTTCAAGCGGCCGAGACAGCATCGAACTCCTTGAGCAAGATACCTGACGATTTCTACGAGAGGACCTCAGGACAGCTGAGGGCCCTTCTGGCAGAACTGGAGAACTGCGATCCCGAGCAGGGAAGGACCCCTGACGAGCTCTATTACAGGCTCTCCGAGAGACTGAAAAGGGCCCGCCAGGTCCTTGAGCGGATATATGCCACCAGGGAGCGAAAGATAGTGCTCCTGGCGCTCAACCAGTCCCGCAAGGCAGCTCCGGGGGAGGACCGGGGCAGGAACGTCAATATGCTCAGCGACGAGGCCGACCTGTTCTATACGTTGAAAGTGGACCTTGAGACGGTCAGGGAAAGGCTGCTTAAGTACGATACGAGCATAAGGAAACAGCTGACCCTACCAGCAGAGACCGGTATTGATACTACGACCGACGATTTCGTTGAGGAACCGGTTCGTGAGCCAGATAAAGGGACAAGGAGACCACCTATGATGAAGACCACTCCGGCCATGGACGATCTGGTCAAGGGCAATGTCGCAAAAGGACCCCAGAAGGAACCTAACGTTGATGTTCACTCAAAGGCACCCCCCATCCAGGTCCAGGTAAGATCGGAAAGATGCCATGGAGGTCCAGAAGGGATGTCATTGGTCAAGGTCCTTAAGGACATCGATCCCTTCGTCCTACCCGATGGAACGAGCATAACGCTCCGGAAGGATGACATAGCATCCATCCCGGACCCCGTTGCCAGGGTCCTCATGGGTTCAGGCCTTCTGGTCCCTCTGGGGGAAGCCCCCTGAGACACGGAACGGTCCCAGTCATCCTGCACCTTTCGCAAGATGACCCTAAGAAATGTTCGGCAAGGAAGTTATCAAGGCTAGGCTTGGCCTACCTCGTCGAATCACCAAGGAAACTACCCCGGGGAGCCATACTTCTTGACCCATTTTCCGGTGTCGCATTATCACCATCTGATAGAGGTACCGTCCTTTCTCGCGGTCTTGCTGCCGTTGATTGTTCATGGGAGAAGGCAGAAGAGGCCTTTATAAAGGTCCACAAGGAAAGCAGGCTCGAAGGCAGGACCCTCCCTATGATGCTCGCAGCGAACCCTACGAAGTTCGGTAAGTGGGGGGAGCTTTCGACGCTAGAGGCGATAGCAGCATCCTACTACATCATTGGGGAGAAGGAGCTCTGCAACAGCCTACTTTCGATATACACTTGGGGCGTTAGGTTCATTGAGACCAACCATGAGCCTCTCGAGGCCTATTCGCAATGTGCGACAAGTGAGGAAGTGGTCAAGGTCCAATCCGAGTTCTATTGAGGAACTTCACTCCTCTTTTCCAGGTGGCTCCTCAGGGGCCTCGACTATCCTTGGCTTCACGCCCCCGACATCGGAGATGGGCCCTTTGACGTAGGAACCGCAAGATGGACAGAACTCCAGCTTCGAGTCCAGTTTCGATTCGCACTTGGGACAGACACCTCCGGCCTGGTCCATCCCCTTCTTCCTGGCCCACACGTTCCAGAGGACCATTATTGCTAGGAATATGAAGCCAAAGACAGCGAGCTGGATCATGATGATGGTGGTATCATCGAGCTTCTTGGAGCCACCATTGTCCAGGTCCCCTGTCTCGACGTGATCTATCCTCCTTGCCTTTCCTGCGCCAGTATCAAGAACGACGATGCCAGTGGCAAAGAGGGGTGTGGTCCTTGATGCGACAACGAACCGTCCTCTGTTCATGGTGAAATTCAGACTGTTGCCTGCGATGTTGACGGATGATATGTTGGTATCCAGGACGAACGAGCCATCGCTCCATCTCTTGTAGGTGGAGTTCCCTGCGTTGAACGTCAGAATGAAATCGAAAGGTTCGGTGGTCTTGAAGTCCCTGTGGGCGTACCCAGCGACAGAGTAGGTGTATTCCTTCTGGACCCTGATGCCTCCGAAGGTCAGAAGGGAGAAGGAGATGTAGGTGTCGTTCCCGCTGATGGTCATCGAGAGGAGGTCTATATACTTCCTCTCATCGAAGTCGTTGTCCTTCTCCCCTTCGAGCTCTTCTATGTCCACGAAGCGGTCAAGGGACCTCTTGGCCTCATCGGAGATGACATCCTCCTGTTTGTCCTTGTACCTCTTGCTGGCAGTTCCTGTAGTGCCTTGTCCATCTGCGGGTATGGAGACCGTTATGAGGAGCATGGGAGCTATCAGGAGCAGCAGTATAAGGCAATGAAGCAAATACCTACCGGCCACGTATCCTGATGAGCGGAGGTAGTTTAAAGATATCGCTTGACCTTCCTATTATATATAAGGACGTTTTTAGGCTGGAACGTTCGCGGAACACGGAATAGAGAAAGCGCTTCAGGCATGGTGCTATGATGGCAGAAGGGAACCAGGGGAACAGCGAAGGTGAGGCAAAGACATCCGACGGGGGTTACGACACCCACGCGGTGGAAGAACGCTGGCAGGACTTCTGGGAGAGGGAAGCCGTTTACAAGTTCGATCCCCTGTCCGAAAAGCCACCCTTCGTCATCGACAACCCACCCAGATATGCTTCGGGCCCTCTCCATGCTGGACATGCGGTCCACTACACCCACATAGATTTCGCGGCCCGTTACAAACGCATGACAGGTCACAACGTCATGTTTCCACTATGCTTCGACGTGAACGGCATGCCAATAGAGGTCCGTGTGGAGAAGAAGTACAATATCCGGATGAGGGACACCGAAAGGCATGAGTTCACTAGGCTTTGCGAGGAGTTCGCCGAGGGCAACATAGCGGAGATGACCCGGCAGTTCCGAATATTCGGGGAATCAATGGACCCCTCGGTCTATTATCAGACCGATGCCAAATACTACCGCAGGCTCACCCAGATCTCGTTCATAAGGCTCTTTGAAAAGGGGAGGATATACAAAGCTAACCACCCAGTTAACTGGTGCCCCCGATGCGGGACCGCTCTTGCTGAGTCCGAGGTCGAATACCAGGACAACGTGACCAAGCTCAACACCATCCTCTTCGACGTCGAAGGAGCGCCTGGTAAGAAGGTCGAGATAGCGACCACCAGGCCCGAGCTCCTCTGCACCTGCCAGCTGGTGGCAGTGCATCCCGATGACAAGAGGCATGAGGACCTTGTCGGCAGGAACCTCATAACCCCTGTGTTCGGGAAAACGGTCCCCGTTGTGGCCGATACTAAGGTCCAGATGGACTACGGCTCCGGCGTGGTCATGATCTGCACCATAGGCGACAAGGAGGACCTGAACTGGGTGTTCAAGTACGGTCTCAAGCTGGAAAAGGGCATAGACGAACACGGCAGGATGACCGCGCTCGCAGGAAAGTACAATGGCATGGACCTCAAGGAGGCTAGGAGTGCCATAATCGAGGATATGAGGGAGAAGGGTATCCTTGTCGGCCAGAAGGACAATCCCCAGAACGTCGGGACATGCTGGAGATGCCATACGACCATAGAGTTCCTCCAGGTCCCCCAATGGTTCCTGAAGATCCTCGACATCAAGGAAGAGGTATTGAAGATGGCCGATGAGGTCAACTGGTACCCAGAGTTCATGAAGGTAAGGCTTAGGGATTGGGTCAACTCCCTTACCTGGGATTGGGTCATCTCAAGACAGAGGTACTTCGCCACACCGATCCCGGTCTGGGAATGTATGAAATGCGGAGGACCGGTCCTACCAAAAGAAGAATCCTGCTACATCGATCCGACCATTGACCCACCACCGGTAAGCTCATGCCCCAAGTGCGGTGGGGTCCTAAAGGGCTCAGAAGAGGTGTTCGACACCTGGATGGACTCCTCCATATCTCCCCTTTATTGCGCATTCTGGCTCAGGGACGATGAGCTCTTCAAGAAGTTGTATCCCGTCTCCCTCCGCCCCCAGTCACATGATATTATCAGGACTTGGGCCTTCTATACCATGGTAAGGAGCCTCTATCTAACAGGCGTCAAACCCTGGGAGAACATCATGATGGGCGGCTTTATAATGGCCCCCGACGGCACACCCATGCATGCGTCCAAAGGGAACGCTGTGGACCCGCTCCAATATCACAAGGAATATGGTGCTGACGCCATCCGGTACTATGCCGCCACCTGCACCCTTGGTAAGGACCATCCCTTCAGGATCAAGGATGTCCAGAGGGGTTCGCAGGTGGTAAGGAAGCTCTTCAACATGGAGAGGTTGGTCTCCGGCGCTTTCGAGGGCATGGATGAACGCAAGCTTGGGACCATCTTGAAAAAGATGAGAAAGGACCCGACCAGCCTCCGACCAGTGGACCGATGGGTCCTGCACAGGTACTCCCAGGTGGTCAAGGATGCGACCGAAGCGGCGGGGTCATACCAGTTCGACAAAGCCGTTAAGGCCGTTGTGGACTTCATGTGGCTCGAGGTTGCGGACCACTATCTTGAGATGGTGAAGCACAGGCTGAGGACCAAGGATGAAGGGACCATCTTCACATTATATACGATAGGTCTAGGCATACCGAAATTGCTTGCCCCGTTCCTGCCACACCTTGCAGAGGAGGTCTATCAGACCATATACAGGAAGTTCGAAGAGGAGAGGTCCATCCATATCTCCTCATGGCCCACGCCGGTCCTGGACGATCCTGAGGGTCTCTCCCTCGGACAGAAAGCAGCCGATATAGTAGGTGGTATCCGAAGGTCCAAAGCGGAGAGGAAGATAGCCCTTGGCGCACCCATTGGCCCTATCAGGCTCATAACCGAGAACAAGGAAATGGTGGAGGGCTCCTTGGACGATATCAAGGGTACCGTAAAGGCCTCTGAGGTCACTATAGGCAGCTCCGATGACCTGAGGACCGAGATAACAGGACTCTCCCCCGTCTTCAAGGAGCTTGGTCCAGCTTTCAAGGACAGGGTGAATGCGGTCCTCAAGGTCCTGAGGGACCCGAAAGCCTCGTCCGAGCTCGCTCACCGCATGGACCGGGACGGGAAGGTGACCTTCGATCCGGGCGATGGCAGGGGGGACGTGACCCTCACTCCCGAGTTGGCTACAGTGACACGGAAGCTAATGTTCAAGGGCAAGCTTGTGAACACCATTGAAGTGGGTTCGGTCCTTGTGGTGATAGAGACTTAAGATATGACGTTCCTAACTATGTACACCTGCTACGTACATCGTCGAAAAACTGACCTCCCTCTCATCCACTTTGTTTAAATATTTTAAGCATATTGGGGCTTTAGTTCCCTACCCTGGGGGGCAGGAGGCTGCGCAGTGCTGACCTTTTTAACCATCTTCCTAGGATGTCTGGTAATCTACCTACTTCTTGTGGCTGGTTCGGGCCCTGGAGATACTTTCCTCACCCAGCTATTTTCCCCCCAGGAGCTCATTGCGGCCGTCATCCTGGCATTGTTGACCGCAGTCATAGCAAGGACCCTGTTGGGCAAGGCCGATAACAAGAACATGATGATGAACCCCCTTAGGCTCATCTTGTTCCTCTTTTATACTTTCACAGTATGGCTCTTCTACCTGGCCAAGGCCAACATCGATGTTGCCTACAGGGTCATTACAGGCAGGATAAATCCGGGCATCGTGAGGATCAAACCAGACCTCAAGACCGACCTGGGAAGGACGGTGCTCGCAAACTCCATCACTCTCACACCCGGCACCCTGACCGTCGATATCGATGAGAAGAACGGGGACATGATCATCCACTGGATCAATGTTACCGAGACCAAGAACGAGAAAGAAAAGCTCAAAAGTGTCTGTGGACCCTTCGCAGATTGGGCAAGGAGGATAGCGGAATGACAACGCTTGGAATGGGGGAGGCCATCCTAATAGGGGTATTGTTCCTGGGCATAGGTGTCATCATAGCTCTTCTCAGGCTATTCCTGGGACCGACCTCACCCGACAGGGTGGTGGCCTTCGATACGATGAACACCCTGGTCGTAGGGATCATGATAGGTCTGTCAGCCTTCTATGAACAGGTAGTCCTTGTGGACATCGCCATTGTTTACGCCCTGCTTTCCTGGGCGGCAACGCTGTTCATTGCCAAGTACATCGAGAACACCAAGGAGAAGGAGGGGTGAGAATATGGACGTGATCACAATAGTGTTGCTTGTCCTGGTAGGACTGTCCGCATTCTTCTCCTTACTTGGAGTTATCGGGCTTATGAGGTTCCCGGATGTATATACTAGGCTCCATGCCGCGACCAAGGGGACCACCTTCGGGATGCTGTTCATGGTCCTGGCCGTGATGGTCTATGGAGTGACCAGGTACCTGGAAGCCGAAACGGTGAACAAGGCATCGTTCATCGTCCTTGTGGTCCATACGTTCCTCGCATTAGTGGCCATCCTATTGACGAACCCGGTCGGTGCCCATGCCATAGCAAGGGCGGCCAGGAGGACCGGTATTGAGCCCGAGAGAGCGGTCATTGATGAGTTCGAGGAGGTGAAATGATGGAGGTGTTCGCGCTCCTTTACGACCTGTTCCATGTGATCATCCTACTGTCAATAGTCGCATCCGCCCTGATGGTGGTGATGATGAAGGACCTGATATCGGCAGCCATAGCCGCAGGGGCATGTTCTCTGCTAGTATCCCTTGAGTTCTTCATCCTCCAGGCCCCGGACGTGGCAATAGCCGAGGCCGGCGTCGGAGCGGTCCTCACGACGGCCATTTTCATTTTTGCTATAAAAGCTACCAGAAGGAGGGAGGAGCATTGACAGCCAGTTGGCCCAAGTTGGTCGCGCTCCTGGCCCTTGTCGGTCTCATAACCTTTGCCCTCTGGGAGATGAGGGACTTCGGTGACCCCATGGACGAGCATGACGATGACGTCATGACAGATGGAAGGATAACGCTCCGTGACCGTGAGGACAACACCACGGTCCAAGTTAACAGGACCTACATGGACGATGTGTTCCTTGATTCATCACAGGGTAAGGAGACCTCGACCAACAATGCCGTCACTGCCATTGTCTTCGACTTCAGAGGTTTCGATACCCTTGGTGAGGCAACGGTCCTCTTCTCTGCTGTCTGCGGTGTCCTTCTGGCCCTTAGAGCGGCGATCCCTAAGGATGCTGGTGCGAAAGGGAGGATCAAAGGAGGTGGTGGGCAGTGATGCAGATGTCGCCTGTGGTCCGGACCATCACCAAGATAGCCTTCGGTCCCATATTCATATTCGGAGCCTACATAATACTCCATGGCCACTTGACACCCGGTGGCGGTTTCCAGGGTGGGGCCCTTATAGCATCTGTCCTATCCCTTTATTTCGTAGCCTTCGGTGCCGAGAAATGGGGGAAGAAGCTCCTCTCCAACCTGGAGAGCTTCGGCCTTCTTGCCTTCGTATCGGCCGGTTTCCTGGGATTGATCGCGGGCTATTTTTTCTTCAATTTCCTGGCTGGTTCGGATATCCCGTTCTTCAACCAGGTCATACCCGGAATTGAAGGCTTCCCCCATCCCAACTGGGCACCTCTGTTCTCTTCGGGGACAGTTTCGGTAATGAACCTCTCCGTGGGATTGGAGGTCGTTGCAGGTCTTACTTTAGTGATCGTAACGATGGGACTGTTCGCATTCGTCAATAAGGAGGGTGAGTGAAATGCTCTATGAGCTACCCTTCTTCGTCGTAGCGATAATGATCGCAATAGGTCTTTACATTGCCCTGTTCAAAAAGAACCTGCTCAAGATCGCTCTGGGCATTTCTTTGATGGAAACGGGTGTCAATCTGTTCCTCATCACGCTTGCATACAAGCATGGTGACAGGCTCTCTGCTCCGGTGTTCACGTCCCAGATCCTCGGAGGGACAGACCCTACCTATTCATTGCCCACTCCCCATGCCCTGACACTGACCTCGATCGTAATAGGTGTGGCCACCACGGCCCTCCTGCTATCGTTCGTGATGCAGCTCTACAAGAAGTTCGGGATAACCACAACCGATGAGATGAGGAGGTTGAAGTGATGTCCGCTTACGATACATTCATCAACAACGCTCCCGCGCTCATCGTCGCAATTCCCTTGTTGTTCGCATTCGCAACACCCCTGATATCCAAGCTCGGTGGAAAGATCAGGAACCTCTGGGCCCTCCTGGGGGTCCTCATCCCCTCCTTGGTCATGTTCATTCTTGCCTTCGAGGTCATGAAAGAGGGCGGGATGGATACGAGGTACTATGTGTTCGGGGCGGACAGCGAAAGCAGGTTCCCGCTCATAGGCGGGCACATCCTCAGGATAGCGTTCGCGGTCGATGGTATGGCGGTCTTCATGGGTGTGCTGATCTCCGTCGTAGCCCTCTCTTCAGTGATCTATTCGATGGCCTATATCAAACGGTATACCGGACTTGACAAGTACTTCACCCTGCTCCTACTGGTCCTTGCAGCGAACTATGGAATGGTCCTAACGGGCGATATATTCAACCTTTTCGTCTGGTTCGAAATATCATCCATATCTCTCTCTGCCCTCACAGCTTTCAAGACGAACAGGGGTGAATCCTTCGAAGGGGCTGCCAAGTATCTCATGTACTCAACCGTTGCAGGGCTGATGCTCCTCATGGCCATAGGTCTTCTTTATGGACAGTACGGTCACTTGAACATCAAGTTCCTGTCCGCAGCAATAGGTGGCAATACCAGCATGATGATGGTGGACAAGATCGTGCTGGGCTTGATGGTGACGGTCTTCGCCCTCAAAGCTGGTTCGGTCCCCATGCATATGGCGACACCCGATGCGTACGGTGAGGCTCCGGCACCTATCACCGCCATGTTCGTAACGGCCTCGCAGGCCGGCCTCTATGCGATATTCAGGACCGGCTTCACCCTATACGGTTCGAACCTCACCGTGACTGGAGAGACCCTGCACATACTAGGTTACATCCTTGTGGCCTTAGGGATATTATCAATGTTCGTGGGCGTCACGATGGCCCTGGTCCAGAAGGACATAAAGAGGCTCATGGCGTACCATGCCATCTCTCAAACCGGCTATATGCTCCTGGGCGTGGGCGTTGGTCTGGCTGTACTTGATACCGCACAGTTCGCCGAATATGGCAGGACTGCGATGACGGGTGGAATATTCCACATTTTCAACCACGCCCTTTACAAGGGTCTTTTGTTCCTGACCGCCGGCGCCATCATTTATAGGACCGGTACCAAGGACCTGAACAAGATGGGGGGACTGGGTCGGGACATGAAGCTGACAGCACTTTTCTTCATAATAGGGGCCCTTGCCATCGCCGGTATACCGCCTATGAACGGGTTCGCATCCAAACTGCTCATTTACGAATCGGTGTTCAAGTTCAATCCGATAGTGGGCGCAATAGCAATGCTGGTTTCGCTCCTGACATTAGCTTCCTTCGTCAAGGTGTTCTATTCCGTCTTCATGGGGCCAAGGAAGAACGAGTTCAAGGGTGGGGAGGTCCCAGCATCGATGCTCACAGGTATGGCGATCCTTGGCGGAGTGATAATCGTCTTCTCTGTTTTCCCATCCCTGGTAGTGACATCCCTTGTCGATCCTGCGGTCAATGCCCTAACGCACATGGAGGGTGAGACCGTCAGGTCTTTGACCCTCTTCACGGGGAGCGGCAGCTGGAACACACTAGTGTTCTTAGGGGCCGTCCTTGTGGCAGGGACCATAGGGTTGCTCCTGTTCATGATGGGCAATAAAGGGACCGTTCCAAAGGGCGAGGGGAGGAAACCCTATCTTTTCGGGAACCCGACAGAGATCGATGGTAGGCCCATCGTGGTCCCGGCAAGCAATGTCTATTGGGGCTTCACGACCGCCCTGTCAAAATATTATAAACCGACCGAGAAGGCCCATTCTGCCCTCTTCAATGACTACATGTTCTGGTTCGTAGCGACTGCAGCCCTGCTGATTTCCGTTTTCGCATTCCTGGAGGTGCTCACATGAAGCTCAACAAGGCCTTCGACAAGAGCCTATGGGTCTTCCATGTGAACGCCGCCTCATGCAATGGGTGTGATATTGAGATAGTCGCAGCGCTGACACCAAGGTATGATGTTGAGCGGTTCGGGATCAAACTCGTTGGCACACCAAGGCATGCGGATGTTCTACTTGTCACCGGCCCGGTCAACAGACAGATGGCCGACAGGGTCCGGAGGATCTACGAACAGACCCCTGGGCCCAAAGCGGTCCTGCTCTGTGGTAACTGCGGGGCAACATCTGGAGTCTACTACGATTCATATTGCATAGAAGGGCCCTTCGATGAGTTCATCAAGAAGGTGGACCCCCATGCGATAATCGTCTATGTTCCAGGATGTCCGGTGAGGCCGGAGGCAATTACGATGGGCGTGGTGGAAGCTTGGAAGCAGCTCGAGGTACTAAGGGGGGAGGCGAAATGAAGCAGCACATGAAGGCCGATGGGATCCTTACGTCCTTCAAAGAGAGGTTCGGTAGTGACCTCTTCGACGGTTATATCAAATCCTTCGAGAACGGAGTGAAGAGGACAAGGTATGACCAGATATTCATCAGGGTGACGCGTGAGCGGTTCGTTGAGGCCGCAGAGCATCTGCTCAGCTTCGGATGGCCGCACCATACCGTCGCTTCCGGTTCCGACATAGGGGAGGAGCTCGAAGTGCTGTTCCATTTCGAGGTCTATCCTGAGACCCATGGGCACGGCGTGACGGTGACCATAGGTACAAGGTGCCCCAAGGACGACCCCCACATCCCTTCGCTGTCGGACGTCCACCCTGCAGTGACCCCGACCGAGCGGGAGAAGCAGGAGTTCCTCGGCGTTTCCATGGACGGCATCAAGGACAACAGGAGATTGTTCCTTGTCCATGCCGTCCCTGTCGGGGTCTATCCGTGGAGAAAGGATGAGTTCGGCCCCGAGAAGCTGGTCCGGAACGTCCATCAGGACCCGTCCGGCGGCGGGGACGGGACCAAGGTCATCGCCGATTACCGTCCCTTCCCACCCGGTGGACCTCCCATCGTGAAGAAGCAGAGAGGAGGTGGGGCCTGATGGCTCACGCACCCCCCTATCCGCTGATGATAGGCCCCATCCATCCAGCTCTCAAGGAACCGACCATGTTCAAGTTCACTATGGAAGGAGAACGGGTCCTGGATGTTGACATCCAGCCGGGGTTCAACCATAGAGGCGTCGAATATTTGGGCATGAAAAGGAACCCGTTGCAGGTTCTCCACCTTGCCGAGAGGGTCTGCGGTATCTGTTCCGGGGCCCACCAGTATGTCTTCTGCAGGGCGGTCGAGCATGCAGCGAACATCACCCCATCCGTCAGAGGGGATTACCTCAGGGTCCTGGTAGCCGAGCTCGAGAGGATACATTCCCATCTGCTTTGGGCCGGTGTCGCTGGCCACGAGCTGGGCTTCGATTCCATTCTCCATTACACCTGGAAGGTGAGGGAGGACGTACAGGATATCCTTGAGATAATATGCGGGAACCGTGTGAACTATTCCTACTACATCTTCGGAGGTGTGAGAAGGGATATCACCCCCGAGCAGGTGGAAAAGGCAAGGAAGATATTCGCAAGGTACAGGAAGCTCGAGGATACCATCCTCAACATATTCCTGACAGACCCTACCATCTCCCACAGGACCCAGGACACAGGGGTCCTTACCAAGGAGAACGCGTTGAAGCTTTCCGCCTGTGGTCCTCTCACAAGGGGAGCTGGGGTGAAGAAGGACGTTAGGTTCTCCTGGCCGTACGGGAGCTATGGCGACATGCTCGACGACTTCAAGGTGATAACGCCCGAATCCTTAGGCTACAAATCAACGGGGGACATCTATTCCCAGGTCGTTGTGAGGCTCGTTGAGCTATTCGAGGCCATAAGGATGTGCGAATGGGTCCTTGATAATCTCCCCTCGGGTCCTATCACCTCGGAACCCAATCTATCGGCCCTCTTGATGGCAAAGCTCAGGATGGCAGACGGGGAGGGGGTCGCAAGGGTCGAGGCGCCCAGGGGCGAGGACATCCACTATGTCAGGCTCAAGAAGAACAAGATGGAGCTGGACGCATGGAAGATAAGGGTCCCGACCTATGGGAACATAATGTCCTGGCTCACCATGTTCAAGGATGCCCAGATCGCAGATATACCCATAATAATCGCGTCCATCGACCCATGCATTGGCTGCATGGACAGAGTGACACTGGTCGATAGCGGGACCGGTAGGGAAAGGGATGTCGATTGGGCCGTCCTGCACGACCTTTCCGTCAAGAAGTCCAGGGGGCTGATGTCGTGAACGAGTTCCTGGAAGCGATGATACGACTCGGGGCAGGCGCCTTCGTAATGGTGGCGGTCCTTATAGTATCCCTTGTCCTCAAGGGCTTTGATAGACGGTTCGCTGCTTGGCTCCAGGCCAGGGTGGGTCCACCTCTGATGCAGCCTTTCTACGATATAGCCAAGCTCTGGCAGAAGGAGAACATACTCCCCGAAAGAGCGGTCAGCTGGAGCTTCATGGGGGCTCCCTTTTTAGCCTTTGTGAGCTCCCTGGTCCTGCTCCTCTTCGTTCCCTTGGGGCCGGTAACGGGTAAGGTCGAGGGTTGGATGCCCCTCCTTGAAGGCTATGGCGACCTCATCCTTGTCGTTTACCTTCTGGCGGTCCCAAGCCTCATGATGGCAATAGGTGGTTTCTCCTCCGGGTCCCCACTTGCTACGGTTGGTGCTCAAAGGGAACTGGTGATGATGATGTCCTATGAACTACCACTATCAGTGGTAGTACTATCCCTTGGTTGGAGGCTCTCGAAGCTGGACCTCGGCCTCGAACCTCTTTCGATGTCGGACCTGACCTCAAAGCCCCTCTGGGGGGAGGTCGGGCTCCTTGGTGTGATAGGCCTCCTGATGCTTGCTGTGGTCTTCTTCCTGATCATTCCATCTGAGCTCTCAAAGATCCCATTCGATGCCCCTGAGGCCGAAACGGAGATAGGAGGAGGTATACTTGCTGAGTACAGCGGGAACAACCTCGCAATGTTCTACCTTGCCGATGCCGTGAAGACCGTTGCGTTCTCTTCTCTCGCTGTCGCCCTTTTCTTCCCCTACGGGATCTCCGGGAACGTTGGTGAACTGATAGGGACCCCATTGTCCGGTTGGGCTGCGTTCGGGGTGGACCTTATCTTTTGGTTCCTTAAGATCGAACTGGTCTATTTCTTTGCTGTGACCGTGATAAGGGTCGGGGCCGCAAGGCTGAAGATAGACAGACTTTCGTGGCTTTATCTGGTCCCGCTGTCCGCACTATCGGTGGTGGGTGCCGTGATGCTCTATTTGGATACTCTGTGAGGTGAAAGAATGGTAACGCACGCTTTCTATGAGCTCCTGAAGCAGTTCTTCAGCGACCCTGCCACCAACCTCTTCCCCGTGAAGAACCATCCCGGGAGCGTCCACAGGACGCTTAAGAAGGTCGAGCAGGGAAAGGCCAAGCTCAACCCACCCGTCGAGGTGCCACCGAACTTCCGCGGCAAGATAGAGTACGACAGGGAGGCATGTATAGGCTGCCAGATGTGTATCAAGGTCTGTCCATCGATGGCAATTGAGTTCGTCCCTGAGGGGAGGAAGGTCAAGTTCTATATGGCCCGCTGCACGTTCTGCGCCCTCTGCAACGATATCTGTCCGAAGAAGTGCATAAGGATGTCCGACACCTTCATAATGGCAAACACAGACAAGTATGGTAAGGACATGATGGTGTTGGACTCCGGACACTTCGTGAAGGATGAGAAGAAAGAGCAGAAGGCCCCGGAAAAGGCCTCTTCGCCCGCAACGACCGTTGAGGTCAAGGGAGTCCCTAAAAAGAAGGCCGAAGCTTGAGGACCTGTCCTTTGTTCCACCCCTTCACCAACAATAATTCTCCGCTCTTTTGTCGGTCATCTCACCCTTGGAGAAAAGAGGAATGTCCAATGCCTTCCCCTCCCATATGATGTCACCAAGCTCCTTGCATCCTAGGATGACAGGGTCGGACATCTCATGAAAGAGACCCACCACAGATATCTGTATCCCAATGAGCTCGACCCTTGGGACCTTCTCACCGACATAGCCCATAACATAGGACATAGGCAAAGAGTGTGAACATGGTATTGTCACATCTATCAGCTCTGGAGGTATCCTTCTCAGGGTCCCTGGGGCGAACCCCATCTCGACCGCATCTATGAAAAGGCAGACCTCCGCTCCGCTCTCCCTGATGGGTTTCGTGTAGTTCTCAGGCATCACATCCGCATCTATGAGCGAGAGCCTGACCTTTTCTGGGCACCCCTCAAGGTCCATCCTTTCTTTGAGCAGGTCCATGACATAAGGACCTGCGGAATCATCGCCCCTCAATCTTGACCCTGTCCCGACGACCATGGTTATAGGAAGGTCTCCGCCTCTCATCTTCCGGGCACCTTCTTCCAGTCATCTAGGAACTTCTGGATGCCTATGTCAGTGAGCGGATGCTTGATCATCTGCTGCAGGACAGAATAGGGTATGGTCGCAATGTGGGCCCCGCACTCAGCGGCCTCAAGGACGTGGAGCGGGTTCCTGACCGATGCTACGATGACCTCGGTCATGATCCCATAATTGTCATAGATATCAACTATCCTTCTGACTATGTCCATCCCATATTCTGTCACATCATCCAACCTACCAACGAACGGAGAGACGTAACTTGCCCCGGCCTTTGCGGCAAGGAGGGCTTGGTTAGGGTGGAAGATCAGGGTGACATTGGTCCTGATCCCTACTTCCTTGCATCTGCAGACGGCCTTCAACCCCTCTGCGGTCATTGGTATCTTAACGACTATGTTCTTGTGGATCTTAGCGAGCTCCTTAGCTTCCTTGAACATCCCATCTGCGTCCTCGGCAACGGTCTCTGCCGATATCGGCCCGTCAACGATGGAACAGATCTCCTTCACGACCTCCTTGAAGACCCTTCCCTCCTTTGCTATCAGGGAGGGGTTGGTCGTTACCCCGTCTATCACCCCAAGCTTGCTCGCTTCTCTGATATGCTCTACGTTCGCTGTGTCCAGGAACAACTTCATTCCGTTCACCTCTTCATTGAAATCGCGATCTTGGCGTTCTCTACTATGTTCTCTGCGGTCAGACCGTAGGCCCTCATGAGCTCCTCGGACTCACCAGATTCGCCAAAGACGTCCGGTATCCCGACCCTCCTCTGGGGCACAGGTGCGAAATCGGCAAGGACCTCAGCTACGGCCGATCCCATACCGACTATCATGTTATGCTCCTCGGCCGTCACGATCGCACCGGTCTGTTTTGCGGAACTGATAATCATCCTCTTGTCTATAGGTTTGATGGTGGACAGGTTGACGACCCTGGCGGATATACCCTCCTTTGACAGTATCTCTGCTGCCTCAAGGGCCTTGGACACCATCAGCCCGACGGCGATGATGGTGACATCCTCACCATCTCTCAGGAGATCGGCCTTCCCTATGTTGAACTCGTAGTTCTCATCATAGATGAGGGGGCAATCCGTCCTGCCGATCCGTATGTAGCATGGTCCAGGGCTTTCCGCCACCTTCAATACGGCCTTCTTGGTCTCCCAGTAATCGGCCGGTGCTATCACTGTCATGTGGGGAAGGACCCTCATGAGGGCCAGGTCCTCATGCATCTGGTGAGAGGCCCCGTCGCCACCAACGGTTATTCCCGCATGTGTCGCTACTATCTTTACATTGAGCTTGGGGTAGGCAATGGACTGCCTTATCTGGTCATAGACCCTACCAGTTGCGAACATAGCGAAGGTCGATGCGAAGACTATCTTACCTGTCGAGGCGAGCCCCGCAGACATTCCCATCATGTTCTGCTCGGCCACTCCGCAGTTGAAGAACCTCTCGGGGAACTCCTTGCCGAAGAGGTGCGTCGTTGTCGATGAGGACAGGTCGGCATTGAGAGCCACCACCTGCTGGTACTTCTTGCCCAGCTCCACCAGTGCTTCTCCGAACCCGGGCCTCATGTTCTTAAGCTTCCATTCCATCATTGCTCACCCCCGCTGATCTCTTTAAGGGACAGTTCCAGCTCTTCGTCGCTGGGGGCCTTGCCATGGAACTTGACCGACCCTTCCATGAAGGACACCCCCTTTCCCTTAACGGTGTTGGCAATGATGATGGACGGCCTTCCCTTGAAGGCTGCAGCGTCCTTGAAAGCCCTGAGGAGCTCCTTGAGATCGTGGCCGTTCACCTCGATGGTGTTCCATCCGAAGGCCTGGAACTTGGGGGCGATGGGGTCCACGGACATTATGGTCTCTGTGTGCCCGTCGATCTGGAGCTTGTTCCTGTCCAGGATGGCGCAGAGATTGTCGACCTTGTAGTGAGAGGCCGCCATGGCTGCCTCCCAGACCTGGCCTTCTTGGATCTCTCCATCTCCAAGGATGCAATAGGTCCTATAGTCACGCCGGTCGAGCCTCGCCCCTATTGCCATGCCTATAGCGGCCGATAGACCCTGCCCAAGGGAACCGGTGGACATGTCTATACCAGGGGTCTTGTTCATACTTGGATGGCCCTGTAGTCTGCTGCCCAGTTTCCTCAGGGTGAGCAGTTCCTCTCTGTCAAAGTAGCCGTTCATGGCAAGGATCGTATAGAGAATAGGGCAGCCGTGCCCCTTTGATAGGACCAAACGGTCCCTGTCCGGCCAGAGGGGGTTATCGGGGTCATGCCTCATCACCTTGGAGTAGAGGGTGACCAGGACCTCTACGAGCGAGAGGGAGCCGCCAGGGTGGCCTGAGCCAGCCTCGTGGATCATCTTTAGGACCCAGCCTCTGGCCTCCCTAGCACTGGCCCTGAGTTCCGGTAAGGTCTCATCCATGTCGGTGCAGGGATCGGTATGCTCTATGGGCAAGCTTCTCAGCTCCACTTCCCGCCAAGGGCAACGGGTAGAGGTGCGAGTAAAGGCACGTTCGATAATTAATGTTGTCCCGGATGCGGTCATGTCGATGTGATGTGCCAATGTCCACAACGGTCTCGTTCGCTCGTCAGGACCGAAGCGAGCGACCTTTCAAGTCCTTCGTCCGAGGGGACCTCGATTATGGAACCACTGAACAGTCCGCGAACATTCTGAACCCATGCCTCTTGTAGTAGCTCAATGGAACGTGTAAACGGCCTCTGAACGATGGTGAACAACAATCCGGTCGCTGGGTCTTGCATCGTGCGCTCTCCCCACCTTGCTTTGAAATCCGAGGCATTGGGATTATCAAAGGGTGGTCCCCAATGTTCTCTGGTCGGGCTTAGTTCGATCGGGTCCGTCGTTATGCTCATGGCCACTATAGGTGATCCAACCTTCGAAGAGATGAAGGCCCATCTTGCCCTTGTGTACCCTTGATCGATGACCGAACCCCTCGGGAAGACCATGCAGAGATCTATGGAAAGGGACGTGAACCCCTCTCTTCTTAAGGAGGAGATACTGGTGTTGAGCACCCGCCTCAGCTGGGTCGCCACTATACTGCTGTTCCCTTCCGGAAGGCTGCAGATGAGAGGCCTTGAGGACCTCGGTTGCCCTATGTCGTTCGTAGGGACAGAATCAAGGTCTATGGGCCTCCTTGAAAAAGGATGGAAGAGTTCTATGGACGGTCTCATCAGGAGAGACCTTGCACATCTGATGGTATGGGCAAGCGTCTGGGAAGAGACCGGGGAGGCGACATTCCTCCTGATATCCACGGGATCGACGATTACCAATGGCTCCCTCGGGAAACCTTTGGCAATGACCCCTTTGGAAAATGGGTCCAAGGGCGATCTACCATCAGCCACATCCATTACGATAGGTCCCTCGGAGAGCCATTGCCGATCGCTGACCTCCTCGGTGAAGAACGGGGGCTCCATTACCGTCCGTATAGATGATAGGGTCCGGATGGTGCTCTCAAAACCACCGCAAGCAATTATTAGGAGCTCCACAAGGTAACCGCTGAAGCCTCTCACGGTGTCCTCGGCGCCATAGGCGCCTATCCCTTTTAAAAAGGATTTCAGCAGCAGGACATCATCCCTCTGTTCCGGTCCGAGGGTCGAATTGATATATTCCACGTGATGGGGGGTCCTGTCGACGGCCGTCCGAACACTATCGCCCCTACCGATCTTCAAACATGGCACCATGTCGCAAGGCATGCCCATGAACGTCCCGGCCGTATAGGGATGCTGTGTATATTTCCTTACAGGGGAGTCAAGCACCCTCTTACCGAGTTCAAGGCCGGTCTTTTCGAGGGTGGCATTGGGGGTGTCCTTTGGAAAGAGAAGGAATATATCTATGTCAGGGGACCTGGAATAGGTCCCTTTGGCCACAGAACCAGCGATAACAGGCTCCACCCCTTCGGCCCCGATAGCCAGTATTGCCTCCCTTGTCACCTGGAGCAACCTCTCCGCTATCCCTTGGACCCTCTCTCTCTCCAAAGGACCAGGTGCGACCTCAGAGAGGACCTTTTTCATAAGGTCCACAGGGATCACATAGGGTCCTATCGAGGGGTCGTCCATAGTACAACGAATGTTATTTCAACTAATAAACCATGGCCTTTTTCAAGGAAAGGAGAAGTGAACCGTTTGGTGACGCTACGGGTCCCTGTAACTGGAGCTTTCGATTCGAACATCTTTCTGGTCTCCAAAGGCAGCGATGCCGCTTTGATAGATGCCGGGACGGGGATGTCCACAAAGAACGTCCTTAGGACCCTCAGGGACCAGCTCCAGGGCAGGGAGGTCAGGGCACTGCTCCTGACGCATGAGCACTTCGACCACAGTGGCGGAAGTAAGGCCATTGCCTCAGCCCTATCGGTCCCTGTCCTGGCCTCGGGCGAGTGTTGCCGGATCCTGAGAGAGGGAGATGACATCTACTCGGGCGCAGGGCTGTTCGGATGCGACCTTGAACCCTTCGATGATGTCAAGGAGATCGGGGCAGATGTGAGGTTGGGGGAGCTTGAGCTGGAGGTCCATCCAGCTCCAGGCCACTGCAGGGGGCAGATATCCTTGATAGACCGAGGTGATAGAGCGCTTTTCTGCGGCGACCTTGCGTTCTGCGATGGCGGGGTGGGCCGATGGGACCTGCCTGGAGGCGACCTGGAAGAGCTGAAACGCTCTCTTTCACGAGCTCTAAGCTGGAATGCCAGAAGCCTCCATCCTGGCCATGGCAGGGAGGAGTTCCAGGACCCAAAAAAGGAGCTAACCTGGGCATATCAGAGCATTATGGACCTTTGAGGTCCCTAGAAGATCAGTATGGCCAAATAGACGAGGACCACCACGACCATGACCAACCATACAAGAATGGAACCAACGGTGAACAGAACGCTCAGGGAAGCTGCCCTCCTCGGGTCCCGGTAGAGCCAGTTGATGAAAGGGTCTTCAGAGCGATACCGCCTTGCCCCCGCGGTCCGCTTAACCGGACCGAACATGCGCCCCTTCACATGGCTTGGAGGTGCAGGATATTTAATTAACCTTTTCACCATGGCTATCGTCATATCTTTTGGGGGAAACCTTTTTTATGTCCCTGGTCTTAGGTACCCAATAGAAAACACTGGAAGGCGCTCCGATTGGCCGTAAAAGATGAAGGTCTCGCAACCATATCCTCTCTTGAGAAGTGGCTCAAGGAGAAGGGCATCAGGTCCACCAAGGACATCAAGGTCCCAAAGGATATGATGGGCCAGGTCATCGGCCAGGATGAGGCGGTCATAGTTGCTAAGAAGGCCGCCGAACAGAGGAGGCACCTGCTCCTTATAGGGGACCCAGGGACCGGTAAGTCCATGATAGCCAGGTCCATGACCGAACACCTTCCCTTGGAGGAGCTAGAGGACCTCATCGTCTATCCCAATCCGGAGGATTCGAACGAGCCCAGGATAAGGACCGTCCCCGCCGGGAAAGGAAAGGAGATCGTAAAGGCCCAAAAGGCACAGGCCCAGGTCAAGAAGGAGCGCAAGAGCTCCTGGAAGTTCCTGCTCATCGGGGCCATAATCGTGATAACGTTCGCTTACTTCCTTTACAAACAGGACCCTATGATAATCGTCTTCGGGATCATGGCGGCCGTGGCCGTCTTCATCTTCTCCAGGTTCTTCTCAATGGCAAAGAAGGACGAGGACCTGATACCTAAACTGCTCAACGGCCATGATAAGGCAGGAACGGCCCCATTCATTGATGCGACTGGGGCGCATTCGGGCGCTCTTCTTGGGGATGTCAAGCACGACCCGTTCCAGAGCGGAGGGCTCGAGACGCCACCCCATGAGAGGGTCGAGGTGGGTGCTATACACAAGGCCCACAAGGGGGTCCTGTTCGTCGATGAGATAAACCTGCTGAGACCAGAGTCCCAGCAATCCCTTCTGACCGCCATGCAGGAGAAGGAGTTCCCCATATATGGCCAATCAGAGCGGTCCGCCGGGGCCATGGTCAAGACCGAGCCCGCTCCCTGCGACTTCATCCTTGTGGCCGCTGGCAACCTTGATTCGGTATACGGAAAGAGAGGGGCCGATGGGGAAAGGTATGGCGGCATGCACCCGGCCCTAAGGTCGAGGATCAGGGGCTACGGTTACGAGGTATACGTCAACAACATCATGGAAGATACAGCGGACAACCGGCTGAACATAGTCCGTTTCATTGCGCAGGAGGTCGTCAAGGACGGGAAGATCCCGCACTTCACGGCAGGTGCGATAGCTGAGTTGGTACGTGAGGCCCAAAGACGCAGTGGAGTGAGGGGCAAGCTCTCTCTTAGGTTCAGAGAGCTCGGCGGTCTGGTCAGGGCGGCCGGGGACATCGCTAAGGAAAAGGGTCATCATCTAGTGACGAAATCCGACCTCATATCGGGGAAGGCCATTTCACGGTCATTGGAGCAGCAGGTAGCGGACGATGTCCTGAGGAAGCGCAGCGAATATGCAAAGGTGGTCACCTCCGGACAGCAGATAGGCCTTGTGAACGGTCTTGCTGTCATGCAGGGGGACGAAAGCCTCTCAGAGATGTCTGGTATGGTACTTCGGATCGCGGCAGAGGTCACCCGGGCCTCCTCCAAGGAGGAGGGTAAGATCATAGCCACAGGCAAGTTGGGCGAGATAGCCAAGGAATCCGTCCAGAACGTCTCGGCCCTCATCAAGAAGATCACCGGGAAGGAGATATCCGATTACGACCTCTACATACAGTTCGTTGACTCCTGGGGGACCGAGGGCGATTCGGCCTCTGTTACCATCGCTACTGCCATTATCTCGGCCCTTGAGGAGGTCCCGGTGGACATGTCCGTGGCCATGACCGGTTCGCTCTCTGTGAGGGGTGAGGTCCTACCGGTCGGTGGGGTTACCGCAAAGATAGAGGCGGCCGCAAAGAGCGGGATAAGGAAGGTCCTCATACCGAAGGCCAACATCAAGGATGTCCTCCTTGAGGACAGGTACGAGGGCAAGGTGGAGATCGTGGCCGTATCGGACATAAGGGATGTGCTATCCCATGCCTTGGTCCAGACCAGCAAGAAAGATACTTTGTTCCACAGGCTGTCGAATATATTCACTGGTGACATTATCCTTGGGGATTTCAAACCCCTTCCAGCCTTATGAAACGATCGACGTTCGGAAAGTACCCCATTGCACCTTTGAAGTGCTGTATATAAATGTCTTGTAGTCGATTTTAAATAAGAATAACAGATAACGGGGACGGGTCCGGTGATACCCAGGTGCCCGAACCCCCGGACAGGCCCATCACGAACAAATGCTAAATATGAAAACGATATTGGGGGCTTGAATCGGTTACAACCTGGTATTGGTTCACGCAATCTGGAGGATATCTGATGTCGTATGCGACTGGAGCAAGGACGGTGGGCATCATTTTGGTGCTCTCCTTGGTACTGGCTGGGCTTTTCATAGCACCGGCCGGTGCCAATGTCGAGGGAATGGCAAATCTGAAGGTCCTGGTCAAGAACCAGAAAGAGGAGAACATTGAGACCGCGAAGGTCTCCTGCGTGAACGTCCACACCGGTAAGGTCACCACACTTTTCTGGAACTCCGAGCTGAGGTGGTTCGAGGCCGATGTCGTACCAGGTTCATACCAGGTGCTCGCCGCGGCCGATGGGTTCACACCTCCAACGGACCCGCAGATGGTCCTCAAGCTCACACAGGACATGGATGATGTCCCGGCCATAATAATCACTCTCACAAAGGTGAGCCAGAGCGGGATGGCCAGGGTCCATGTGACGTATGAGGGCTCTCCGGTCGAGGGTGCAACGGTGCATCTGTTCGGTGACGGTGGCGCCCATCTTAAGGGCATGACCACGCCCAAAGGGTTCGCCAACATCTCCTGCCCGACAGACGAGCTCCACATGCTCGTCTATTCACAGGACAGGCTTACCTACAGTACCTTGGTAGATATCAACGGGACAGAGGACATAGAGGTCGAACTGACCGCTGAACCTGCCGAGGATGAGGGGTCATATAGGGTCCTGGGTCGCGTGATGAACGGAACAACCCTCGTCTCGGGGATATCCGTCAACATTTGGGATGGTATCAACGGACATATTGTCCCACAAGATACCATGGAGGAGGGAGCGCTCTCCATTCCACTATACCCCTCTGTGTTCCATCTTCTTATCGAGGCCAATGGTTATGAGAGCTATTGGCTCCCCGACATCGACCTGAGCGTTGGTGATAACTACTACAGGCCTCCCAACAGGGTCTTCGAGATGAACAAGATCAAGACACCGGCCTCAAAGGTCACAGTGTTCGACCTCACCGGTGAGTCCGGGATAACCTCCCCACAACTTACCACGGTCTGGACCCTTGATGCGAACTCCAAGCTCTATGGTTCCTCGAACGATTTCGGGACCCCAAGGATGCAGATAGCGGGCAAGTTCTACACCAGCTCATGGCTGGAGGTGTCCGCTTCCGAGGAGCTGATGACCGAGAACGCACTTGCAGGGTTCGGACCAGCCTGGATAGATACTGAGGATTTCCTATTGGTCAACGACAAGTCCTACAAAGCTGACCTGGCCTCTTACACGGTCGGTGTGACAGGTCTTGCTGGCGATCCCTTTGAAGCATCGGTTAACCCTGTCGTCGATATCTCGGTCTCCTACGATGGAGATATCGGGTACAAGGCGAACGATGACCTCAGGATAGAGGTCCTTTCTGTCCTTGAAGACGAAACGGTCGAGATAGTGCTTCCAGTGAACTATGAGATCCTTGGTGATTTCGGAACGAAGGCCGATTTCCCGGCCGGGAACACGAGCAGGCTCATAGTGAAGGAACCTCTTGAGCTCAACGCCAAGGTGAAGAAGGCCCCAGAGGCCAAATTGACCTTCAAGGACTCCAACAAGTTCTACAGGGTCGACCCAAAGAAGTTTATCGTCAAGGTGGACCAGAACATCACTCTGACCGGCAAGGACTCAAAGGACATTGTTGGGAATATCATCGAGTACAACTGGGACCTGCCCGCATCCATCACCCTCCTCGAGGGGTCCAAGGTGGGGGACAAGGAAGCTTCCGAGCAGATAATATTCCAGTTCGCTGCCCATTCAGACACTTATTTCAACATCACCCTGTGGGTTAAGGACTCTTCAGGATTGAGGTCCACCAAGGATTGGATCTATCTAATGCCCGATTCCAAAGCACCCACGATCGATACTTACACGCTCTATAACACTGAGAAGAAGGTCTTCCTTGAGGCCCCCTATACCATCGATGAGGACGTTCTGGTCCAGTTCAACGCATCCACCGCGAATGACACCGGGGCCATTGCAGACCATATATGGTCCTTCAGCGATGGTAGTGGGAACTTGAACGGCGAGGTTGTGAAACACAGGTTCGCAGACCCGGGGACCTACAATATCTCGCTGATGATCAAGGACACAGCAGGCAATGAACTGAAACTGGAGAACAGGACTATATCGGTAAGGGACATAACCAAACCCCTGCCCGTGTTCGTTCTGACCCCGACCGATGTGAAGATAGGGACGAAGGTGAAGTTCAACGCTTCGCAGTCCTACGACCCAAGGACCACTGGAAAGCTCTATGATGCTCTTGTGAACTACACCTGGCAGATGTACAAGGTCGGGACGAACTACACTACGCAGGTAACGATCGGTACGGGCAAGGTCCTGGAATACACGTTCGAACAACCTGGGAACTGGGTGATAAACCTGACAGTCTCGGACCCCTCTCAGCTCAAGGGTTGGTACGAGAAGACCATCTTCGTGGGAGGGCCCGACCTTCAGATAGAGGCGATCACATTCGTGAAACCGGAGCAGACCAAGCTTCGGGAGGGCGATAAGGCAAAGATATCCATACGGATAAAGAACAATGGTCTTGTCGATACGCCAAAGAACACAACGTGGTACGTCAAGGTCACCATGAACGGCAGGACGATAAAGAACGAGTCTGTCGATATCGTCATCGCTAAGGGCAAGACCGTCTACACTAACATCACGTACGAGCTCAATAGCAAGGGCTCCAAGGAATTCGAGGTCTACCTTGACCCGACCAACGCTATCATGGAATCCGAGGAGACCAATAACAAGCTAAAGACCCAGGCGACCGTTAAGGAGGCCGAACCATGGTTCGAATGGTGGTATGCCCTTATAATAGTCGCCATAATACTGGTCATCTATGTGGCCTTCATGAGGGTCTCCAGGTCCCAATGGGGCTATGAGCCCATAGTGGAGCTTTGGAAGAAATATATGGGATGATCGTGTCCCGAAGACCACCATAGGGGGAGGGTGAAAAAACCCTCCCCCCTTTTTTTTTAAACTAATTCTTTCATGTTCAATAATATCTGGTATGATGAATGAAGGTATCATTAATCAATTAAAAACCTACGTGAAACTAGGGATTCTAGCCAACTGAAGCGTTTTTGGACATAAAGGAGTACATAATGGGGCATTTCTCAACTGAAAGCCCCTTTTTATCTCAGATGAAACGTTCGAAACGGTCCTTCTTTGCCTTACAGATCGGGCATACTAGGGGGGGTTCCTCCCTAGCACAGAGGTAGCCACAAACGGCGCACCTCCAAACAGGTAATCTCAGTTCATTCGGACCAGGTCCCATGTTCCCTGTAACCTCGGTATCCTGTTCTGAACGCAACCTTTCGGCCTCAGATGGCCTCCTTTCCGGTATGGGCGAAGGAGACCTCTTGCCATCCCTGATATCATCATCGACATAGAGGGCGCAATAACATGCACCGAACTCACCGAGGTCCTTATCCCTGTAGTCACAGGGGCATATTATATCGCGGTCCTTGACCTTGATACCGTCCGCAAGGCGACAGGGGCATGCCCAGTAACCATATCTGGCCTCATTGGTGAGCAGTCCCCTGGCGAGGTCCATGGTGAAATCCTTATCAGGGTTCAGATTGTATCCGCTCTGTCTCGCATCCCTTTCCAATCTGTCCCTGAGGGTGGCCGCTTCCTGGTCAGTGGGCCCACCCCTCTCGCTCATAGGCCCAGTGCCTCCTTGATATCGCCCTCTTGGTAACCCACAATGCATCTCTGGTTGTTCAGGACTATGGTAGGGAACGAGCAACGCGGGTTCCATTTTATCATATCTTCCTCAACCTCGTCCCTTGTCTTCCTGTCCAGCTGATCGACGAATATGTAGTTGTACTCGACCTTAAGGTCCGAAAGCAACTGCTTCGTCTTTTTGCACCACACGCATGTGCTGAGAGCATACAGAACAATATCGCCCCTCTTTTCCCCATCGACCTTTGTTAATGTGTACATAGGGATCATTCCTTTAGAACAGAGTTCATCCGTTCGAACCTGAGAAAGAAGTGGATTTATCATATATCCATTTTACCACTATCACTAGAAGAAACAGACCACCTAGGACCATTACAAAGGTCCATCCATGACGGTCAAGGACCTGCTGAAGGCCCTCCAAATCTATGGGATGATGGAATAAGTCAAGTCCATGGTGTCCAAGGGCCCTTTGATCAAGGTCTGGTCCATTCAAGTTCGATATAGTTCGGTCTGACCACCTCAACGTCCTTCGTTCTCTCAGGTAATGAGAACACCATCCTCTTCCTGACGGAATGACTGAGCCTGATGGCCCTCGAAAGCGCCTCCCAGGTAGGCCTTTCATCAGGACCGAGACAGTGGACGAGCAGTTCTGAATGACCATCCATACCCCCGGAGGTATAGACCCTGAAATGGGTCCCGTACTTGAACCCGGTCTTGGGAAGCCAGCCTCTGCCTAGCAGGTCCTTAAAGGTCAGATGTTTGAAGATGGTTCCCGGACCGGTCTCCGGCGGTCCGATCCCGTAGAGGAAGGCCCCCTCATCGATGGACATCAATAGGACACCATCAACGTCAGAGCCCATGAACGAGGCCGGACCTGCAACCGGTCTATCTTTGGTCATGGCCATGGTCACATCGTCGGTAACCAGATCCCTACTAAGGGAACCTTTGAGAGGGGCATCACGAACCTTCACCCTCCTTGATGGTCTCAAAGCCTCTTTTGCTTCATAGTGTGTGATATCCCAATCCCCGTCCACCACGGAGACGATCGTCCTTAGGCCACCCTTACCCCTTTTGACAGTTCCCCCGAGAAGTTCGATCAGGTCCGCAGCGTCCGATTCCCGTCGGACAATGAAACATGAATCAGGGTCGGACCTGCATGACCTGGTCCCCCTGGGACGGACCAGGAAATGGTCATCTCCCTCTTCCTTGGCCATCAAACCCCTGCTGCGAAGGTCCCTGAACACCAATAGGTTCTCGAGGAAGCGTTCCTCATGACGTTTTCCAGACCTTATAAGGTCCATCAATCCAAGGGTCCGTCCTTTGGATGAGGAGCGGACCTCCAGTCTACCAGCACCGACCAGATAGGCAGCTTCCGTGAACGTCAGATGGAGACCATCGGGCCTGATGGTGCCGAAGCATCCCTTGTTCATCAAGGTGGAAGAGACGGAAGGGTCCTGCTCTAGGACATGGTCACCATCTATATAGGCGGTCATCAGAGCACGAAGGGGGACAATGGAGATAAAATCGACTGAGGGACCCACGGGAAAGTTTTAGATAATCGAAACCTGCTGGAGAACGGGGTCAGGGAAAAGATGCCGGACGATGACGAGGATTTCTCGGACATTTCGAGGTCCATATCCCGAGGTCTTATCAAGGCCAAGGAGGAGAGGTTGAAGACCCTTGTCCTCCAGAACCCTGTCCCAAGGCATGTGGCCATTATAATGGACGGTAACCGAAGGTTCGCCCAGGACCTGGGGAGGGAATCGCTCCAGGGGCATCTTATGGGAAGGGACAAGCTCGAGGATGTGCTGGAATGGTGCGTGGACCTTGGGATCAAGGTACTGACTGTCTATGCGTTCTCTACAGAGAACTTCAAGAGGTCCAGGGAAGAGGTCGATACTCTCATGACCCTCTTCGAGGAGAACTTCCTCAAGATCGCCAACGATGAGAGGGTGCACAGGAACCGTATCAGGGTCTCGGTCCTAGGTCAGAAGGAGCTCCTGCCTGACAGGGTAAGGGAATCCATTAGGAAGGCGGAGGAGACCTCATGCCATTATTCTGACTACTTCTTCAACCTCGCTGTCGCCTATGGTGGGAGGGAGGAGCTGGTAAGCGCCATCATCTCTATAGTCCACGATGTTGAAGAAGGTAAGGTGAGACGGGAGAGCATCAACGAAGAGCTGGTGTCCAGCTATCTCTATACGGCGAATCTGCCCGACCCGGACCTTGTGCTCAGGACATCGGGCGAGGTCAGGATATCCAACTTCCTCCTCTGGCAGTTGGCCTATTCTGAGCTTTATTTCACGGATGTTTACTGGCCCGGGCTCACGTTCACGGAGTTCCTAAAGGCCGTAAGGTCATATCAGCTCAGGAAGCGGCGCTATGGCGGTTGAGAAGTACCCTGGGATCAGAAAAGGTCCAGTGTGTTCTCTATCCTATTGAGCTCTATCCCTGAGGTCTTACTGCCCACCAGACAGCCCCTATCATTGGCGACCATGCAGGCACCCAGATAAGGAGACCCGAAATTGGCCGTAGATATCTGGACATCGACCCCGAAGAGCTCTTTGAGCCTTTCGAGCTCTGACGTTCTGGCCTTCGGGTGTACGACCATGCCCTTGGAGTTCAGAACTGCGACCGATCCGACCGTCCTAACACCGGCGATCGTCCCTACCACAGGTTCGACCCCTAACACATCCTCTATGAGCTTAAGGGACCGCTTATGCACCTCTGGGTTGACCAATGCTACCTTGTCGGAACAAAGGACGTTGTTCCCCCATGCCGTAACAGGGTCTTCCGATGATGCAATGGTGTAAGACCCTTCACCCTCGATGACACCGGCCTCCTTCAAGGCCTGCGAGAGCTCATCGGTGGAGATGAAATGAGGTACTATGGCCCCGTTCCGGTTTGAAGCTATGAGCGAACCGTGGAGGTTGGTACCGCCCAATGAGCATCTTACCGCTCTGTACCCCAGCGTATCCTCGGCAAGTGCCATGAGGTCCTCTGGGGTCTCTGCAGGGCAGAGCAGGGAAGAGGAGAGGGCCCTGCAAAAAACGCCTATGTAAGGATTTCCGTTCAGATCTGCGGTCCTCACTGGCATAGAGGGACCCTCCCTGGAGCTCGCTCACTCCTCTGGTATAGAGACCTCTACAAGGTCCTGGTCCTTGAACCTGACGACCCTGACCCTCAATCTGGCCGGGGGGTTCTCTATACCCCTCTTCCAGACCGCTTCATTAATATGAGTGTCCAGCCAGATATCGTCCAGCTTCGCCTTCATATGATGTGCGACATGTGATTTTATGACCCTGATCGCCCTATGGGCTTTCCTCGTCCTGGGTGTCGAGAGAAGGAGCTTCCTCAAGGGTATTATCATTATTCTCTCCTCAGTATCCTCAGCCATTCAACATACCCCCAAATCTCACCTCTGGAGCTTGCTCCTTCTCCAGGTATGCCTCTTCGGATGGTTCGTGAACTTCCTGGCGGTCCTCTGCATGACCCATGCTGGAACTCTCCTGTTGCGGTTGAGCACCTTCATGAGCCTCTTTTTCTTCCCGAAGGGTTTGTGGCTTGCCATATCCATCACTTTCTCACTATCTGAATATCTCTTTTCTTGGGCTGGACCTGGACCAGCAGTTTCTTCATGGTCTCATCGTTAACCGGGCCTGGGAGCCTTCCGGTCTGGTGCAGGGTAATGAGCTGGTTCTCGAGAGAGGTGGCAACTTCAGGATATGCCAGTTTCACCCTTGCAAGGCGCTCCCTTGCCTCGGGGGAAAGTACGGTCCTCAGGACCGCCTTCTTCTGGGCCTCCATCTCCTCTGCCTTTTTACTGTAGGCCGCTTCCTGGTCCTTCGCAGCTTGGAGCTGTGCGAACCTCCTCTGTCTCAAGGCCTCCAGTTCAGGGTCCTCATCTGACATCCTCTGCCATTCCTCCGGTCCGTTCCTTCAATGCCCATCAGTACTTCCCGAGGTCGGGATGATCCTTGATGACCTCCTTCAAGACCTCGTAGGCCGTATTGTCAAGGAGCTTCCTGCCGCTGGGCGTTACCTCCCTACCCTTTCCCTTGACAGTCTTTAGGAGCTGGGCCTCCTCAAGCTGCTGGAGCGCGGTCCGGACGATGGAGCCCGAGCTCATCTTTGCTATATTCGGTTTAGAACCCCTATCCCTGGTACCCGTGAACTCCGCCCGGAGGTGCATGGTGCCTATCGGTCCCTTGATATAGACCTTCCTCAGGATCGCAGCCTCTCTGATGTACCACCAATCGGGATCCACCGGGGCCCTTTCCCTGTTCACACCTGTCTTTACAAAGGGTGCCCATTCGGGTTGCTTGCATACCTCAATGGCCTTGAGCTTCTCAGCCAGTTTCTTTATGAGGTTCTCGGGGGGAACATCGTAGACCGTCGTCATCCTTGGCCTCCAGCATCATCTGGATAGGGAGAATACACCACCCAGTGGGGGGTGTGGGAGGGCTGATACGGTCACTTTTATTTAAATATTTCCTGTTGTCACCGACCATCCAGCCAGGTCCAGTGAGGATCGACCTTCAGCGGGCAGGTCCCGATCACCTGCTGGAGCTACCCCCAGATCTCGGACCATGACCATATCCCTTTCCTTTACGAGGACCATCGTCCCCATCCAGTTCGCTCTCAGAACCTTCGGTCCTTCCCTTTCTCGCTTTCTTTCTTGCCTTTCGGACCTTTGATATCATTGTCACTACCAGGAGGAGGAGCAGGAGCACAATGGCTCCGATGGTTGTGGCGAAGCAGACCAGGACATTATTGAACCCGAACCAACCGGCCATGGAGATCTCTAGGAAGATCCTGTCCCAGGCCACGGAACCTGCGTCGATGTGAATTGTAGGATAAGCCCCCTCGGTCCTTACTTCCAAACCTATCTCCTTACTATCGCTTCCGTTACCGAGCCAGGCCTTGACCCCACAGCCGCTAGGGAAGATGACCTTGAGATCGGTGTCCCATTTCTGGGCATCCTCGAGCACTATGGTCCTCTTCACGGTCTTGAACGGGACCAACGGGTCCCAATGCCTGCGGACGAAAACGTTGGTCGTACCCTCTTCACCCCCACTTCGAGATGTTCCGAAGGGTTCCGAGAGCCCTTCTACATGGGCGCTAATGTGGAGGGGATCAGTATCGTCCATGTTGGTCGTATCCCCATCGAACTGAAGGTCGCTTTCCGATATGTTGAGCGTGATCTCCTGTCGTTCGATATCGATGAAGGGCTCAAGGAGCTCGGAAATATCGGACGATATCCTCTCTTCGACCGAAGCCCTGTCAATAATGCCCATACTGACGAGTAACCGTACCATATCAGAGCTCAAATGGTCGATCTCGTACTCAAGTGTTGTATTGAGGACGATATCGTCCGGTCCGAGCTCTATCTTGGACATATCGATATCTATATCGCAACGGGTCATCACCTCTGCATCAAGGAAGTAGTCCGACCTCACATCGGAGAGGTCTATGACCACATCCACTGAGAGCTTCTCTGTTGTATAGGTCGGGGCTCTAAGCGAAGTGATAGCTCTATAGCCTGGTTCATAGGCGAATACCGTCCTCCCCTCTTTTGTTGTGGTCTTGGGCGTCTCCTCGTGGAACGTAAGACCGGGGGGCATTACGATATCGATCGTGGTCCTATCATCATCGATAGGATCGAAATCTCTCAGGACCCTTAGCCCTCCGTTCAGAAGGCCTATGACCTGTTCCTGGTCATAACCTCCTGTCAGATCGAGCTCCAAAGGCCTGACCAATGTAACGGTCGCCTCTAAGGGCACATCGGACCTTAGGAGCGATATCAGGGCGTTCCCGCTTGCAGGGTGGACCAATCCGGTCACACCTGTATCCAATGAGGTCGTGAGCTCGACCCCCTCCTGGCCTGAAGCGGACCGAAAGGTCCCCTCGAGCTCTGTGGATATCGATTGCTCCATCTCGGATATCTGGTCCTCATCTATGATACCACAAAGGAAGGATAATCTTAAAAGACCGGCACCCAGGTAGTTTGGGCCCGTTACCGAAGGGGGGAGGAACTGGGTCGTATCCAATCTTTCAAGGGAAAGTGAGGATATGCCGAGGACAGATGTGATGTTCAAAACCTCAAGGGCGGTCCAATCGAGAACTGTCCTTCCATCTATCTTTTCGTCATCGTACCTGACCGGTGGGTAGCCGGTCATCTGAAGGTCGAACGGTCCTGTAACGATACCCAACCTTCCGTCGATGGTCAGATAGTTGTGGTCCGCCATGGGTGGTACTCGTGTGTTCCTGACGTTCAGGACCACGGTCCCGTCGGGATAGGGAAACACCCTGGTGGGGATAATATAGGTCGTTGTCATACCTGGCTCCGAACGCAAGGTCATGAGCCTTTGGAACCTGAAACCGGAGAGCAGGAAACCACAGATCAGCTCGTTGTAGTTCGATATATCTACATTTTTGACCTTAGATGAGGAGATATATCTCGATACGTCCACCCTGCCGATGAGCGTCGCTTCGAAGAGCACCGGGTCGAGGTCGCCGTTAGCTGATTGTCCAAGGGTCTCATCGATAAGACCATAGGTACCGGATATGATGGTATCACCGGAAAAGGAGGATCTAGATAGGTTTAAAGCCCTTTCCAACAGCAGGGAGGCCAGATCGTTCCTTGCACCCACACCTTCGGCTGAGATGATGGACCGAAGCGATGTCGAATTATGTAGCTGTTCCCTGAAGTAGAGGGTGTATACCTCAATGGAGACCTTGATAGTATAGTCCAGTGGGTTTTTGAATGACAAGTTCATGACCGCTGTCATGTCCTCTCCCTCTGCCCTTGTGGCAGGGATCCCCTGTACATACCCTCTACCTGTTCGGACCGGTAGGAAGATGGTCAAGGCCAGGACCGATACAAGGAGGAGGGCATAGATGGGAACGGCTCTCATGGAAAAAACATGGGCCTATCCATACAAAACATTTACCATCAAAATCGCCTTAAGGCCGAACGTTCACTGACAATTGAGCGGCAAAACCTGAAATTCCTAGGGGTTGATGGTTCGACAGCTATGGTATTGAGGACGTCCAAGGCCCATGCGGAGGTCGTAAGGAGGACCTTGAAAGAGCTGGATATGTTCGATCCAGATAGGTCCATAGGCCATACCGATGGTGTTTGTTTCCCGGTCAGGTCCGATCATATGAAGGACCTTTTGATATGCTCGGAGAGGTTAAGGAAGGAGGGTGTCATTTTCGAGCTCCTTCCGGATCTTGGCATGACCACTGGAAAAAGAAGGGGCCGTTCCCCTCTAAAGGAAGCACAAAGAAGGCTTGAAGGACACCTCAGGCCAGGTATGATAGCCTCATTGCCAAGGAAGTACGAGAGGGTGGGGGATGTTCTGGTCCTTGTCCTGGACCCCGCCCTTGAGGAGGTAAAGCATGAGGTCGCTGATGTCTATCGAAGTATCATAGGGACCCGATATGTGCTCCGTGACAGGGGCAATATCTCAGGGGAGCTCAGGGAACCCGATATGGAGGTCCTCATCCCACCGGAGGATGGGACCTTCTCCACGGTCCATAGGGAGAACGGGGTGCTCTATGTCCTCGATCCGAGATATCTGATGCTGTCATCCGGAAATGTGGGAGAGAGGGGAAGGGCCGGTAGGCTTCTCAAAGAAGGACCCGTCACACCAAGGGCTGTTCGTTTCGGGGAACTTGGGCAACCCTTCGATGGGGAATTGGTATGCGATATGTTCGCCGGGGTCGGGTATTTCACCCTACCTCTGGCCAAGGGGCATGGTATGAAGAGGGTCATCTCGGTCGAGAAGAACGTAAGGGCTTACGGTTATCTTCAGAAAGGCGTGATCTTGAACGGGGTCCACCATAGGGTCGCACCGGTCCTAGGTGACAACAGATCCTCGGTGCCCGAGGGATCGACCGATAGGATCATCATGGGATTTGTCAACGGTACGGTCCGATACCTAGAGAAGGCATTTCGGTACACATCACCGTTCGGGGCAGTGGTCCACCTCCATGACACGGTCGAGAAAGAGGTGGGTACAAAGGGCCTCTTCAAGGTCGCATCAGAGATCGCAGGCTCATGCGGGCTGGACCTTGAGCTGAAGGCCGGAAGGCGGGTCAAATCCTATGCTCCCTGCATCGATCATGTCGCACTGGACCTCATTGCCAGACCGTCGGTCCGTTAAAGATCCCTTAAAAAGAAACCTTTTTCAACCCATTGATAGCTAGCCCTTCTGGGTAAGGAAATGAAGAACATCGTTATCGCAGGTGGCGGAGAGGTAGGTTTCTCCCTTGCCCGGACATTATCGGAAGAGGGTCACAATATAACCATAATCGAGAAGGATGAGGAGGTCTCCCAGAAGCTCGAATCCCTGGATATCCTTGTAGTGACAGGGAATGCGGCATCCCCAATGGTCCTGGACAAGGCTTACATAGAATCGGCGGACTTCTTCATAGCTGTAACCGGTTCTGACGAGGTCAACATTGCCTCTTCGGCCATCGCAAAGAACAAGGGTTCAAGGACCCTTGCCAGGATAAATGGTGAGGACTACCTCAGGGACCCGGTCTCGAAAGAGGCCCTAAGGGACGCGGGGATAGACATCGCGTTCTGTCCCGATATGATATCATCCACCCATATGGCAAACATCTTGAACGTCCCTTTTTTGCTGGATACGCCAATGTTCGATGAGAAGCTGTTGAGGGTGATGGAGCATAGGGTCGACAAAGGATCAAGGGCACTTGGGTCGGAGATAAGGAACCTCAGGCTCCCGAGGGACATCAACCTTGTCGCCATTTTCAGGAACGAGGAAGTGCTCATCCCAAAAGGGTCACTGCGCATCGAGACCAATGATAGGGTGCTGTCCGTGGTACCGGCTGTATCCCTGGACCGCTCTTACGAAGGCATGCAGGAGATCTTCGGGTCCCTCCCAAGGAGCGACCTGAGGGCGCCAATAACGAAGATCATGGTCGCTGGAGGGTCAAGGATAGGGTATCACATAGCTAGGCTCCTTTCGCAGAAGGAGAGGTCCGTCATATTGATAGAAGAGGACGAACGGAGGTGCAAGGATATATCGGAGAGGCTCGACGATGTCCTTGTCATAAACGGCTCCCCCACGGACAAGGAACTACTGAAGCTCGAAGGGGTTTCGGAGACCGATGCCTTCCTAGCGGTAACGGAGAGGGAGGAGGTCAACATCCTGACCTCGTTACTGGCCGGGCAGTTCGGGGCGAAGAGGTCCATAGCCCTTGTGGACAGGCCCGACCTTAAATCGATACTCGAAGAGATGGGCATCGACCTGATAGTCTCACCTAGGTCCGTCACGCTATCGGCCATACTCAAGTACTTCCATGAGGACGATTTCTCATCTATGGCTGTGATGGGAGAAGGTGAGCTGAAGGTCGTCGAGATCAAGGTGAAGGAGAGGTCAAAAGGGGCCAATAAAAGGGTGGACGGGCTCATGAGGTTCCTTAAGAGGGACCTGATCATTGGCGCGATCGTGAGGGATGGAAAGGTCATCATCCCTCGCGGAGAGACCCTGATCCATCCAAAGGACCGCTTGATGGTGTTCACAAAAGGCGGGAACCTGAAATGGCTCAAGGACCATTTCTAGGAGGACGACCTTGGTAAGGCTTAGACCCGTCACAATGGTGGGCCAGATGCAAATGGTCCTTTCGGTCGTTCTCCTACTCTCCATGTCAGTGGAGCTTCTTTACGACCAGTTCACGGTCCATGACCTTGTCGTGTTCGGTGTACCCGCTCTGATAATGGTGGTCGGCCAGTTGTTCCTCCTAGCCCTTCTTCCATCTGGGCCGTTGCTCTCAAGGGAGAAGAGGTACAGGGTTGCCCTGGTCTCCTTCCTGCTCTTGGTCCTGATAGGATCCCTACCCTTCGTTCTATCAGGGACCTGCAATATGTTGGATGCGATCTTCGAATCGATAGCAGGTTTCACGACGACAGGGTTATCGACGAGGGCTCCATCCGCTCTCCTTGATGAGGGTAGAGGAATGCTGTTCTATAGGGTTGCGATACAATGGGCGGGTGGTCTTTTCTATCTGGGATTCGGTTTTCTCATCCTGACCGAGATCGCGGATATCTCAAGGAGGAGCGTCGAGAAGAGGATGTTCTCATGGACCGGGATGGTCCCTACCATGTCGAACCTGATGAGGAACATCACCTTCGCCTATGCTGGATTGACATTGTTCGGGGTCGCCATTTATAGGTTCAGCGGGTTGCACCTCTATGATTCCATTTGCCTTTCGATGTCAGCACTATCCACTGGCGGGTATTCCTCTGTGGGTAGGTCCGTTCCAGGAGGGAGCGGTATCCATATCATAACCGCCTTGATCATGGTCCTGGCAGGGATGGGCTTCTATGTCCACCTGTCCCTCATCGCATCGAAGGGCAGGAGGAGAGCTCTCCTCGACACTGAGAACCTCGCCTATATGATGATAGCATTCACGGCCCCCATTCTGGCCTACTTGATGCTCATGGCTGGTGGTATCGGGTTCGGGGAATCTCTCTGGAAAGGGGCCTTTGGAGCGATATCGGCCCTGACCGATACAGGCTTCCAGGTCGATGGAATGCAGGATTGGCCGGACAGTCTTAAGCTGTTCCTGGTACTCCTTATGCTCCTTGGCGGCTCATCGCTCTCGCTCACATCCGGTCTGAAGGTCCACAGGCTTGTCCTTCTATCCAAGGGTTTCATCAGGCTTGTCAAAGGCATGATCCATCCGAAGGCCGAGCTCCCACTGAAGAGGGGCGAGGGATCGTACTCTGACAACGCCCTTGAGATGGCCAATATGTACTTCCTCTACCTATTCGTGGTCCTGGGTCTGATGATGGCCATCACCCTTCTGTTCGAGGGAGGGTTCATGGAGGTCCTCTCCCTATGTTCGGCAGCGGTCTCGAACACAGGGATGGCCTTCGGGAGTTTCAGCGGTCCAGATGGGATATCGACCCTGCCTTGGTTGGTCAAAATCGTCCTCATGGGCGGGATGTTGTTCGGCCGGCTCGAAATATTGCTCCCCATATACCTGTTATCACCAAGGAGCTACAGGTTCAACGGGTGACCTCGAGCTCCTCGCCATCCTCGGGCATGATGGTATCAGGAAAAACCACTCTAGCCTCGGCCAGGAGCTTAAGATGCCCGTCGTCCTTCGAATAACGGGGGGATGTATGGACCAGCGCGAGCTTCCTGACCGAAGCTTTTAGGGCCACCCCCGCAGCGGCCCTTGCCGTTGAATGACCGAACTCAAGGGCGGCAGCCTCATGTTCGTCACCGTAGGTGGCCTCATGTATGAGAAGGTCGGCCTCGAAGGAGAATCGGACCATCCCCTCAGATGGGGTGGTGTCCCCGGTATATACGATACTGACCCCTTTTCGGGAGGGGCCAAGGACCTGAGAGGGAGCGATGGTCCTCCTCTCCCCTCCTTTTTCCAGCTCTACGGTCATCCCTCTCTGGAGCTCTCCCCAGTGTCGTCCCTCAGGGACTCCCAGGGCCAATGCAGCCTCGACATCGAACCTCCCTGGACGGTCCCTCTCACTTATCCTGTAGGCTAGGGCAGGCACTGAGTGTGAGGCCTGACAAGTGCCTATTACCAGTCCGTCCACCTCAGTTCCCTCTCCGGGTGACAGCTCAGTGACCGGTGTTTTGAAACCGCACTTGAAGTCGCAGACGGTCAATGACGCGTTCCAGGACCTTGCGGTCCCTTGAGGTCCTATGATACGAAGATCATCCTCCCTACCATTGAGGGACATGGTCTGGACCAGACCCAGGAGCCCGAGGATATGGTCCCCGTGGAGATGGGTCACTAGGACAGCCTTGATCCTCATAGGCGAGATGGAGGAGAAGAGCAGCTGTCTCTGGGTCCCCTCACCGCAATCAAGGAGAAGGGAGATAGGGCCCGAGGAAAGAGCTATGGAAACGGGATTCCTTCTCTTGGACGGCCAGCTCCCACCGGTACCAAGGAAGCGAAGCTTCATATACCCCCAAAGCAGAGGACCAACATCAATCTTTTTATGATGAAGGCAGGTCCAAAGCAAAAGCGATTTTAAGGGGTTAGGCCGCTCCGGTGCTATGAACCCGAAAGGCCTTAAGAGACCGACCATCCTTATGGACGGAACACCTTACGAGCTCCATCCCAGCAAGATCGTTTGCCTTCTCAGGAGCTATGCGGCCCATGCTAAGGAGCTGAACAATCCCGTCCCAGAGCGGCCTAGGTTCTTCCTAAAACCCCCCTCATCGCTCTTGGCGAACCATGGTACAGTGGTCCTGCCCGAAGGCGTCGGTAATGTTCACCATGAGGTCGAACTTGCCGTGATAATCGGAAGGACAGGCAGTGGGATCGACGAGGTCTCGGCCGGGGACCACATCCTTGGCTACACGGTCATGCTAGACCTTACTGCTAGGGACCTTCAGGAGGAGTCCAGGTCAAAAGGCCTCCCCTGGACCGAGGCCAAAGGGTTCGACACATTCGCTCCGGTCGGTCCTCTGGGAGCGACCCGGGCAAGGTACGATTGGAAAGGTCGAAGGGTCCAGCTCAAGGTGAACGGGACCTTGAGGCAGGACGGGAACACGGACATGCTCCTGTTCACTGTAGAACAGATGGTATCGAGGATATCCTCTGTAATGACCTTGGAGGAGGGTGACATAATCCTTACTGGGACCCCTGCAGGGGTTGGACCTATCCGGTCCGGGGATAGGCTCGAGGCGTCCGTGGAAGGCCTTGGGACCCTGGAGGTAACCGTAAGATGAGATGCCCCGAGTTGGAGCCGGGTTTTGGTATAATGAGAAACAAATGGACAAATGTAAATACCTCATGGACGAATTGTAAGGAGTAATCGTTATGACTGGCTCGAAGAAGGATAGGACCTTGATCGATGAAGGTCCGTACCAGAGATTGGTCGATATCCTGGGCGATGAGCACCGTATAGCGGCCTACCTTCAGAACTCAGCACATCAAATGAGGACGCCTTTGACGGTCCTGAAGACCTATTTGGAGCTGGTCCAGGCGGAGCTCTATGGACCTGTCACGAGCGAGATGATGGAAAAGCTTGAGACACTCGAGGTCAACATTGACGAACTCTCCTATTTCGTGGACCAGTTCCAGGACATGGGGCTATTGGCAGGAGAGATCCCCCAAGGTGCGACGTCAACAGGGGACCTTTGTTCGCTCGTTGAGATGGTCACTTCAGAGGTGGCCCCGACCGCAAGGAACCGTAACATCAACATGGACCTTGAAAGGTCCGAAGGGCCGGTGGAAGCCGCCATCAACCAGCCCTTTGCTAGGAAAGCGTTGCAGCACCTCCTCAGGTACGTCATTCAGACAGCCCCTCCAAAGTCCGAGATCAGGATGGCTTTGAAGAAAGGTCCAGAAAAGTCATTGATCGTGATATTCGGTTTTGGGGAACTTGTGAACAGTCCTGAGATGGCCAGGATCCTGGAGGGGATGACCGAGATCGATACGAACCTGACCAATACGGATTGGGAAAGGCTATCCCTTCCATTATGCAAGACCCTCTTGCAGATACAGGGCGGCGACCTGACCATATTCAACGATGAGATTGACAGGACTGTCTATGTCATGGAGTTCCGAAACGTCCAGACATAGCAGGGCCCAAATAGGCAGAGCGGTCCAATTACACATGAGCTTCTCGATGGTCGCTTCAAACCATCAATGATATAAACAACAAGACATATGAATGTGGGTGCAGGGTCCAAACACCTCCATGATCAAGACCCGAACTGGACCAGCTTTGGCCTTGGTCATTTTGATCTTACTGCTGATATCGAGCATATCTACACTAGTTGCAATGCCTTTGGAGGGGGTCCGGGAGACCTTAATAGGACCAAGTCCAGATGAAGGGCCAGCCCTCGATTGGCTAATATTGGTCTATATGGCAGGTGACAATGACCTTGGTAGGGACGGTTACAAGTATGGTAACGCTTTGAAGATGGACGTAGAAGAGATGGAATCGAGCCTTCCAGGGTCAGGGACCAAGGTCCTTGCCCTGACAGACCAGGAAGGTCTGGGGAACTCGGCCCTTTACGATATTGTCCAAGACAGCAGTCCGGGTATAGTCTCTCCCACAATCCCATTGGACCTGCTCGACCCGAACTGGACCGACGAGCTTGACATGGCCGACCCTATTACCCTAACAAGGTTCATAGTCCACTGCATGTCAAGCTATACCGCTGACAGGAAGGCCCTGATCATCTGGGACCATGGTTCTGGCTGGTACATACAGGGAGCCCCCGAGGTCCCCACGGCATCCAGGGGGTTCGCCCTTGATACAGGGTCAGGGTACACCCAAATGTACCTTGACGACCTTAGGATCGCCCTGCAGCAGGCGGAGCTGGAACTGGGAACCCTCCAGATGGACCTCATTGCGTTCGATACCTGTTTCATGGGAATGATGGAGGTCTTCTATCAGGTCGCTGCATGGTTCGAAGTAGGAGTGGGCTCCCCGGACGAAGAGCCTTTCTACGGGTACAACTACACGTTCATTTCATCGCTCACCTCCCCCCTCACAGCAGAGGGCCTGGGGTCCGAGATGGTCAGGTCCTTCAAGGAAGAGTATTCCAATACGACCTACAGTTACCCGGCCATAGGGGTCGTCGATCTTAGTATCCTTAGGGGTCCGTTCAGTGAAAGGCTCGACCTACTATCCAAAGAGCTGTTCGAGAGGATGTACTATCTGGAGAAGGTGAAGGGTGGACTGTTCAACAATGTCATCTCTAGGACAGAGTCCGTTGGGAGCGAGAACCTTGACCTCGGGGACATGCTGAAGGTCCTTGCGCTTTCCGACCTTGGTCCCAACGTTACCATTGCCTCCCTCTCCTGCTTGTCGCTCTACCCCGAGCTTGTCCTTGATAAATGGACCAAGGAGGACGGGCGGAACCCTCAGGGAACCGGTCTCTGCATCTATTTTCCATACAAAACTCTCCTCTACAAGTCCATATACGACGGAACGAGCGGTTTCCTTGACCTAACCATTGAGACCGGATGGGACGAGCTTATAAGGGAATACCAAAGGCCCATAGAGAGGGTCCGCTTAGAGCTCGGAGCGGTGGCTTTGGACATGGACGATCTAAAGAACGACCTGTCAATAAAGACCCTTGACCCGTTATCGGACCTTGCTCCGATCCAAGGAGCATCCGTCTATCTGGAAAGGGTGTTCAAAGGACGCACTGACGGTCAGGGGCTGTTCTTTGTCAAGGACCTCTCTTCCGGTACCTATATGGTCGAGGTCTATAACCGTACGCATGTGGGCATAGGGTCGATCAGGATCATGAACCGGGCCCCCGTTCCTGTAGTAGGACCCAACGTGCTCACAACGATCGAGGGTGTACCTCTGTCGTTGGACGCATCTTCATCCTTCGACCCAGATGGGGACCCGTTACAGTTCAAGTGGGACATTGACGCTTCGGACGGATTGGATGATGTGAATTCTACGGAGGTTATGGTGTCATTCCCTGCAAGAGCTGAGGGGGACTATCCAGTATCGCTTTCGGTATCTGACGGATCGGAAGTTGTGAACCTTATCTTCAACATCACTGTCAAGAACGGGCCTCCTGTTGCGAAGATCAGAGTACTCTCTGAGGTCCATGAGGATGAGCCGTTCAATATCTCAGGCGCAGGGTCATATGATCATCAGACCGACATGGCAACCCTCGAATATCGCTTCATCGTTGAAAATACCTTGATCAAGGATTGGGGGTCAGAAAAAGAGATCGTCTGGTCGATCCCCCGGTCAGGCTATCATATAATAATCCTCGAGGTGAGGGACTCATCTGGTGCCATTTCCAATGATTCATCGGTCATCCATGTCAGGAACCTATCCCCAGTTCCGGTCATCACCGGCCCCTCTCTGGCCGATGAGGACGAAACCCTCACATTCTCGGCTGCTAGTTCCGATGACACACCATCCGATCTAATGGCCCTATCATGTGCATGGAGGCTGGACGAGGAGAGCGACTTCGATAGGCCAGGTCCTATCCTGAACGTGAACTTTACCAAGGCCGGTGAGCATACGGTCTGGGTGAGGGTCACCGACGACAACAACGCCTTTTCGGACGGGAGCGTCACCGTCCTGGTGAGGAACAGACCTCCCAAGGCCGGTCTCATTACACCCGGAACGGTGATAGAGGACGAACCGGTCTTTTTGGATGCCACATCGTCCTGGGACACCCCTAGCGACATCCAGCAACTGAACTATTCTTGGGACATTGAGAACGACGGTTCATGGGACCTTTTCGGACCAAGTGTGACCGTAATGTTCTCGGTCGATGGTGATCATGCTATCACCCTCATGGTGACAGATGATGATGGTGCGTTCTCACAAGCAGTGGGAACAGTGAAGGTCTTGAACAAAGCCCCTTCACCTGACATCGCTCTACCAGAGATCATCGATGAGGATGAACTATTGAACGTCACGTTGATCGGTCCTTGGGACACGCAATACGATGAGGGGATCCTATCGTGCACATGGTGGGTCGATGGTACCAAGGTCGGGTCCGAAAGGTCACCCCCCAACATAACTTTCACGACCGAAGGTGAGCACAAGGTATTGGTAGAGGCTGTCGACGATCAAGGTCATTCCGGGAGGATGGAACGGAAGGTAATGGTCAGGAACCCCCCACCGATAGCAGAGATTATAGGCCTAAGGACCAGGATCAGGGAAGATCAGGAACTGGTCGTTTCAGGGACGTTCTCCCGCGATACGCCTTCGGACCAGGACAACCTTACATACCAATGGTTCATAGATGGGGCGCTCCAGGAAGTGGTCGGACCCAATATTAGATTAGGCCCCTTCAAGGTCGGTTCTTACAAGATCGTGCTTAGGGTGACGGATGATGAAGGTGCTTGGAACGAGGACAATGCGACCCTACTAGTGAAGGCGAGGTTCGATCTCAAACGGACCATGGAGATGGTCCTTTCTCCGCTGGGTCTGGCCATTGGGCTGGTCCTACTGATGGTCGTCCTGGGATTGGGGACGGTCCTGGCCAGGCGGGTCAGGGACCTACCGACCCCTATTGATGAGGTCCCAGACCAGGAGGGAGGGGTTGGCCAAACAGGTCCTGTCGAGGGCAATGGGGATGTTGGTCCGAAGCCCTTGACGGAAGGGTCTCGTCCGATCTCAGTCGCGGTAATACCATCTGAGGAAGAGGTATTACCTGGGAAGGTACCACCATTGGAGGTCCCATCCGTCCCTTCGGACGCCTTTGGGATCGATATTCCACCTCCCCCAGAAATCGAAGGGCTTGGGATGCCTGACATGTCCATGGACCTCCCTGTACCAAACGATATAGTGTCGAAGGTAGATACCTGAGGGTATGGCCCGAGCGAAGGTCTTTGCTCAGTCCTTGGGGTCAGCTTTGGTTCTATTATCGTCCATTGGCCTGTTGGCCTTCGTCCCGACAGCTCTTAGCGGTCCGGAAGATGATATGCCTAAATCATCGGCAACAAGGGACGGCATCATCACGTTTTCGAACGTCTCCGCAGAGGTAGGTCTATCGGCCATCAGCGGGAACTTCTTCAGCTGGGGCGATGTCGATAATGATGGCCACCAGGACCTGCTCATCGACGGGAAGAGGCTGATGAGGAACACAGGACCGCCAGCATATGCGTTCGAAGACATGACCCAGCGGTCCATGCTTGAGAGCCGCGTCAATTCGGGTGTGTTCGCGGACATTGACAATGACGGATGGCTCGACATATTCTGCGGAGGCGGGTTCCTGTCGAGCGACCATCCGACCGTCCCCGATGTCCTTTGGAGGAACCTAGGAGATGGCCGTTTCGAGGACATCACCAAGGCATACGGAGGTTTATCTGACACCTACCCCACCGCTGCCGCAGGTTGGGCGGACATTGACAGGAACGGGTTCATAGACCTCTATATGGTTAACTATGAGAACGCTACCTACCAGGGGTATAACGACCATCTATGGTCCAACCTGAACGGCAGGTCGTTCGTCAACATATCGGAACAGGTCCAGATGAACGGGACGATACCTCCCTACCAGGGTAGGGGTGTCTCATGGGCCGATATGGACAATGATGGATGGCAGGATGCCTATGTCTCGAACTATAGGATCATGAGGAACTATCTGTTCAGGAACGAGAAGGGTGGAGCGTTCTCCGAGTCCGCAGAAGGATTTGGCATAGAAGGACATGCAAGCACCCATCCAGTTACCAGGGATGGGCCTTATTACGGTCATTCGCTTGGCTCGAGCTGGGGTGACCTGGACAATGACGGTGACCTAGACCTATGGGTCACCAACCTTGCGCACAAGGACCCATGGAGGGGGCCTATCTGCGATGATTCCTACCTCTTCGAGAACCTTGGACCCGAGCAGGGGTTCAACTTCAGGGACAGGAGGGAGGGGAGCGGAATTGAGGTCAAGACCATACCAGGGTCGTTGGGGGGGGGTGACGAGCTGATGGTTTCGAGCTCCTTGGCGGATTTTGACAATGACGGTGACCTTGACCTGTTCATACCTCAGATCTATGGTGATGTGGACTATGCATATTCCCTACTTTACAGGAACGATGGTGGATTGAGGTTCACCGAGGTCGGTAACGAGGTAGGTCTCCGGATATGGAACACCTATGGTTCGGCATGGTGCGATTACAACGAGGATGGTTGGGTGGACCTAATAACCGGTGGAGGGGTCTGGGACCAGAACACCTCCTCGGCCAATGGTTATATGGTCCATCTCTTTAAGAACGAAGGTGCGTCCAGCAGATCAGAGAACGAATGGCTAAAGGTCTCTTTGGAAGGTAGGAGCTCGAACAGGGCCGCTATAGGGGCCAGGGTCATAACGAGAGCGGATATCGACGGTGATGGGACCCTTGACAGGTCGGTCATCCGTGAGGTGCAGGGTGGTCAGGGGGCCCACGGCCAGCAAGATTCCATGGTGCAACATATTGGGCTAGGTGAGGTCCGAGGAGCGGTCGAGCTTGAGGTCAGATGGCCCCTTGGAAGGACCAGTATCCTCCGGGATATCGAGAGGAACACTGTTCTGGATATGGTCGAACCGGAGGATGATGTGTCCATATCTCTCTCTTTAGGAGGTCCGACACTCATTGATGATGGGGTATTGGTCACATTGAACATATCCAACGATTGCGATTATCCTCTTTACGACCTCAGTTTGGTCGTGACAATAGAGAAGAACGATAGTTCGATAGGGACGGAAGCGGTCCTTGCCAGTTCTCTAGGCCCAGGGGAGGATACGCAGATCCCAACTTACATCGAAGGTGCAGAATGGGGAGAAGGCTGTGTCCTGACCGCAGAGGTCACTAGGTCCTTCCCACCGGTAACGACACCTTCTAGAACGGAGCTTTCTTTCAAATTGGCAAAAAATATTCCTCCGGTAGCATCCGTCACCGGTCCCGCAAGTGCCCGTACAGGAGATACCGTGACGTTCTCAGGGGCTCTTTCGTACGATCAGGACGGAAGGGTCGAAAGCTTTATCTTCGATGCCGGTGACGGCACACAGGAGACCATAAGGGACGTTCCAGACCTTGATCATATCTACAATGTCGAAGGGAGCTTTCTGGTCTCTCTAGCCGTTGTCGATGATAGGGGCTTGATAAGCGAGGAGCGGTCCTTTCATAGGATATCGATCGAAAAAAGGACCTATGAGGGCCCGAGATCGACCATTGTGAGGGTGGACCCTAGAACGGCCCTCTTCGGAGAGGAGGTCTTTTTCGAGGGTAAAGGTAGCTCTCAGGTGGGTGCTATCATCATCTCCTATGAGTGGTGGTCCTCAATGGACGGTCAGCTCTCGGACGAGCCATCTTTCACCACAAGGTCGCTCAGTATAGGGGACCATACTATCAGTTTCACAGTTATGGATTCCAACGGCCTATCATCGGGACCGGATACGACCGTTGTGAGCATAATGGAGAGTGGGACCCCCTCCCTCTTTGTCACGATCGAATACCCCCTCAACGGGTCGGTCATCAAGGACGTTATAAAGGCTAGAGGGAGCGCGGGTCCATCAGAGCTCATAGACCGGGTCGAGGTCCGTTTGGACAATGGGACATGGATAAGGACCAGCGACCACCTCCTGCCTGGTTGGAACATAATCCTTGATATCAGGGCCCTCGAGGCAGGGGAGCATAGGCTGGAGGCCAGGACGGGTTTGGGTCCCCGCTTATCCCCCACAGTGAATGTCACGTTCATGGTCCTAAAAAAGAGCGGTCCACCAGACCCCTCCGGGAACCCTGATGATAGAATACCTCTAAGCGGGCTTATAATGGCCATCATAGCTTTTCTGGTCATTGTGACCGTTCCAGCCATCGTGCTATACCTGAAAAGGAAAAAGAGAACCCATGATCAGAGAAGGACCGAAGGTCAGACCATAGAGACCGCAATACTCCTCGATGAAGGTCTCTGATGGAAAAGGCTTTAAACGGACAATGGCCCTCTATGGTCAGGTAGGTTCGGTAACATGGGACTGCTCGCAAAGGGGACCCCAGTGTGGATATGGGCATTACCTATCGTGATTGCAGCCTTGGCCGTTGTGACCTATCTGCTCTTCAAGGACCTAACCGTTCTCTCCGTGCTCGTCATCATCCTCGTTCTAACGCTCCCACTATTGCTGTTCTTCAGGGACCCGGAAAGGAGCATTGGAAAGGGCATAGTCTCTCCGGCCGATGGAAAGGTCCGAAAGATAGGAACGGTCGGTGGCAGGACCTTCATATCGATCTTCATGAACGTACATAATGTCCATGTCAATCGGGCCCCCATGGATGGCACTGTACGCAGGATCGAGCATATTGACGGAGGGTTCGTGCCTGCCTTCAAGAAGGGATCCGATAGGAACGAGCGGGTAAGGATGACCCTGACCGGCAGGACCGGAACCTTCGAGGTCGTCCAGATAGCTGGGACCGTGGCCCGGAGGATCGTCCCCTATCGTAGCGTAGGGGACAAGCTGGAAAAGGGAGAAAGGCTGGGGTTGATACGTTTCGGTTCCAGGGTCGATCTTACCTTCTTCCTCCCCGGGGACCATAGGGTCCTTGTCAAAGAGGGGGATAGGGTCCTTGCAGGTTCTACGTCCTTGGCAGCCCCTCCCGTGACCAGGGGGCGGTCAGATTGAAGGATAAAGAAGGCTCGGAGCGAGGTCGGGCCCGCAAACGCAGACGCCACGGAGGTCTCGGTAAGTTAGGTAAGAAGGTGGGAAAAGGCCTGAAGGACATCGGGTCGAGAAAGGTCAGGATAAAATGGCCTGACCCAATAAAGAAGCTGTTCTCTCCGGCCGATGTCTTCACGCTAATGAACTTCATTTGTGGTGTCTCATCCGTCATGCTCTCCATGGACGGAGGTAACGGGTTCAGATTGGCCTTGCTGCTGATACTTTTCGGAGTGATATTCGACGGTCTTGACGGACCCGTGGCAAGGAGGTTCGGCCCATCAAGGAAGTTCGGTGTCTGGCTTGACTCCATCGCAGATGCGATGACGTTCTGCATAGCGCCTGCTATGCTCCTCTACCAGATGTTCAATCAGAAAGAGAGCGGACCCTTGGGTATTGCCCAGACCACCATTGTCGTAAGCGCATCCATATCGATCGCGGTCCTGGGCATACTGCGATTGGCCAGGTTCTCCATCACTCACCATAGGTTCAAGGATTTCATTGGACTGCCAACTCCAGCGATGGCCATGATCGTTGTAGGGTTCTGCTCCGTTCATTACTGGTCCGCACCTCAAAGGGCGGATTGGTCATTTGACCTCATCACATCAGGCAGGCTCCTGGTCATACCTCTTCTCCTCCTCCTATTCTCGTTCGCAATGGTCTCGGACGTCCTTTATCTCAAGTTGAGAGGGAACCTCATTGTCGGGACCGGGACGGTGCTCCTGATGATGATCGCTGGCCTGATAGTCGGAGAGAAGGAACCTAAATTAGGGTTGTTCGCAACAATTGTCTTCCTCCTCTCAGGAATGACCTACCTCGTCTCACCCGTTTTCAAGGGACCTAAGAACATCTGGGGAGCATCAAGGAGACTTAAGGCCGAGGAGCTCAGGAAGGAAATAGCGGCTTTGGAGGCCGAGGCATATCTGGATCAGGAGGGGAATGATGAGCTCTGACCAGGACCATATAAAAAGGTATTTCCACTGCTCGACCTCGGAGAGGGCCTGCTTCGAGGCCGGTATTAAACTAGGGGCCCTTTTCCATCAGTTCATAGGCGTCCCTTTGAGCACATCGAACGCTGGACATATAGAGGGAGCCATGAGGGAAGCGGTCAAGTCCCAGCCATTCGTGGTCCGTGCCGAGGTCCACCTGGACAGGGAGATGATAAAGGACAGCCTTTCCCATTTCGGCTACTGTGCTCTCGAAGGTAGGATGATCGATGCATCTGTTTGGATAGAGGTGGATGGTGTTCTAGTCACATCTCGGTTAAAACAGGTCGATGAGCTAAGATACCCTTTAATGTGGGTCGAGAAGGTAGAGGAAAGAGGGTAAGCGGGGTCGATACTTTTGAAGGATCGGGGCCATCTTTTAACAAACAAGACCTTCATAAAAACAATATTCTGCTGGCTACCGGAAGATTTAAGAAAAGGAAAAACCCCCTCTGAATAAAGTTTTATATAAGAGATAACCTCTTCAATGACTGGGTGAACCTTTTCAGATCCCATATAGAGGTGAACGTAATGGCTATTCTAACCGCCTCCCTGCTAGGGAACAAAAGAATGCTAACTATCGCGCTCATGCTGGTCATGGGACTGGTCGCCTTCGCCCCTGCTCTCCCATATATCTGGGGCGATGCACCTGTCCAGCCAGCAGATGCATCATCACCGCTTGCTCTCAAACCAGGTCAGAGGAAGGGCGATCACTACCTTGATACGAGCCCATCCGAGTACCTCGGTTACGGAGAGGCCGCACAGGCATACTACGGGGCCACTATGGACACCATTGACTGGAACAGGGATGGGGTCCTCGATCTCATCGTGAACGCACCCGGGAGGAGCGGGGGTAGGCTTTACATCTATGACGGGTCCTATCAATTGAAGTTCCCTCAGCTCCAGGTCACCGGTGCGACCGCAAGGTGGACCTTCGCCGGGGGCGGTACGAAGTTCGGTGTTGACTTCGACTACGGTGACGTCAATGGTGATGGCTGGAAGGACATGCTCATCTGTACGGATTCCTACTCAGGCGCCCAGATCCACCTGTTCTACGGCGGCCCTTGGATAAACAGCACTTCGACATTCAGCTCGGCCAATGCCACCTTTAACCTTGAGAGCTATGCCTATTACGGGAACTGGGGAACACTTGGGGACCTGGACGGGGATGGTTTCGATGACGTTATCATAGGTTGTTCGGGCTATTATTACCAATACAGCTATTCTGGTGGGAAATATACCTATTATTATTATTATGGCGAGGTCAAGTGGTGGTACGGTGGTAATGGTACCAACACTCTTACCGGCTATTATCCCTATTACACCTACAAGGGTAAACTTACACCCGCATATTCATATGGTTATGATTACGGCTCATGGGCATATTATTACTATAACAGCTACCTTGGGCAAGGCGGAGCGGACATGGGCGATATGAACGGGGACGGAAGGGACGAGCTGGTCATGGGCTGCCCCCAGTTCTACTACAATAATCAATACTATGTCGGAGCAACCATGGTCATGTACCCAAAATCGACGATAAGGAGCTATACCACCGGTGAGTCCATGGCCAGCACACCTCATGCTGACTGGGTGGCCTATGTTGGGGCAAACTATTTCGATGCCGCCGGTGGCGACCCTATGCTCAAGGATTACAACGGGGACGGCCTGATGGACCTGACATTCAATACCGGTTATTACAATTACGGAGCCTACGGGGACAACGGGAAGTACTGCTGGCAGATAGATGGCTCAACGACCATCCCGACCGGTTACAAGGCCCTCTCCTCAGCTTCCAACTACAACCGGAGGTTCTATGCCAAGGATGCCACGGCCTTCGGTTCCCATGCCTTCGGTGATTTCGACGGCGACGGTATGATGGACATCGCCCTGGGCGATGTGAAACCAGGTTCAGTCTATATTCTTTTGAACAATCAGTACGTAGGTAAGTCCGGCACCATAGAGGTCTCAAAGATATCCGTCTTCACGGTCCATGCACCCAGCAACTCTCAGAAGTTCGCCTATCCCAACGAGTACTGGAGATATTACTATTATACCTACAGCGCCAAGTTCAGGACCATAGTTATGTGGAACCGTGATAACGACGGTCTGGACGATGTTTTCGTGAGCGACTACTACCAAACGTATGGTGGCAAGTCCCAATGCGGGGTCCTTTATGGCATATCGAACTACAACATGTTCGGTATAGGCCGTTTCGATGCGACGGGAGCGGACCCGCCCAATTCAAGGACATTGTATGCCGAGCATCGTTCATACGGGTTCAAGGGCTCTGCCTGGAACAAGTGGGACCTGTTCGGGACCACCATGACCTGGGAGTTCATAGTAGGTAATTACAGGGCGACCGTCAGGTATACAAATACGAACG
>CAZLVP010000016.1:52319-54883 GCA_964563055.1 uncultured Thermoplasmatales archaeon | reverse complement strand
GACGATCCGGTCTCCGGGGACAAGATAACCTATCAGACCGATTCGGAATGGTCGAAATACAAGACGAGGATGTATCTCGTCGTCAGGAACAATCATGCCATGGCCATCGGCGAGTACGAGTTCGGGCTGTCGTTTAAAAAACAGAACGAAGGAGGTACTGATGGCGATGCCCCTGGTGGTATCTATAAGGGCTTATTCGCGCTTAGTATCACTGAAGGGACCTACGAAGGGCAATTATTCGAAGGGGGTCGGGAAGAACGGAATCAGGGGGAGGACGACTTAGATTCCTACAAGTTCCTTGCCAATGGAAGTGAGGTCATCAACATCAACTTCACATCCGATGCGCCCGAGAACCTGACGTTGACACTTATCGAAAATCAGGAGAATAAATTCATCCTGAACTCAAGCAACGGCGATACCTCTTCATCCCGATACTTCACTTCCGGAAAATCCTACGAACGTACCTGGATCATATTGATCGAACAAGTTACCGTGCCGGGTAACTATTCCTTCACCCTGAAATTCGACGAGCAAAACGATGCAGGGCTCGGGACCGATGCCCCCAGCGAGGCCAAGGGTCTAACGAACCTGTCGGTTGGGACATATTCCGGTTTTCTTGGAGATGAGGATACTACGGATATCTTCGGTCTGTCGCCGATCGATGGCGGTTCGATCATAGAACTTGAGGTCACCACCCGATCTATCGATCTCGATGCAACATTATTGATATCAGTATACAAAACGCTCAGCGATGTTCCGATCGATCTGCTTGTCATGGACGGTCAGACCGCAAAAGGAAGCTATATCACCAGGAACGAAACGGTCATCGAAGGTTGGTATGTTCGGGTAATATGTGAGAAAGCGGACCATGCATATAGTTTCACAATTTCTATCGTCTCTCAGAACGATGCTGGGTCTGGAGATGATGCGAGTTCATGGGACACCGAAGGACCTAGATACATGCTGACGGATGGGGATTATACCGGAATTCACGGCGGTGAGGACCAGAGGGATTCCTACCTCTATCATATCTCACCGAGCATGGTCCTGAACGCTTCTTTCACAGCGAACGATGACGGGAGTTACAACTCATTTTCGATATCTTATCCGGATGAGGGTTATGTGATCTTTCTAAGGTCGAACAACAGCGAAAAGGAGTCCACATTGGTCTGCGTCGATGGCGATCGCGAACCCTTCGTTGGATCTGTCGGGGTATATTGTAAGAGCAATTACTCGTTCTCCTTACATTCATGGTATCAGAACGATGCAGGATCAGGAAGGGATGCATATTCGAAGGACACGGACCTGATCAAGTCAACTCCTATCGTCAATGGAAACCACACAGGGTTTATGGGGTCGGGGGACAGCCTCGATAATTTCAGGATCCCTGTTCCATCGAACAACACTTTGAGGATAACTGTCGATCCTGACAGCACCTTGACGATCTATCCCTCGATCTTCGGTTTGGATGGAAGAAAATATACATGGGATAATACCGGCGGTCTGGGAGACGCCAAGATATTGGATAAAGTGGTCAAGGATGAGGGCGAGGACCTCATAATATCATTATATGGAATCAACGGATGGGGCCTCTATTCCCTGAAAGTGGAGATCCTCTCCGATGAAGGGCCGGGTAACGAGACGATTCCTGGACCCCCGAGGAATCTCGTCGCTACCGTCGGGATCGCAGGGATCGAACTGGAATGGGATCCACCCCTGGACGATGGCGGAAGTCCTATAACATTCTACAAGATATGGAGGGCGACCAGCTATGATGGCCCGTTCAACTGGTTGTCCACTGCATATTCGACTAATTGGACAGATGATTGGTATCTCATACCAGGTCAGACCTATTATTACATGATATCGGCCAGGAACGCTTTGGGGGATGGGGAGAATTGCACCGTCGTATCCGCCAAGGCGCTCATATCAGGGAACGACACGGACAAGGACGGGCTCCCTGATGAGTGGGAGGACCTCTACGGGCTGGACAAGGACAACGCGACCGATGCGGCCCTGGACAAGGATATGGACGGATCCACAAATCTCGAGGAGTACCTGGCCGGTTCGGACCCGACATCATCGGATTCCACACCGCTCGACATCGACGGCGACGGAATGCCCAACGAATGGGAGGATCTCTACGCCCTCGACAAATACAATGCATCCGATGCGGGCCTGGACAAGGACGGGGACGGTTTCAGCAACAAGGAAGAATATGAAGCAGGATCGAACCCCGCAAATGAGGATGTCACCCCGTTGGACCTGGATGGCGATGGTCTGCCGAATGACTGGGAGGACCTGCACGGTCTCAACAAGACCAATCCCAACGACGCCCTATACGACCCGGATGATGATGGCAGGAACAACCTGATAGAATATCAGGATGGGACGGACCCTAAGATGAGCGATACACCGGTCGATGATGATGACGATGATGATGAGCAAGAGGATGAAGGGTCCTGGGTATGGTGTGCGGTCGGTTGTTGCGGGATCCCGCTGGTCATACTGTTATTGGTTCTGGTCATATTCCTCGTGGTCAGGTCCTCAAGGAAGAGAAGCGG
>CAZLVP010000016.1:28259-52219 GCA_964563055.1 uncultured Thermoplasmatales archaeon | reverse complement strand
TGTTATTGGTTCTGGTCATATTCCTCGTGGTCAGGTCCTCAAGGAAGAGAAGCGGTACCATCGAGGAGGAATGAAAGGCTTCATTACCTCATTTCTATAAAAGCGTATAATGTCGTGCAAAGGCAAGGACCGATGTAATGAGATCTGGTAGAGGATCCTTTCTTGACTTCCTTGGTCCCTCCACTAGGTTCCGGTCCCAAGATCAAGGAAAAAAAGATTTTATAATTTATTAATCCATTTTTTTCGAGTATGATCTATGTCAAGTAATATTTCCCGTGATCTATGTAAAATTGACGAAAGGAAAACTTTGAAAAATCACTGCGTGATTTTCTTGTCTTTGTCCTTCGGCCAAAGATGGTGCGAGGGCTGTGACCTTTGGAGAGTCCAAAAAGCGACGATGAACCAACTCCAAAGGTCTAGGAAAAAATGAGTATATCATTAATTAATCCATTTTTTCGAGTATAATCTTTTTCAAGCACCATTTCCCGTGATCAAAAAATAATTGACGAAAGGGAAATGGTGCGAGGGCTGTGATTTGAACACAGGAACCACTAAGGACCAGACCCTCAATCTGGCGCCTTTGACCAAGCTGAGCTACCCTCGCGATTTTTTTTCTCTGATACATCGAACACTATTTAAGCCTCATCTATCCCCGAAAGCTGTTCCCTAAGTTCCTCGAACCTCTCGGATAGGATATTGAGAGCGAACCTTAGAGCATCCTTCGCCTTCACCGAGCCATCGGTCTCGAAAGAGAACACGAACTTGTTCTCCTCGTAGCCGATCTCGACAGGCTTCTTCCCATCGTAGGCGGGTATCAGGGAATCGTAGTAGGACGCATCTTTCTTCTCAAGCGGGGTTATGTCCTTGAGGATGAAAGCGCCCTTCTGATGGTCAAGGACACCCTTGGGCAAGGATTCGACAACCTTCATAGGTTCTTCTACCGGGACATCGTTGTTTATCATCACTTTTGGATAGTTCATATATCCGCACACGGTAACTGGCTGCCATTTCGCATGGGCCTTTCCATTGCCCATAATTGCCGTGGCATAGATGAGGAGCGCCTGTTTCTCCTTCAACTTCACCAAGGGGATTAGCTCCTCCTTGACCTTCAGCGACATATCGCCAAGGGGCTGCAGGTCGCCGGAATAAACCGTGCATGGTCCTTTCTTGTTGAGGACATAGATTATGGTGCAATGAGGGCAACCTGCCCCATTGCATTCGCACTTCTCCCGGAAGGTGAAATGGTCTATGTCTGTGGGGATCGGGACCAGCCCAAGGCGGTGGGATATCATCTCGTCGAAGAGCGCGGAGTTGGAATCGTACTCGTTCCCGTCCTCGTCCCGGATGGGCCCCATGTGGAACTCCACCTCGTCGATCGCCATCTTCGGGACCTCGGTGACCATGGTCCTCCTCAGCAAGTTGACTATGTCAGGCCGTGTCTCATCCACTACAAAGGAGCACCTGTTATCGGTGAGCTCCCTGACGAACAGTTTCACGATTGAACCCCCTCAGACCCTTCTGCCCCTCTTCCCGCCCTTCGGCTTGGTGCCGTCATGCGGGACAGGGGTGACATCCTCTATCCTTCCTATACGGAGCCCGGCCCTTGATAGGGACCTGATCACACCCTGTGCGCCTGGTCCTGGCGAGTTCGGTCCATTGCCGCCGGGGGCCCTCACGCGGATGTGGATATTGGTGATCCCCTTCTCTGCTGCCTTCTCGGCTATGGCCTCGCCTGCCTTCATCGCGGCGAATGGTGAGGCCTCGTCCTTGGCGGCCTTGACCACCATTCCACCCGTGCATTTGCCTAGAGTCTCTGCCCCGGTCAGGTCCGTAAGCGTGACCAGGATGTTGTTGTAAGAGGCATATATGTGGCATATTCCCCATTTCTCGGTCATCCATCTCCCTCCTTCACGGCCCGGGGGCCTCGATCCTTATCTTCTGGGGGACCTGGGACGGTTCCGGTTCCCCGGCGTTCGTTGTCTGAGGCCTCATGGGATGCATCTCGGAAGTGAACGGTGACCCGGCGTCGTACTCTATGGTCCTTTCCTCTCCCTTCCTCACGAGCATTCCGGGGATGGTGACCCTCCGGCCCTTCAAGGTGATATGGCCATGGGTTATCATCTGCCTTGCCTGCTTGTAGGTCGATGCCAACCCCTTAGCGTAGACCAGGCTCTCCAGCCTCCTGGAGATGATGAGGTCCAGCTGTATGGCAAGGACCTCCTGGAGCGGGGCCCCTTCTGGCAGGATGCCCATGGAATAGCATCTGTTAAGGAGCATGTCCGCCTCCTTGATGGCCTGCTGGTCCTGGGTCCTGATCTTGGCCTGGAGCGTCCTGGTCTGCCCCCTCAGGTCCCTGAGATAGGATTGCAATCTCCAGACCTCCTTCTTGTTCTTCAGGCCAAATTTGGCAAGTATCTCGTTCTCGTCCTTGATCCTGTCCCCTCTCCAGGGATGGGACGGGGTGTCATACTTCCTTCTCAGTTTCTTAGGGTCGCCCATCACCATCACCTCACGGGACCACTTTCTTCCTGATGACACCGACGGTGGAACCGGTCCTGCCGTTGGATTTGGACCTCTGGCCCCTGACCTTCTGGCCCAGTTCATGCCTCACGCCCTTGTAGCATTTTATCTTCCTGAGGAAGTTGATGTCGTCCTTGTGGATGATATCGAGGTCCTGGGAGATGGCATGAGTGTCCTCCCCTGTCTCAAGGTCCCTCTGCCGGTTGAGCATCCAGTGGGGGAACTTCATGGGGATGTCATCTATGAGCGATGTCAGCCTCTCGACCTCCTGATCGGTCAGGTCGCCCATGAGCCTATCGTGAGGGACCCCTAGGTCGTCCACGATCACCTTGGATATCCTGTAGTGGATGCCCTTTATGGTCGTGATACCGTCCATAAGACGCCTCTCTCCGTTTATATCCGTATTTGCGATGCGGACGATGTACTTGAAGTCCGGACCGTGAGCTGGGCCCTCAGGCGCCTTTGCATCCTTCTTAGCTTTCTTTTCTGCCAAACCAAGGCCTCCATCCTGGACCCTATCGCTCTGAAGCGTCGTCCAGTTGGTATCAAGCCGGGGGATACCAGTCCTAATGCTGGCATGGGCTTTAGGAGCCCCCGATATTGGTACTTATTTATATCCCTTTCCCTCGTTCGACCACTATTGACAGGGAGGGGGTGCATATAAAACCTATAATGATTAATAATACCTCGCTTTTTAAGGAACCAAGATGAATCGATCGGACAAAGTGAACGATGATGGGTAAGGTGACGCTCACTGGACCCCCGTTGGCGAGGGTCGGTGTCAAGTTCCGTTATACGGGGATGGCAGAGGAGTGCGAACCCTGCGAGTTCAAGGTCATCTGCCATAGTTTGGAGAAGGGTAAGACATACAGGATCGTGGCCGTCAGGGACAAGGACCATCCTTGCGCTCTCCATACCGATGACCGGGCCGTTGTGGTCGAGATATCCGAAGAACCTCTTGAGGCCTCGGTCCCGACCAGGAGGGCATTGGAGGGTGCCCTGGTGACCTTGGAAGGACCCGAATGCCCTGTAAGCTGGTGTCCCAACCACTTCCTTTGCACCCGTGCCTATCTGGCGAACGGGCAGAAGGTCTTCGTTGTGTCGGTCGGTCCGGAACTGGAATGCCCACGAGGCATCAGGCTGAGGCGGGCCGTGGTGGAGAAGAGGGAGGGCTGAAGGGGGAACTCTCTTTGGGCTCTGTCATTCCTGGGCTGTATAAGAAGGACCCCGGTCCAAGGAGAAGGGCCGTGGTCGAGGCCTCGGGCCTTTCCGAGGTCGACCTCCTTGCATTATTCGAACCAGCTCTTCAGGACCCGGTACTTGAAGGGATGGTGGAGAACGTCATAGGAAGCTTCCACCTGCCCCTTGGGGTCGCTACAGGCTTCCTTGTGAACGGCCGTGATTTGCTAGTTCCCATGGTCACAGAGGAACCCTCCGTGATAGCTGCGGCCTCGAAGGGGGCGCAGATGGCAAGGGTGAGAGGGGGGTTCACGGCCTGGAGCACCGAACAGATAATGATAGGACAGGTCCAGCTCACGGACATCATGGACACGGCCAAGGCCGTTCTTGCGGTCAACCTTAGGAAGGACAATGTCCTTTCCCTGGCAAATGAAAAGGACCCTCTATTGGTCAAAGCAGGGGGCGGGGCCAGGGAATTGGACGTAAGGGTATTGGAGCACCCGGCAGGAAAGATGTTGGTGGTCCATCTTCTCGTTGATTGCAGGGACGCTATGGGAGCGAACGCCGTCAATACAATGGCAGAGGCCGTGGCACCCCTTCTGGAGGAGATCACCGGCGGAAGGGCGGTCCTCAGGATACTGTCCAATCTAGCTACCAGAAGGCTCTCCTCCGCCAAGGCAATCTTCCCTAAGGAGGAGCTAGGAGGGGAAGAGGGGGTCTCCTCCATCCTCAAGGCGTTCTATCTTGCCCAGGCGGACCCCTACAGGGCAGTGACCCATAACAAGGGGATAATGAACGGTATCGATGCGGTCGTGCTCGCCACAGGGAACGATACCAGGGCGGTCGAGGCAGGGGCCCATGCCTATGCCTCGTTATCAGGTGACTACTCACCTCTGACCAGCTTCCACAAGGATGGGGGAGGGGACCTTGTCGGGGAGATAACGGTCCCGACAGCGGTCGGGGTGGTCGGCGGGGCCACCAAGGTCCATCCCGCGGCAAAGGCCTCCCTCAAGCTCCTGGGGGTCAAGACCGCCAGGGAGCTGGGAGAGGTCCTTGCGAGCGTCGGTCTGGCCCAGAACATCTCGGCCTTGAGGGCTTTGGCCCTTGAAGGCATCCAGAAAGGGCACATGAAGCTTCACGCCCGTAACCTGGCGCTCCAGGCAGGGGCGCTTCCGGAAGAGGTCGGACCGCTTGTAGACGCCATGTTGACCGACGGGAACATAAGCGCATCCAGGGCATCCGAGCTGCTTGCCAGTTCGAGGTCCAGGCCCACCATTAAAAGGATTTAGTAGTACTCGTATCCCCTTCTAGGTGATGGAGAATGGAGGTCCTATCCGTCAAAGTTGAGAAGCCGGACGAAGTGAACTTCATCCTGGGACAGTCGCACTTCATAAAGACCGTGGAGGACCTGCACGAGATCATGGTCAATGCCTCCCCAGGGATCAAGTTCGGGGTCGCTTTCTGCGAGGCCTCTGGTGCATGCCTTGTACGATGGAGCGGTAACGATGAACAGATGATGGAGCTGGCCAGATCAAATGCCAAGAGGATAGGGGCAGGGCATTCCTTCATCATTTTCATGAAGGAGGGTTACCCAATCAACGTCCTGAACGCTGTGAAAGGTTGCGTCGAGGTCTGCAGGGTGTTCTGCGCGACCGCAAATGCGACCGACGTCCTTATTGCAGAGAACGAGAGGGGAAGGGGTATAATCGGCGTCATAGACGGGGAGAGACCTAAACGTATAGAGGGGCCAGAGGACCAGAAATGGAGGCTAGGGTTCCTCCGGAAGATCGGTTACAAATTAGGATAGGGGGAGAACGTTCTGACGCTGGATGGAGAGGGTCCCGGGGAGGGGACTGCGGAGGATGGGGCCCGAGGAGATGGGGTCCTTAAGAGAGCCTTGATGCCTATAGCCATGACCGTAGGCCTTATGATCATCACGATCTCGCTGGCCCTTTTCATAGGACCGTTCTACAGCGCCCTCGGTATGACAGCAGGCATGGAGGAGTATGCGGACAATCCGCTCTATGCCTTCCTCTTCCTAGGCATGGTCATAATAATGGCCGTGGTCATCCTCCTTCTGAGGAAGGTCCTTAAGAGGAGGAAGCTGAAGCTGAAATATCTGCTGGCCTTCGCGGTCCTCCTCTCCACTACCACGGTCCTCACCCCGTTCATCGATATGGCCGCGAACGGTGTCCCTGAGATGTGGGAGGATTATCATTTCGATGTCGAAGGCGCAAACAGGGCGCTGCCACTGGACCCAATGGATATGGACGAGGGACTGCTGGTGCTGACCAATAGTTCGTTCCATGCCCTGAAAAGGGGGAAGGGAGAGTTCAAAGAGGTCTCGTCCGTCAAGGGATTGACCATGGTCGATGACCCCTCATTCAATGCAGGCATCTGGACCATCTTGGGGGTCAAGGATGGGAAGGCTACGGTCTGGTCCATCACCATTGATGGTAAGATGGAACAGGAGTGGGAACCATCGCATGATAACAGCTCTTTCACGCTTATCGGGACATCGACAGCGAATGTTTCCGGAAGTCCCTATATCATGGCCTTCTGGAGCGGAACGGGGGACCAATATGATATCACGGTAAAGAAGGTCGGTTCCGATAGTGTGCCATCCGACCCGGTAATATCGGACGAAACCCTATTACCGGTCTCAGGATGGTCCATAGGTCAGAACTATGCTCATGATGGTCGTTCGGTCCATCACTTTACCCTAAATGAGATCGATGGGAACGTCGGATTGAGAAGTGGAGGTGGGAGCGGAGGTCCATCGGTCAATCTCTCCTGGACGGAATCCGAAGGGGACCTTGTGGTGGCTTGGAGCGATGTCCCGTATCATTTGGACCCGCCTAGACCGCCTTCCATTGAGAACCTCCTGTTGTTCTTCGAACTGAACGGTCCAAGTGGCGTGACCAAGTCTGCGCAATATGCCATTACAGATGTTCCGTTCATATCACCTTACCTTTGCACCGTTGTTCATGATGTGACCTTTGAGAACGAAAGGGGCAGGATCCAGGCGTTCTATATCGATGGCGATACGCTATTCCGAAGGACAGGGACCGGGTCCTCCGGTCCCTTTGATGTAGAGACCTACACCCTGTCCGAGACCCCTATAGCTCTTTTCGCAGAGAAGACCGATGGCAGGTTGTTCATCGTTGATGACGACACTGTGAACATTGGGAAGCTCTCTTCCAAGGAGAGGCTCCAGTGGTGGGTGCAGGGGTTCGCTTTCGTCCTTGCGCTCGGTCTGGTCATACTTATAATGAAAAAGCCAAAATGGTGGCTCATTGACCTCTCGGGCATCCTGATGGGGGCCGGAGTGATCGCCCTGATGGGGATATCCTTCCCGCTGCTCTTCACCATGCTGCTCTTGGTCCTGCTCGCAGGCTATGACGCGGTCGCCGTTTATAAGACCAAGCACATGATCGCGCTAGCGGACTCTGTCGTCGAGGCGAAGATGCCCATCCTGCTAGTGTTCCCCATGAAGCTCGACTACCGGTACGAGGACGAGACCAACCTCATGGACCCGAAGAGGAAGAGGCGCTCCCTCTTCATGGGCCTGGGTGATGTCATCATCCCCGGCATCCTGATAGTGTCGGCCTTTAGCTTCCTACCATCTTACGGGGGAGCATGGTTGCTCGGGTTCATACCCCCCAACCTCGGGGTCGCCCTCTTCACGCTTACGGGAATGCTCATGGGATATGCTGTCCTCATAGGTTTCGTCCTGAAGGGTAAGGCCCATGCAGGTCTCCCGCCCCTCAATGGGGGCTCGATCCTGATGTTCCTCCTGGGACACCTGCTGCTCTACGGAACCATCGTCTTCTGGTAGTGCCCCCACCAGAAACATTATCAGAGAGCGTTCACCTGAAGAGGATGGAGGCATTGAGCTGGAAGGCTCTCTTCTGCTGTTCGTCATACTGTTCCTTCTGGGGATCTTCCAGGGGGCAACCTTCTGCAACCTCACCTGCGGCCCGCTCTTCGTCCTAAGGCTCGCCGAGGGTGGACGCGGCGCCGCAAGGGGCGTCCTGCTGGCGCTGTTGTTCTCACTCCCCAGGACGCTCCTCCTCACGGCATTGGGGGCCCTTGCGGGCCTTGCTGGAAGCTCTCTGGGCGCACTCGGTGACCTGAAGGGCTCCGTCGTCATCAGGACGGCGGTCTATCTTCTCCTAGGAGCTGTAATGCTGCTTTCGGGAGCCTCTTTCGTTAGGGGCCCAAAGAGATGCAATGAGGCGTGCGGACCTTCCAGAAGGCACTCCTTAGTAGAAAGGACAATTGCGCGCCTGGGCCACCGCAGCTACAGGGGGGAGTCGCTTTTCATGCTCGGGGCAGGCATGCTGGTCTCCGTCGTCTGTGTATCCGAGGCGGCGGCTGCGGTGCTTGCCGCCTCGTCCTACATGGGGGTCGAGACCGAGAGCACCGGGACCGGTGCCTTGCTTGGGGCATTGTCAATGCTCGTCTATTCCCTCGGGCTCACCGTCCCCTTAGTGCTACTAGGCGCGGTGTCATCTGAGATGGGGAAGAGGATGCAGAGGGACGATGTGAGAAAGGTGGGCGGACTGCTGCTGTGCATCTTCGGAGTTGGGCTCATCGCCCTGACCCTCCTCTCACTGCTATTGTAGGGGGCCTCACTTCAGTCTTATGGTCTCGAGGTTCATGGGCATCGATGTTGACATGCCGTACTTCCTGTGGAGCGATGAGGCCAGGTCCTGCTCCTTCATCTCGTCCCCGTGGTTTATGATGATCCTGTCGGGCTTTGGCTCCATCGTTGAGATGTAGTTGATGAGCTGCTTCCTGTCCGAGTGACCGGAGAACCCATCTATGGTTTCGGCGGAGCACTTGAGGGATATGGACATCGGTTGCCCCTTCTCCGACACGACGAGCTCGGTCAATCCCTTCTGGATCTTCCTTCCAAGTGTGCCCTCGGCCTGATAGCCGACGAACACGAGCGTGTTCCTTGGGTCCGATCCCCAGGTCTTCAGGTACTCCATGATCGGGCCTCCGTTCAGCATACCCGATGTGGCCAGGACGACGCACGGATCGGGATCGTGAAGGACCCTGCTCCTCATCTCCCTGGAATCTATCTTCTGGAAGTAGTCTGAGAGGAACGGGTTCTCGTTCCTCTGGAAGATCTGTGTGCGGAGCTGGTTGTTAAGGTACTCCGGGTAGGCGGTATGGATGGCGGTAGCCTCCCATATCATACCGTCCAGGTAGATGGGGCACCTTGGCACCTGTCCGGTCTTCATATGCTTCTCGAGGACTATCATGACCTCCTGTGAACGGCCTACGGCGAAAACTGGCACAAGTATCTTGCCGCCCCGGGAAAGGGTCCTCTTCATAATCATCTTCAATTGGGTGGCGGCCTCCTTCCTGGTAGGTTGGAAATCCCTCTTGCCCCCGTAGGTCGATTCCATTATGAGCGACTCTATCCTGGGGAACTTGTTGGTGGCCGAGTTGAAGAGCCAGGTCCTTTCGAACTTGATATCTCCGGAATAGACTATGTTGTAGAGGCCGTCGCCTATGTGGAAATGGGGGGATGAGGACCCAAGTATATGCCCTGCGTTGTGCAGGGTGAGCCTGACATCAGGGGCGATATCGGTGGTCTCGTTGTAGCGTATCGCTATGGTGTGCAGTATCTCGTCCTGGACATGTTTGGACTCGTACGGAGGTCTCTTCCCCTCTGCCACAGCGACCTTGATGTAATCGAGCTGCAGCAGCGCCATGAGGTCCCTGGTAGGCGGAGTGCAATAGATGGGACCATCGTAGCCGTACTTGTAGAGAAGCGGAACGAGCCCGGAATGGTCGAGATGGGCATGGGTTATGACCACGGCATCTATGGATTCGAAGGGCTGGACCTCGGACAGCTGGAGGTAAGGTGCCTGGCTATCGTTAGAGCCGACGTTGACGCCGACGTCTATTATGACCTTGGAGTTCCTTGTCGTCAGCATATGGCACGACCTGCCGACCTCCCTGTAACCGCCAAGGCTCGTTGTCCTGACCCAATTGTCCTCGTCTGGGGTCTCTCTGAATATGCGTCTGCCGACCCTCTTGAGGAATTCCTTCCTCTTCTCCGTTATCTCCGGGTCCTTGAGGTATGACCTGATATCCTTGACGCTCCGGCTCTCTATGGGGGGTGTCCTCACGACCAGAGGGGCCCAGCCGGTCTTTCTCTTTATCTCGTTGAGGTTGGACCCGTGCTTGCCTATGGCAAGTCCCGGGGAGAGCGCCTCTATGGTGACCTCGTTGGAATCATGGTTGAAGGAGACATCGGTGATCCTGGCCTCTACAGGGACCGTCTTTTTGATTATCTCGCTCGCTTCGTTCACATCCCTCACAAGGGAGTTGTGAGGCCTTATCGCGACCCTTCTCTTCAATCCCTGGGCGATCTTGCGGACCAGGTTCGAATCGAATACGAACTCGTCCAGGTTCTTTGTCTGGATGACCACTACCGGTCCTTCGAAATCTATACCGGTTATCTCAATGCCTTCGGGGACAAGGGTCTCAATCTCGGTCCTTATCCTCTTTATCAGGTTCTCATAACTCATCTGTGCACTCCCCGTTCAAGGGTATATTGCTTCGGACATCGGCCTATATATGCTTGACATGCTGCTCATGAAGGGCGTCCCCAGAACATCGAACATCCAGTACGGCACCGTTCAAGAACACAGTTAAAAAGTCGAGCATAATTATGGAAAGTAGGCCGGTCTTGCCTCTATGGCATTATCATCTCATTTTATATTTAATTTTTGCTTCTTCTTCTCTATGTCCTTTGCGGTGACGGGCTGCCAGCCATTCTTGCCGATAACGACTATGTCCATACCGTTCCCGGAAGCGGCATCCCTTCTCATCGCTGCGGTAAGGGCCTTTATCGCTATGTCAACGCCCTCATCGCTCTTCAATCCCTCTTTGTAGTTGTCCTCAAGGACACCATAAACGTAAGGTGAACCGGACCCGGTCGCGACGAACCTGTCGGGTATGGACCCGCCTGCCGCATCGAGCGAATAGACATGGCCGCCCTCTGCGTCCCAGCCGCCAAGGAGGAGCTGGACCCAGTAAGGGTAGTACCTGCTACCGGAGAGGATGTTCGCTGTCAGGGTCGCCACAGCTTTGATGCTCATGGGAGCATCCCTCTTGAGACGGTATAGCTCGGCCTCGGCCGTTATGTACCTTGATAGAAGCTGGGCATCACCTACCAGACCCGCGGTGGTCAGACCTATGTGATCGTCTATCCTGAAGAGCTTCTGTGTGTCGGTATGTGCAATGAGGGTCCCCATGGTGGCCCTGTGCTCGGTGGCCATAACGACCCCATCGGTACAGACCATTCCGAGCGTTGTAGTGCCTGTCTTCAACTTTTCCTGTTCATTGGTCATGGTAATACACCTTTATCTTTGCATAGAATTGCGGGTCCTTCATTTGAGAGGCCGTATTTATAATTGTTGAAAAGGTATGACTATATCTGTCAGAACACCTTCTTGCCAGATATCAGAGCCTGCCATCGAGCGCCAGATGCCATGAGTAACCTAGATACCCCATGGCCCCGCCAAGGAAAGGACCGATAGGGTCTGAGAACGATTGTATGAAAAGGTAACACCCCCATACGGTCCCATATATCAGCCCGACCCTGTGGGTATGTAGGAGCCCCCTGTGCTTGAAAGGGACCAATAGCAGCATGTAACCGGCGGCACAGGAGAAAAGGAACAACCTTGCCCCCTGACCTGATATGAAATCGAGAACCAGGGACAAGCTACCGCTGGAAGTCCTTCCCGCAAGGGGCGGCACCAGGGCCATTGTGCCGGTGAGCGGCCCAACGAACCACCTGACCAAGCCCCGCCCGTCAAGGTCGGGAAGGACGGACCCAACGATCAATGCCAGTGTTCCCAAGGATAATGGTAGCAGGAATCTACCGGCAGCGGTCAAGAGCCCTGACGGACCGCTCCCGTCATAAACGCCCATCAGCAGGCCGAAGGATATCAGTAATGAAGCTCCCAGACCTGTTGTGAGGTGGACCTCCCATCGCGGCATGCCATCCCCGGGCCTGACAGCTTCCTGGTAGGTATATAAGGATTGGGCTACCAAGGCTCCTTCTTGACCCCTATCCAGTAACCTATCCTGTTGGCAACCACATGGGCGAAATAGGCAACGATAAGGAAGAGGACAAGGGAGATCCAGTGATGGTCCTTGACGAAGGTCTCGAACCACCAGGGATAGAACGGCAGGATGAATAGGACCGCCCCAAGGACATAGTCCCATTGGTCCAGAAGGAATGTCCTAGCCCCTCTCGGCCTCCCTATGGCCCTCTTGATGAAGCTCCCTATCATATCGCCCACCAGAGAGCCGGTCGCCATGGAGGCGATCAGGAGCATGTTGAGGGGGTAGGACCCCCATAGCGAGCTGTCAACGTCCCTGAACCCTGTGAGGTGCATTGTGAGGAGCATGAGCATCCCAAGGAGGGCAGCGCATGCAGATCCACCTATGAACCCCCTCCATGTCTTCCCGTCCCCCAGGTACCTCCTGCCGTCCCGACGGGCCTTTCCAAGGTCCACTGGCGTCCCTCCCCCCAGGAAAGGGGCGAAAGTGTTGGCCGTCATGGCCGGGAGGAGGATGACTATGGTCCGGACAAGGTCCAACAATATGGAGGGAACGGTCAGGTCTGGCGACATCCATCGGCCTAATCCTTGAACCTGCTAATAATCGTTTTCACCGAGCTATCCACACTCCAGAGGCAGGACCGCAATTTGGAAATATTTAAGATTGAATAGGTCCTATGGAGACCTGCCATGCCTTACGTTCCGCTCGATGGGCCCCAGTCCAGGCCTCATATCCCTCAACAGCGGCCTACGGGCGGTTTCCGCCCACCCCTTCTCCCTGCCGCGCTCGTGGTCCTTTATCTTGCCTATGTCGGTGCCATGGTCCTAGCGCCCTATTTCATCGAGCCTTACGGTAAGGTCCTTGACGGTATCCTTTCACCCCTGATCAGGGTGGCATTGGCTGTCGGATTGATGGTCGCCTTCGGGGGTCTAATGCTCAGAGACCTTCTTCATGGAAAGGAGCAGGGACCTATCGCTCTCGATAGATCACAGGTACCAAGAGCGGCACCGCTTGGGGCAGGACCGGTAATAGGGATGGCCCAACCACGGTTCACCCCCGTGGCGGGACCAGAGCCCGGTCCTGTGGCCCCACCGCAGGCACCGACGAGGGCAAGGGAGATAGAGTGGGGACCCTCGACCCCGAACATCTTCACCTATCCCCAGGACGTGGAGGGCGGCATCTATGGGGATACATATGTTCAGATAACACCCAATAAGATAATCCGTATCAGGTCCCTTGTAGTGGACAAGAGGTACATGTCGTGATGGTCCCCGCGAAATGGGCCTAATGGAGGGTTCGTTATGAGATACACCATTCTTCTGCCCGTCATCGTTCTCCTCATGACCGTACCATTGGCAGCGGCCATAGGGGGCGGTAGTCCCGAGGCCGGGGTCCATTTGCGTCCCGTCCGGCCGTTCGACCTTGATGCGGACGGGCTCGATGATGCTATCAAGGAGCTGCCTCGGAACGCTCCATTCCATGCCTTCGTCCATCCCTCGACCGGGACCGGGGTCGGAGCTCTTGTGGTCGACCTTGAGGGTATGGGAGCGGAGGTCCTTGGTTCCTACCACATCGTACCTGTCTGTTCCGTCAAGTTCCGGTCCGTTACGGAGGCAAGGAGGGCCCTGATGATAGGGTCCGTCTCGGTGATAGAGCTTCAAAGGGAGGTCGTCCCGCACTTGGATGTCTCCTCAGCGGCTGTCAGGTCCGCACCCTCCTCAGTTTACTCCCCTAAGACCGCAAGGGATATGGGCTATAATGGGACGGGCGTCACCATAGCCATACTTGATTCTGGGGTGGACAATGAGCACATGACCTTCCGTGGGGCATTCGCGGCAGGTGCCGATTTCACCCTGCCTGACTCACCCCTGAGCCCAAGGGACGGGTCATTCGACCCTGACGACAGGGTAGGCCACGGGACAGCTGTGGCATCCGTAGCATTGGGCAGGGGTGACGCTGAAGGGACGAGACCCGGCGTTGCTCCCGGTGCCGGGCTGATAGACCTCAAGGTCCTTGCCACCAGACCGTCGGGGATCTTACCGGCCTCCCAGAACCTGCTCGATGCCCTGCAATGGTGCCTGGACAACAAAGATACTGACTGGCCAGGCCCCTACAAAGGGGTTCAGGTGATTTCTCTTAGCGTCGCCATAGGATCACAGGGCGGTGCCCTCTACGAAGCCATCAATACCACCGTCACACAGGGGCTGGTGGTCGTACAGTCCGCCGGGAACTCCGCCTCATCCTACCAGGACCAGACCGAGACCTCATGGCCGGACCTGTCCCTTATCGTATCCGGCACGAACGACGCGAACACCATTGACCGAGATGACGATATCAGCTGGGACCAATCCACCTACGGGCCAAGGACGTCGGACGGGGACAACGACCCCTATGACGAGCTGAAGCCTGATGTGTCGGCCCCCGGTGTCAACATAGAGTTCGCAGCATACTCCAGCCTCTCAACTTTACAACCTGCGAACGGATGGACCTCGGGTTCGGGGACCTCCTTCAGCTCTCCCCATATGGCAGGGGTCGCTGCCCTTATGCTCCAGGCCCGACCGGAGATAGCCCCTTCCGGTGGGAAGAACCCCTTGAAGCTTATTGTCCATCGCAGCTCCGAGGCAAGGGGGACGCCTTCGAGCCCGACGCTCTCCGATAGGTTCGATACCAGGTACGGCTGGGGAATGCTCGATGCCTATGAATCGGTGAGGTCCGCAAAGGTCTGGACCGGGGCCAACACCGGTCCGGAGATAAATGACATCGAGATATCGCCCAGGACAGTGACCGTAGGTTCCGTCTGCCGGATAGAGGTCCAGGCAGTGGACCCAGATGAAGAGGTGTTGGAATATGGCCTGACCGCGACCGGCGGTAAGGTCGATGGGACCGGTCCGATATGGCAGTGGACCGCTCCGACCTCCCCTGGGCCTTATTCCCTGACCGTAAAGGTCACAGACCCAAGCGGGGCCTCCATGGACAGAACGTTGGAGGTCATCGTCCTTGAAGGACCCCCGAACAGGCCCCCCGAGATAACGATGTTCAAGGCAAGCCCCGCCCAGGTGAGGACGGGGGGCACCTCGTCCCTGACCGTTTCTGCAAAGGACCTTGATGGTGACACCATCACCTATTCCTACAGCGCCCTCCTTGGTTCGGTCACCGGAACGAGCGATATGGCCACCTACAGGGCGCCAGACCAACCCGGTACCGATAAGGTAACGGCCATGGTGATGGACAGCAAGGGCGCCTTCTCCACCAGGGAGCTGGAGATCAAGGTCGTGAGCTCCCAACAGAACAAGGCCCCTTCCATCCTGTTCATAGAGATCGAACCGAACAATGTGAACGCAGAGAACAAGAACGGTCAGTTCGTCCTCAAGGCCCAGGTCTCCGACCCTGACGGACCCTCGGACATCAAGTATGTCCTTGCGGACCTCTCAAAGGTCGGTTACCTCTCCGGTCAGGAGCTCAAGGATGACGGGAACCCGCCCGATGTTGCAGCAGGGGATATGGTCTATTCATTGGTCCTACCGGACGTGGGACAGCTGAAGAAGGGGGAGTACTCGATAGAGGTCACGGTCGTTGACATGGCCCTGGCAAGCTCCTCCCAGTCGGTCCAGCTCATAGTTGACATCCCTCTTGAAGGTGATACGAGCCGGGGCAGGGTCAGCTGGCTTGAATCACTTGTTGGACCCATGCTCGTACTTGTCATCATCGGGGTCGTGGTAGTGGTGATCATAGTGGTCCTTGCGATCAGCTCCAGGAACAAGAAAAAAGAGGCGTTCATAGCCCATCCTGAACTTCCCAGGGTAAGGTTCAGGCCTTCCGGACCAACGCCTGGTGCAGCACCGCTCTACGGCTATCAATCGAACCAGCAGCCCATCCAAGCGGGACCGGTACCCCCCAGTAGATGAATGCCTTATATGTCAGGCGTCCTCATCGGCCTTCCCATCGTTCGTTGCCTTGTCCTTACCGAAGGGGGAACGGTCCCTCTTGTAGTCCATTGCCCTGGAGAAGGTCCCCATCAGGGAATTGAACTCCCTGTAGTTCAAGGAGGCCCTAGATATCATCCTTCTGAAATTGGTCCTTGAAATGGGTACCTTATGAGGGGGGACGCCAGATACAGCCATCAGCCTATCATAATGCTCTATGAGGACCTCCTTCTCCCTTCTGTCCATACCCCTTGCGTTCCTTGCATGGGCCGGGCTTCTTGCCTTGTAGAGCTCGTAGAAGAGAAGACAGGCGGCATGCGAGAGGTTCAGGACCGGATATCCCGGGTCCGCCGGGACCGTGACCAAGATATCGCACCGTTCCAGCTCCTCCTTAAGGAGACCATTGTCCTCCCTGCCCAGGACGATACCAATGCTGCCTGGGGTCCGTCTGGCCCATCTGACCATCTCCTCCGGGGTCATGGGGTTCCTCTGGTAGCACCTTTCGGCAGAATCGGATATGCCCGAGGAGCCTACTGCGTGGTCGACCATGGAGACCGCCTCCTCGAAAGTGCTGACGGTGACAGCGTTCTCCAGCATCTCCTTTCCATGCATGGCATAGGCAAATGCCTCGTCCTCCAAGGGCGGCGGATTGACCAGTATCAATCCGTCAAGTGAGAAATTGCGGGCGCACCGCGCCACGGAACCGATGTTCCCTTGGTATTTGGGCTCGACCAAGATGGCAAAGGTCCTGCCTTCCGACCTGATTGGGTCCCTTTTTTCCACGGTCACCTCTATCATCTAAAGGTATATGTGCTTCACCGTCCTCCTGGTCCGAGATGAGGTACGCTATCAAATTGGCATACGATGGGACCATGTTCCACGGCAGCCAGAGGCAAGGACCGGATGACAGGCTTTCGGTGGAAGGTGCCGTTGGGTGGGCCCTCAGGGACATGAGATTGGTATCGGGTGAGGGGTGGCCCTTGGAGTTCGCCTCAAGGACGGATGCGGGCGTATCCGCCCTCGGTAACGTTCTATCCATTTCGACCGAAAGGGACATCACTTCAGTGATGTCGGCCTTAAACGGGAACCTGGACGGTATCTGCCTCTATGCATCAGGGAAGGTCAGGGAGCACCAGAACATGAGATGGGCCAATAGCAGATGGTACAGGTACCATCTTAGACCGGACGAATTGAACAGGAAGGATGTCCCCCTGATGAAGGAAGCTCTCTCCCTCTATGTGGGCGAGCATGATTTCGTCCACTTCTGCAGGCATGAGGAGGGAAAGGATACGACCACGGTCATAGAACGAACGGACCTGGTCGACCTATCGGGTACCGGTGAACTGTACGCTGTTGACATAATTGGGTCGCGTTTTCTCTGGCAGCAGGTGAGGAGGATGGTGGGTGCGGCCTTGGCCTGTACCGGCGGGGAGATCGGCAGGGAGGTAATAGAGGACCTGTTGAGGGGGAAGGATGCAGGTCCGTCCTCTCTTGGTTCCAAGAACAGGATAATCACCATGCCCCCGACAGGCCTGGTCCTGATGGACGTCCATTACAAGGACATAGACTTCATGATTGAACCCAGGGCACTCTCACTGGCCCTTGAGAGAGGTTCGCATAGGGCCTGGGAGGCTTCAATGAGGCTTTTCCTCCACTCCGCCCTCCGCTCAATGGTCCCCGTGAATGGAAAGTTTGAATAATCGACCATTTCTTGCCTCATCATGGACGGAAGTGACCTGCCCCCGGACCTATCAGAGGAGCTTGAAGAGTATGGGGGGTTGGAAGGCCTGAAGAGGTATCGGCCCGATGAGGGCGTCCTCTCCAGGCTCGAGGATGTCTATTCCCTGCTCTCGGCAAGGTCCAGGATAGAGATACTCTATTTCCTGAACTTCTCAAGGTTGACCCCGGGAATGCTCTGCAACATCACGGGGATGTCCCCCAATCTGCTATCGTTCCATTTAAGGAAGCTGGAGACGGCCGGGGTCGTCAAGGGGGATAGGGACGGGAGGTTCATCGTTTACGGACTGACCGATATCGGTCGCAGCCTATCGGGTCCACTGACCAGATGATGACCTTCAACAACAAATTATAAATCTTAACATGCGGGTATTATTAACGTGAGATATGCGCTGTTTGTGACCTTGGTGCTATTCTTCCTCATGATCTCTGCTCCTATGAGGGCAGATGGACGGGATGACCCATTCGGACCTTCACGTACCGCGTATGACCTGGGATACGATGACCTCACGGTAATGCCTGATGAGGTCGTATCATTTGTCAACATATCTGTACTGGTCAGACGGACCCTTAACGTAAGAGGGACGCTCGAGCTCATCAACTCCACTCTGACCCTCTTAGAGGAGGGAACGGCCACCCATAGTGTGACCGGCATCCTAAAGCTGATAGATGGACCGATGGGAGGGAGGGGGAGCGAGATCGATGTCCGCGCTCTGGACGGGAACGGTGATATCCCGCTTGGGACCCTTATCGCTGTGAACTCGACCTTCAGGAACGTTACGTTCCAGAACGGTGATATCTCGATCATCGGTTCCCGCTTGGACAATAGCAGTATAGCTTACCCCCAACAGATCACTGCCCTTTCTGGGAACCTCTTCTCGAACGGTCCCGACAGATATGCATTGATGCTAGGAGCAAGCAACTGGGAACTGGCCGGGAACACCTTCCAGGGGTATGGATCGGCAATTAGGACCGGAGGTGGTGGATTGAAGCTCTCATCCGTGACCTTCGATGGCTGCCTTGAGAGCGTCAGGAACGTCGGATCGGAGGGTGAGGACGAGCTCAGGCTCGAGAAGGTCAATGCCATTAACAGTCCTATTTCCATTTCCAAGTGGGGAACGATGGTCGTCACTGGCTCCAGCCTCATAGGAGGAAAGATGGACCTAATTGGCAAACCGGCCTTTATCCATTCCTCTACCTTCCAGGACCACCAGGGCATATTAAGGATGAAGGACGGATTGGTCAATGATTGCACCTTCACGAACTCCTCTATAGGGCTTGACGTTCCTTTGAACAGTACCTTGATCAGGAACCGGTTCCTGAACTGCGGGACCGCACTGAAGGACGACAGGGATTGCACGATCTACCATAACATATTCAAAGGGAACGACAGGATAGTGGAGGGCTTCGTCCAATCCCTATGGTACAATTCCACCCTTAAGGAGGGTAACTTCTACGACTCCTACACCGGTCTGGACGATGGGTCCAATGGAAGAAGGAGGGACGACGGTATAGGGGATACGAACCTTCCTTTCTTGGGAAGGGACTTCTACCCACTGCTCAAGGAGGATTACTGGCTCTATCCTTCGATCCCCGGTCTTACAGCTGACCACACCCTTGGCGGGTCCTCCATCAGGTTATCCTGGGAACATTACAGGAACATAGTTTATATCGTTCAATGCTCGCAGTCATTGGAGTTCACAAATGTGATCTCGGTCTATTCCGCATCATCGAGCCCGCTCAAGGTAGGGGCTCCAGGGAACGGTACCTACCATTTTCGCGTCAGTGCATGGAACACGGTGGGTTCTAAGGGCTGGAGCGTACCCGCCACCGTTATTGTGGACCAGCGCCCCCTCCCGCCGCTCCATCTCAGGGCCGAACCCCTACCAGAGGGGAACGAGGTCCTTTTGAGCTGGGAATGGGAGGGAGAGGACCTCTACCAGGGTAACATCTTTTATTCCTCCGAGGAGGACGAGGAGCGCCAAGAACTGGTCTCCCATCCTATCGGGTCGATGGTAATAGGTGAGCTCGAGAACGGCCGGACCTATAGTTTCCATATGACCTCGGTGGACAACCGTGGGCAGGAGTCGGCCATGACCGATAAGGTCAGTTCGATGCCCATGGACACCGTCGCACCGGCACCGCCAACAAGCGTCAGCGCATCGCCTATAGATAATGACGCCATTGCCATCCAATGGAACCCCCCAAGCGACATCTATTACCCTGACCTCTCCGGGTTCCTTCTTTACAGGAAAGGACCGGAGGATACGGAATTCGGACTGTTGAGGAGCTTCCTTCGCGGGGTCCTCTATTACGAGGATGAGGGTCTCGATGACAATACCACCTATCGTTACCAACTGAGGAGCGTTGATGACGACGGACCCGTCTCGGGTCCATCACAGACCGTTGAGGCCACCACCCTCCATTACAATTCGGCCCCGGTCTTCATAGGCGGGTCCGAGGTCATTTACCTGAAGGAGGATGCGGCCCCCTCGGTCCTGGACGTCATGAAGATGTTCAAGGACCCTGACGGTGACAGGTTGATGGTTTCGGTCACGGACTCCTTCCCGTTCGTCTCCGAGATGAGGGATGGGCTCCTCCATCTCTACCAGGAGCCCGATCAATCAGGCAACGGTTATATCCAGCTGGTCGTAACCGATGGTGAGGCCTTCGAGACCTTCCTACTGGGCGTGTTCATAGAACCGAGCGATGACCCCCCCACCGATATCACCATCATGTCCCCCGTCAACGGTTCCGTGCTGGTGCCCGGATCGCTCACGCTCCTTGACGGTTATGCCTACGACCCTGATAGCAGGTACGATGGGGATACCCTCACCTTCACTTGGAGGTCTGACCGGGACGGGGTCCTATCCGGGGCTGGGATATCGGTCTCCCGGATGAGGGTCCAGCTATCCGGGGGTCAGCACAGGGTCAACCTCACTGTGACCGATTCCAAAGGCTTTACGGTCAGCACCGAGGTCATTGTAATGGTCTCATTGTGGGGCTGGGGGGTCCAACCCTGGTACATCGAGCTCGACAATACCACCGAAGCCCTGACGACGTCCGGGGGTTCTATAAGGATAGTCCTTGTGAACAACGGTCCATTGTTCCTAACCTTCGAGTGCTCCGTCACTTTGAGATGGGGAAGCTTCAATCTGACCGTGTCCAGGAACACCTTGTCCCCGCCTATGGACAGAGGTTTGATGGTCATCAATGCCCCCACAGGATTGACACCAGGCACCCTGTATTTGGATGTGGAAGTGTCCGCTTTCACCCTTAACGGCTCCTATGCCGGGGGGTCAAAGGTCCTTTTCCAGAAGGAAGTGATGGAGGAAAAGGTCGATGAGATGGAAACCACGGCAATTTTGCTGATAGGGGGGGCCATCGGCATCGTACTGATCGTCGTTGCGGCATATCTGGTGTTCCTGATAATCAGCAAAGGGAAGAGGATGGGGAAAAGGCCTTATGGATTAGAGGATGTGAGGGGCGGGGGCTCCAGATGAGGCATGAGAAGGGTGTGGTCCTTGGCGAAGGCGCTGGCGGGGAGATGATGCAGAGGATGCTCTCCGACCTTGTCCTTCCCCATATTCGGAAGGGGTCCACTGACGAGGGGGGCCTCCCTCCTGAGCTTTTGGACGATTCTGCGGCGATAGGGGATATCGCCCTTACGATAGACGGGCATACGGTTTGGCCCCTTGAGTTCCCCGGGGGGGACATAGGTAAGCTTTCCGTCTACGGGACCGTGAACGACCTTGCCGTCGTGGGTGCAAGGCCTTTAGCGCTCGCATTGTCATTGGTCGTCGAAGAGGGACTGGACAGGGAGCTCCTGGAGAGGCTTTCTAGATCTATCGGGGCTGCCTCACTAAGGTCCGGGGTCCAGGTCATAACGGGTGACACCAAGGTCGTCGAGAGGGGTGGGGTGAAGGGGCTCGTTGTTACGACCGCGGGGGTCGGCCGGAGGCATGAACTGCTCGACGGATGCATCGGTAAGGCCATGGAGCTCAGGGAGAAAGGGCTCAGATGGGACCAGAGATGGTTGAGGGACGATGCCGTCCGTCCGGGGGACCACATCATTCTTAGCGGGAGCGTCGGGGACCATGGGATAACCGTCCTTTCCTTCAGGGAAGGCTACGGGTATGAGACCGAGGTCTGTTCCGATATGGCCCCCCTCAACCTCCTGATGGAAGGGGCGATGAGGGTCGGCGGGGTGGTCGGGGCCAAGGACCTGACCCGAGGTGGGCTTGCGAACGCCTTGAACGAATGGGCCCACAAGAGCGGTCATGGCATCCTGGTGAGGGATGTTGACATACCTGTGAAGGAGCCTGTCAGAAGTGCATGCGATATGCTGGGGCTAGACCCGTATGAGATCGGGAACGAGGGGAAGCTAATCCTTGCCGTCGTTGATGGGATGGAAGAGGAGGTATTGAAGGCGGTTAGAGGGACGCCCGAGGGGAAGGATGCAATGATCATTGGGCGCTCGGTAGCGGACAGGAAAGAGGTCGTTCTAGAGACCGAGGTGGGGGGGATGAGGATAATGGACCCGCCGTATGGGGACCCTGTGCCAAGGATATGTTAAATGTGTCAACTCCGGTCCAAATTCCCCCATTTTCGCTTAAAAAATAATCCCCATTAATATTATCGAAGGAAGTGACCAAGCACTTCCATCAAGCGTTTAATAAGATAATGATCATACCTGTTAGGAATAATACCTGTTAGATATAATATGAATTTTGTGTTATTGGCCAAGAGCTTCGGGAGGAGGACAACGGGTTCGAAGCTGGTGGACCTTAAAGGGCTTAAGGAGAGATCCTATCATAACCTCTCCACAATGCGTTCTATCATGACGGGTAAGATGATCACAAATGATAGCTCTACTATTTTAGCAGGGCAGGACGGTCTTATGCATAAAGTAATTATGCATAATTGCATTATGGATAAATTATGTTCGTCAATAGAAGGAAAGAGCTGGGCGCGATGAGCTCATATCTGGACATGATAATCTCCGGGCAGCATGTGAACCTCAGCCTGTTCGGTCAGCGTCGTACCGGAAAGACAGAACTGCTCAAGCGTTTCAGGTCCGAGGCCGAGGGTGTTGCATTGGTTCCGTACCTCAACCTGGAAAGGATGGTCCCGCGTATCAATGACCTATGTCTGCATTTCGTATCGGAACTGTTCAGGACAACATCGGGAAAGGAGAATATCATCTCCTCCTGGCCTTCCTTACTGGTACTATCTCAGGACGTTGGGAGGAGAGAGCAAGAAGCACTGCTCTCTCTGATAAACCTCCTTGAGAAGAACGAGCCGGATGTAGGTGCCATACTGGAAGTGCTCTTCAAGTTGCCGCAGATGGTAGCTGAGGACAAGGATATGCCAGTGATCTATATTTTAGATGAGTTCCAGGAGATGGGTCTTGTCCATGACAGGGTACTGCACATAATGAGAGCTGTCACGGAAAAACAACCTTATGTCAACTATTGGATCGCAGGTTCGGTCTTCTCAGCATTCGGAGCGCTCTTCGAAGGTGACAGCCCCTTCTATGGACAGTTCGAGCGGATGGAACTTGGGAATTTCGACAGGGAAAGCTCTTACGAGCTGATAGACGGACTTCTCCTGTATGAACTGGACATGGATATGAAAAAGGTGGTGCATAACATTACCGACGGAAATCCTTTCTACATCACCGCCATATGCAGACGGCTCCAAGTGATGGGCGACCAAGGCGATGTTGTGAGCAGTGATGTCCTCAGGTTCTGCATACTCTCTGAGGTGTTCGGAAGGACTGGGACCATCAACTCGCATTTCGAGTACCTCATCGATGTATCCCTGGCAAAGTTCAAAAGCACCGGGGTCTACAGAAGCATCCTCCTTCACCTTTCCCGAAAGAATGACCATCTGACCGGGATCTCTTCCTATCTGGACAAACCTACCGGCGAGGTCTCTAGTTACATGAAGAACCTGCTCAGGACAGACCTTGTCAGGAAGGATGGGGACCTCTACAGTCTCAAAGACGGTCTGATGGCCTCATGGCTCTCGAACAGCCTTGATGTCACAGGTCCTGATCCTTTGGGCGAACCGGGTACAAGCGAGAGGATGTATAATGACCTCCTTGAAAGGTTCGCAGGTGTGTCGTCAGAGCTCGGAAAGGCAAAAGAGATCGAGCTGAGAGAGGTCCTCGGTTCAAAATATGGGCTCAAGCTAAAGCCCTATTCCACATTCGATGGCCAGATAGAGTTCGACCTAGTTGGCAGAAAGAACGGGGTCCATATCTTCGAGGTCAAATGGCGGACGAGGCCTGTCGATATCGGGGCGATGGAAAAATTCCTTTCGAAGGTTAAAAGAAGCGAATTCTCGTCGAAGAAGTTCCAGTTATATATCGTCTCGAAGGGCGGTTTTAAAAAGGATGCTCTCCTAAGGGCGAAGGAGATTGGGATGATATGCCTGGATAGGAATATGAAAGAGATCTGATGTGCCAATTCTGAATTATCATCATCCCTTGAATGCTCGGTC
>CAZLVP010000016.1:0-28159 GCA_964563055.1 uncultured Thermoplasmatales archaeon | reverse complement strand
AATGCTCGGTCGAGCGAGCAATTCATCGGTCACAGATCCAGATGCATCCTTTTTGCTTTCTTCCAAGTTCTATTCGTTCAATCTAAAAAAAGGACAATTTCATGTCCGAAGGACAGATGGTGCAGAATGGTGATCAGTTTCATTCTATGAGCAGGAAAGCATACCTGTTCATGGTCTGGTCATAATCTGATAGGACCTGGATGGGATAACCTATGGACCTGACAGTGGAATAGACGTCTATCCCGAGGGCGTCGGGGGTCGGTCTCGCCTGTTCCGGATGCCTGCATTCCTCACGCTTGGAGGTGCATTCCTTGCACAGCTCACAGCCGTCCATGGGGAGGAGGAACGCTTTGACATATCCGGACTTGAAGAGATGGAGCTCCAGTTCGTAGAGCCTCTGGTTCACTTCCTTGGTCCATTCGTGCCTGTCCTCGGGACGGTCCATCCTCTTCTCGAAATGGAAGACGGCGCACTTGGAGTATTCCTTGATGAACCGCTCGCATTCGGCAACCGTTGGGACGTTGGGGGGACATGTTGCGAGATAACCGTAGTAGCTGCACCCGTAGATGCATTTCATCCGGACCCATTGGGCGAGGACTATCTTCTGAGGATCGATCCACCGGAGATCCGTGAAGCCAAAATCCCTGAATTTCGCCTCGAACCCTTTTTCGTCCATGGCCCGTTTATGCAGCAGCCGAAGATATTAGTGTATCGTCCCACCGCATGTCTGACCCTGGTTCCTTACTTTTGAAGAAGTGAAAGGGGGAGCATGGTGGCGAACTCCCCCTTTCCGGGGGTGGGGGGTATGTTTTCTCTTCTCGTGAGCTTAAGTTCTTCTTTCTCTTTCCCTCACTGCTCATTGTCCATTGCCTGTTCGAACATCGTCACGTTCTCCGGATAGGTCCCGTTGGTCACTGGGTCCGTTCCGTTCATAACTGGTACGGGTGTGGGTTGGGGGACCGTACTGGTATCGACCTTTCGCCTCCTAAAGAGAAGAACGACAATGAGCACCGACAGAACGAGGATGAGGGGGACCGTTATGATGAGGCCTATGTTGTCCCCTATGAGGTCTTCATTGGTCGCGACCCCCTTCACTTCTATGCTCCCCTCAGCTGGGGCCCTGCTCTCACCGATGTCGTTCACCGCAGCGACCTGATAGGAATATTCTCCAGGCTCGGAACCGACATCGTCGTTGTAGGACCTCAGACCGGCCTCAGCGAGGCCAACAAGGACCTTCGGTCCGTCGCCGACCGAGCGGTAGATCCGATAGAACAGGATATCGCTCCCGCCATCGCTCTCCGGCGACATCCAGCCAATGACCACATGACCCTTCCTCTCCGCGAGCACTAGCGAGGTAGGGGTCCCCGGTCTGCCGAGCGGTGTCACAGGTCCCGAGATGGCCGGTTCGGATGTGCCGACCGAGCTCTCGGCCATCACATGATATGTGTAGGTCATCCCGTTGACGACCGTGTCGTCAGTGAAAGACCTGCTACTTGCTCCTATGTTGGAAATGATCAATAGGTCGTTCAGGTCCTGGTCATATCTCTCTATCACGAAACCAGTGATGGGGCTGCCTCCCTCGGAAAGGGGTGCTCCCCATGATATCACTACCTTGCCGTCATCGGTCGAAAGCTTCACTTCAACCGGAGGCGAGGGAACATCTGTCACGAGGACCGTGACCTTCTCGCTGGAGAGCGAGCTTCCCATCCTGTTGACCGCCTTCACGCAGTATGAGTATGTCTCCCCTGCGGCGGCATCGGTGTCATTGTAGGTCAGGACGGTCGGTGCGACGGAAGCGATCTGGAGGAGCTCTTCGCCGACAAGCTGCCTGAAGACCCTTTGCTCCGTGATGCCGGCGCCCCCGTCCGAGACCGGGCTGCCCCAGGTCAGTACGACCGTTCCGTTATCGACCCTTGCCGACAGACCTACTGGGACGCCGGGAACGGCAGCCGGGACCCCGGTCCTTGGCTCTGTACCTTTGGAGGCACCGTAGGTGTTGAACGCGACCAGGACATAGCTGTATCTGATACCGTTCGTGACGTTCCTGTCCTTGAAGGAATAGGTCTCTGGACCCAGCTCGGCCATGACGACCATGTCGGTGCCGACCTGGGAACGGAGGACCCTGTAACCGGCAAGGTCCAGACCCCCCAGGAAGGTAGGCATGGACCAGACAAGATTGCAGTAGCCGTTGCCCTCCGTGACCTGGAATCCCTCGGGGGTGGATGGTTCCGAGCACGGCCTTCCAGTTACTTCTTCGGAAGGCTCCGACTCCCCCTCTGAGCTCACAGCGGTGACGTAGTACCGGTAGGACATGCCTATCTCCACTAGGTGGTCAGTGAAGGTGGCGACGGGAGAGTCCGAATACCTCCATTGGACCGAACCATCTTGCTCGATCCCTATGTGAACTCGGTAGAAGAGGACCTTCGACCCGCCATCGTCCGCTGGCGGGGACCAGCTGAGAACGACCGACATCGGTCCGTTCTGCACTGTCAGGTCCACGGGGGGGGAGGGCGCCCCTGAAGGTATCACCCAGAGGGTCTGGGTCGGCTCGGACTCGCCTATGGAGTTGACGGCCGTCATCCTGTATGAGTAGTTCTTTCCGTTCTCGACCTCCTCATCGATGAACCTGTAAGCGAACGGATCGAGCTCGGTCATGGTCTCCGGACCTTCCTCTGCTGTCCTGTAGACCCTGTATGCGGTCATGATGCTCGCACCGTCGAAGACGGGGGGGACCCAGGTCAGCTTCACCCATGAATCGCCCTTCTGCAGCTGCAGGAACTGGGGTGGGGTCGGTGAGGAAGCTGCCCCCGCGCTCACGATGTCCGAGGGAGGTCCCTGACCGACACCGTTCTGGGCTGCGACCATGTAGAAATACCTGCTGCCCATGGAAAGCTCGGTGTCATTGTAGAACAGGTCACCTACCAGGAGCTTGAGCTGCTTCAGCTCGTCCTCGCTAGTGCCCTTGAAGATGCAGTAACCATCTATGGGCATGCCTCCGTCCGTCTCGGGCGCTGCCCAAGAGAGATTGAGGAAACCGTCCCCGCGCTCTAAGGAAAGTTCCCTAGGGGCGCTCGGAGGAAGTGAGATATCGAACTCCATGAGGAAGTCGTCGAAATCATCTACCATGGTCCCGTCCCAGGCATCTACCGAGACGGGGAAGTCCTTTGAACCCGTCATACCCGATACGATGACCCGCTTTGATGAGAGGTACGAGATGACGACACCCTTATCCTCCGGGTAGTCGATGCCTTTCCCCCGTCCGCCCAGAACGGTAGAGTATATGAGCGATCTTGCGGTGCTGTCCAGCTTGGAGATCACCATATCAGGGTCCCTATCGGTGGTATCGTCCTTGTTCACCACCACCGAGGGATAGTCGGTCGAATACGTCATTCCGGTGATTAGGATGTTACCCTCTGGATCGAGGTCTATGCCATAGCCTTGCTCCCCGTCCGAGCCGCCTATGAGCGTCGAGAGATAGAGGGATGACCCTGTCGGGTCGAAAGCGGTCACGAAGATGTCGGACCAGCCCAGGAGCTGGTTCTGGTACGTTTCTGGCATCATAGGGAAATCGTCCGAGCCCGTGTCCCCTATCACATAGGCCCTGCCCTCCCCGTCCACCAGCAGGTCCCTGCCTACCTGATAGTTGTAACCCTCTAGCATTGTGGAATAGAGGAGGTCCGAGCCTGGCACATCGAACTTAAGGACGAATACGGCTGACCATGAGTCCATGGATGTGTCGAAGGCATTTTCGGTGACCGGGAAATCCGATGAGCTCGTCTGGCCCATGATATAGACATCATCGTTCCCGTCCAGCTCAAGGCCGTAGGCCGTATCCCAGCTCGTACCTCCGATATAGGTCGAATATAGGAGGTCGGACCCTTCAGGATCGAGCTTTACCAGAACGACCTTCCCGTTCCTGTAGGTATGGTCTTCCATCACGATCTCTTTGTTCTCCTTGTCGAAGGCATCGTCAGTGACAGGGAAGTTACCGGACCATGATGTGCCCGTCAGGTAAAGGTTGCCAGAACTGTCAACCTCAATGGTCCCCCTGTTGTCCATAGCTTCGGAATCGTTGCCTCCCAGGTATGTCGAATAGAGAAGGGTCGAGCCCGTAGGGTCGAGCTTGGTGACGACAATGTCCGATTGGATACCGTACTGGGTCTCGTTGAAGGCTCCCTTGGTGATCGGATAGTCCTGCGAGGTCGTGAACCCAGCTAGGTATATGTTCCCGGTCCCATCGATGTCCAGGGCAGTGATCTGGTCCGACCAGCCACCGCCAATGTATGTGGAGAGCTCCGGGACCGAGCCGTTCGTATAGAGCTTCATCACAAATCCGTCCATCTCGCCTGCGCTGGAACCGCTGTAGGCACCTGGTGTGGTCTGGAGGTCGAACGAGTAAGTACTGCCAGCAATGTAGCAGGCCCCGTCATTTCCCACGACCATATCGATGACCGCCTCTCTATCGGTCCCTCCTATGTAGGTCGAATAGATGACAGGGTCTATTACAAGGGTCCTTGATGGGTCCCTGCCTACGACGGAAAAACCTATCGTACCGTCCGAATGCTCCACGAAAGAGGACCCTATGATGCATCCCGGGGAGTCGCGATAGAAGGAGACAAGGTCCCTGTCGGTCAGCTCGGAACCGTGAGGGGTCATCATCATGATCCCGTCCGGTGCCACATCGATGGAGGACATGCCAGACATGGTGAACCTGATGTCCCCCATGTTAGTGTAAGGGCTCACTATGAAATCGTACTTGACCTGTCCGTCCTTGGGACCCACCATAAGGTCTATTCCGTCCCATATGTCCCGATAGACCAGGGATCCGTACGACCCAAGACCTATGCCCCATTTTGACGGGTCCTTGCCGTGGATGATGTTGGTCCTTGTCGCAGACCTCCCGACGCCTGCGGGTCCGGTACCGGTCGTCCCCTTGAGGTCCATCCTAATGACAGTACCTCTGTTCAGTATGGTGCCACTTTCGGGGCCTTCCTCCACCGGACCTGCCATCTCCTCTTTCACATCGAAGATCATGAAGTCCCTTCCGAACGCCATGTGGCCGAACGTGGTCCTGGCAGCAAAGAGGATGTCAGCGTCCCACTGTCCACGGTTCTCCAGGAACATGACATCCTGTTCGACACTGAACGGGTCTAGTGTCATCCGGTCGTCATCCCCGGGCAGGTCGTTTTGTGGTGAGGAACCTATCGTCATCATAGATGACATGACAAGCATGGCTAGTAAAAGGCATGCGCAGATGGGCATACCTGTCGGTCCGAATTTCCACGTCCGTTGCGTCATTTTGCCACTTCCGTGGAGATGGGACGGTCCCTGAGCGGATATAAGGCCCCTGGTAGGCCGATGAGATTATTATTAAACGGTTCTGGTATGGTAGCTTAACGATGGGGGCTGGATATGTTCATTGCAGAAGTGAAGGATTCTCAGGCGGCCGACAGCATAATGCCCTGGGAGGTCAGGAAGCAGTGGGTCTCCCTTCCCTCGGTCTCGACGGTGAGAACGCCCAGGTCCCTAAGGAACCTTATATGGTAGTTTATGACGACCTTGCTCCTGCCAACTACCTTTGAGATCCCCATCTGGGAGATGCCGGGCTCGGCCTTGATGGTCTCCAGGATGAGCTTCTGGAGGTCGCTAAGCATCAGTTTGGTCTCCACCTTCTCCTCATAGAGGTAGAACCGTCTGTACATGCCGTCCTGGAAGGATTTGATGAGCTCTTCCTTCTCCATCCTGTTTATGTGATAGGAAGTGACGCCGGGCTTTAGGCCGAGGTCCTTCATCAGTGCGCTGAAATGGATGCCGGGGCTCTGCTTTATGGTGTTGTATATGAGGAGCCTCCTTGCATTGTTGAGCTTGGATGCCCTGTCGAACCTCTGGAAGAGGAGTGAGCCCAGGATGACCAAGATTAGGAAAGCCGCCACAATGACGATGGGAAGGATGGGCTTTTTCGGACCAGGACCTCTACCACCGTCCGGGAACACCTCATCGCTGTAGAGGGTAAAGCTGCTTCTTGGTAGCCCGATAGGGGATGGGAACCCCGTTCCGTTATAATATCTCCAGCTGTTCGTCGCGTTATGGAAGAAGACCCTGTTCTCGAAACCGAAGGTCCCTACCGAGCACTGACCGGATATGGAGGAGATGTCGTCCTCTCCCAATCCTGTGATGAGCCCTATCTCGATGAGATGTTCGAGCTGGGACCTCATGGTGGTCTTCCAATCTATGATACCGGGGTCCAGGTCGGGGTGTATGCTGACCATCGGATCGAGCATGCTGAACTCGCTCTTCGATGCGGTGTCCCATAGTTCTGGGGCCTCGCCGATCAGCTCCAATAAGGACCCGATCCGTCCCCTGAGGTCCTCGTTCATATCATCTTCCCTGACCTCTATCATGATGTGGACGCTATCGATCTGGCCCCCTTCGACCTCGAGGGTCTCGTTCATCAAGAAGAACTTTGTATCCCCGTACATGAACTCGACCACGGAAGTTTCGAACCCACTCGGGGGCCTGATGTCCGTGAAACCGATCTCCATAAGACCGTCCCTAATGTTCTCATCATAGAGGAAGGTCCTGTTAATGAAGAGGTCGTACATCGTGATGTTCAACTTCACCATGACCGTCCTTCCGGGGACCATTATGGAGACAGATATGCCCTTCATGGGGTTATCGATGCCCTGAGAGCTCAGGAACTCAGTTTGGTCCTCGGGTGATATGACCACACCCAACCTTGGATCATAGGAGGACCTCATCAGATAGGGTCCCTGCAATGGACCTTGTGTCAGGCCACCTAACAGGGACTGGTTCGGATAGACGGGGACGTTCACCTTCCCGTCCTTGATCAGGCCTTCCAGGACCGATAGGTCGAACTCCATACCGGGGCCGTTCAGGAGCACCTCGACCCCTGCATCCCTCGGTTCGATAAGGTAAGGAGTTCCTTCCGATGAACCGTTCCCTGACCAGACCAAGGTCAGTAACATCAAGGAGAGGATGGAGAGAGAGAATAGGGTACAGGTATGTCGGACCATCGGAGGTTCATCGGGTTGGTTTATACATAAAGGGTGTGGAAAGGTTGTCTTACTACTATTTAATCGTTGTTTTATTCGACCATACTATCTTTTCCTTATTCTCATGATCGTGCTGACAACGTAATGGTCTAGGACCGGAAATCATTATTATGTTCATGGACCACTTCCTTGGTGTACGATCGGCCATGATCGATCGGGAAGGGGTGAAAATATGAGAAGGTCCATACTTGTAGTGATCGTATTCCTTTTTGGTTTGGTCTTGGGTATCGGTTCCACCGTCCTTGTTGATGAGGTATCCGATGACGACGACGAGGAGGCCTTTGACCTGCCTTTTCTCGATCAGTACTACGCTCCCTTGATAAGGCCTTCGGACTTCGTTGGTGCTGTGAACAATACCTACATGCCCCTTCGTCCGGGGACCAAATGGATATATGAAGGACAGACCGACGAGGGGTTGGAACACATAGAGGTTGTGGTCTTGAACGATACCAGGACCGTCATGGGGGTGAAGTGCACCATAGTCCGTGACACTGTCTCTTTGGACGGGTCTGTCGTCGAGGATACTTACGACTGGTATGCCCAGGACATCAGCGGGAACGTCTGGTACTTCGGGGAGGATTCAAGGGAGATGGAGGACGGCAAGGTCGTCAGCACCGCAGGTTCATGGGAAGGGGGTAAGGACGGAGCGGTCCCTGGCATCGTCATGATGGCAGCTCCCATGTGCGGTATGACCTACAGACAGGAGTATTACCCTGGGAAGGCCGAGGACATGGGCACTATTGTTTCTGTGGACGTTTCGGGGGTGGGGATCATGTCCTTTGATGACTGTGTGCAGACAATGGACTGGACACCGCTCGAACCCGACGCTCTGGAATACAAGTACTATGCTCCAGGGGTCGGGAACGTGCTAGAGACCACTTTGGACGGTTCAGAGAGGATAGAGCTCATATCATATTCAAGGGGTTAAAAAAAAAGGAAAAAAAAAAGGAACTGAAAAGAAATAGACCTATCAGATCAAGGCCATGTTCTGCATATAATGAGAGAGCTTGATGGACAGATAGATGGGAACGCCCCTGAACAAGATGTGTTTCACCGACCCATCTTTCCCATCGTTCTTGATATCGACGATCTCGAGCTCTTCGGGGTCTGCGGACCTCAGTACCTCCACTGCTGTCAGAGGGGAGAGCTTGAGCTTCTTGGGATGGGAGCACATCAGGACCTTCCTCAGGACCCTAACGGTCCTCCTTTGTTCCCTTCTCCTAACTGGCATTCGCATCGACCTCCTCTTGGAGGGCGATCTCTATCGCCCAAAGGTCATCGTTCGCTGCCCAGAAGAGCCGTCTCATACCCTTATGCCTCTTGGCGAGGGCAGATAGCACCGCCCTCATCCTTTCTATCTCTTTTTCCGGTCCCATGTCGTTTCCTCCTTTGAGCCAGGGACTTCCACATCACAGGCGGGGTCCGGTCATCGCCAACCGTTCTCCCGATTCGTGGGTGGTCGGGTCCTTTGGGGACCTTTCCGTCCGGTCAGGGCAGTTCCCTAGTTTCTGATATGCTATCGGGGGGGAGCAGATAAACCGGTTATGGTCGCCCATCCTTATGATTATAAAAGGATTGTGGAATGGTTCCGAGATGGTCTTTCAAAAAGGACGTTCTGGTAAGATCCGGTGTTTCTGGGAACACTTTGAAGATGACGGACCGGTCAGCAAAATGTATTTACGCCTAGAAGATGATGGATAAGAGGTGATGGTATGGTCGCATATTGTGTAAGTTGCAGACGTTATGTCAATCAATCATGTGATAGATGTCATGGGAGCTACGGGGTCAAGATGTGCGAATGGTACGCATGCGGGGGCAAGATGGTATGCCCGATCTGCGGTGGGAACGACCTGACGGCAAAGATGGAGTACTCTGCGGACCCTTACGATTTCTCGAAGCATAAGGACCGGACAATCTCCAAGGGAGGGGCCCATCAGGACCTACAGGAGAGATACTTCGCGGAACAGAAGATGAAGGAAGGGATGGCAGAGAAGAAGGGTGATGCCCCAAGCAAGGTGGAGCGCCATTGTTCTCTCTGCGGTTACACTATCAGCGAGACCTGGAAGTTCTGCCCGGAATGTGGCGTATCCCTCTTGAAGAAATGATAGAGGACCGACCGCACTTCGAAGGACCACCTACATTCGATCATAGGGAGATTTCTCTTTTTGCAGAGCTTTACTTCGGAGGCTCAATAATTATAGATCTTTCAAACCCGCCCTTACCATTAGCACTGGCTCAACTTCTGCTCTTCCGATTAGCTCGGTGATTCCATATGTCTATAATTAACGATATACGACCATATCGTTAAATATGATTAATGATATGGTCTAACTATGGACCAGGGTCTGAACCAGGTCGTCCATGAGTTCTGGGAGTCCGAACTTCCAATGTTGGTTCACAGGGACACCACCAGTATGCTCGAGGGTGACCTGATACGAGATATCGTAGGTCCGAGAAGGGCGGGTAAGACCTATCTGATGTTCTTGATGATCAAGGACCTTGAAAAAAAAGATCTCAAACGGTCCGCGATATACCTGAACTTCGAGAACAGGAGGGTCCTGACCCGGAAGGAAGAGGTTTTCAATGACCTTATCGAACTCGTTCATGCCGAAGGATTAATGGACAGATATGAGAGGACCTACCTTTTTCTTGATGAGGTCCAGAACATCAAGGGCTGGGAGAGGTATATCAGGAGCATCTATGATGAGTTCAAAGGTCGCATCAAGGTGATAGTGACCGGGTCCAGTTCTGACCTCCTGAGCGAGGAATACGCATCGCTCTTGACAGGAAGGCATCTGACCCGCACGGTCCTCCCTCTCAGTTTCAAGGAATACCTAACCTTCAGAGGGTTCGACCCTATGAAAGCGCTCTTGACCGAAAAGGACCAAGCTAGAGCGACCTCCTACTTCGATGATTACCTTGTATCCGGAGGCTTTCCGGAGATCGTCCTGAGCAGGAACCTATCCCAGATGTCATCACAGCTGTTCAACGATATCATTGCTAGGGATATCACCTCCAGGAGCGGAGTGAGGAACAAGGAAGTGGTCCTGGAGATCTCGGATTTCCTCTTGAACAATGTATCGAATCTCATATCCTTCGGGAAGATGGTTCGCTACTTTGGATCACGGAACGTACCTATCACTGTCCCGACACTGATCAAGTACTTCGAGAACATGAAGCGTGCCTTTCTCTTCTTCGATTCGACCATCTTCTCCTATAGCGTCAAGGACCAAAAACAGTATCCCAGGAAGATCTACTGCGTTGATACGGGTTTCCTTTCCATGGAAAGGTCCGGTAAGGGTCCGGTCTTCGAGAACGCTGTGGCCATGGAGCTTTACAGGAGAGGGCATGAGCTCCATTACTGGAGGGATGGTCGAAAGAAACTGGAGGTCGATCTCGTGATAAGGACCGGTGGACAGCTCGTTCCAGTTCAGGTCTCCTTTGATATGAGCGGTCCCATGACAGCTGAAAGGGAACTGAAAGGGATAAAGGCTGCAATGAGCGAGCTAGGTTCCAATAAAGGTTTCATAGTGACCAGGTCCGAGAAGGGAGAGATGGATATCGATGGCAGAACGGTCATCAAGGTCCCTGCTGTCGAGTTCTTCCTTGACGAAAGCGTCCTTGGAGCTGGAGAGACCAAGGTCGGTCGAAGATAGTGTCCCATTTGAGCGATCGATCGGTCCTATAAATACGAACTCGCCCTGTCCCGCTTGCGCCGGCTCCACCACTACCCTTCCGCCTGCTCGGTGGTCATTTCTTACTTTTATTGATGATCTTCCTGATCTCATCATCGAAGTCCGAGATGAAACCTCTATCCTGCAGCACCCTGAACTTATCGAACTCGGTCTCAGCTTTGATCTTAGCATCTAACATGGTCACCTTTCCTTTGTCCTCAAGGATAGGATAGTCGGACAGTTCGAGGAAACCATCAAGGAACTCGGACCACTCCCTCATGGTCGTTGTGACATGCTTCAGGGCCCGGTTCTCGGCAAGGTCCAGATAGGCCGATACAAGACGGTTCAGCTCCTTTATGTGGTCTATGTCGAGATAGTTCTTGGCAACAGAAACGTCTGACCTGAGTATCTTGCCTTTGGGTGCATATTTCCACGTTCTCAATCCCATGTTGGGTTTCGTTGAATCGGCAGAATCGTAGATCATCTCTGCAGCTGTTTTTCCGTTTATTGCCCAATGAAGCTTGTTCTGGACCTTTGCGAAGAAGTCCCTGGTCAAAGGAGCGTTCATGTCGTAATCTACAGCAATAGAATAGATGTCAGTGATCTTCTGGTAGAAACGCCTCTCGCTCGCTCTTATCTCCCTGATCCTTTCCAGGAGCTCTTCGAAGTAATCCACTCCGAATAGTGAGGAGCCCTGTTTCAGACGATGGTCATCGAGCACGAATCCCTTTATTAGAAATTCCCTGAGGACCTTGGTGGCCCATATCCTGAATTTCGTAGCCTGATATGAGTTTATCCTGTACCCAACGGCAATGATGGCATCCAGGTTGTAATATTCTATCGAACGGGCTATATCCCTCTTTCCTTCTTTTTGAACTGTTTCCAAAAAGGAAATAGTTGAGTTCTTATCCAATTCTCCGGACTCATAGATGTTCGATAGATGTTTGCTGATCGCAGGGACCTTGACCCCAAAAAGATCTGCCATAGCCCTTTGTGTGAGCCAGACGGTCTCGTCCTTGACTATGACCTCTATCTTGACATTCCCATCCATATCGGAGTAGAAGATGAAATTAGATGTCTTGTCTGGAACATCAGGGGTCATGGACCATTTATCCTTAGTATCTCTAATAATAGCTACCTTCAAGAGGTAACCGAAACAATGGGAAGGAATAGTTCTTTCTTTCGTACCCTATCAAACCGCCTGCGCCGGCTTCCACTTCCAACTACCCGCATGCTCGACGGTCCATTCGAAACCTCACGGTAAGGAGAGGGCGGATGGAAAAAAGAATTAAACCTTGAACACTGATAGTATATTGATGCTCCAATGCCCGAAGTGCAAGGATATTTGGGACCCACCCAAGCTCTTCTGCTCCAAATGCAAGGCCATGGGGACCCAGATCACCAAAGATAGAATGGTCCAGAAGAACTTTGAGGGATTGAAGGACGAACTGTCCAGGTCCATTATCGGGATGGAAAAGGACCGTATCGCTTTGGAGAGGGCCGACCTCCATCTAGAGTTCAAGCGGATCATGAGCCCGGAGAGGATCGATAGGATGACCCATCAAGAATTCATGGGGTTCATCTCCTACATCAACGACAGATGTTCACATCATAATATCCCTAAGGACATCGGAACAGAGAACTTCGAACAGGTGAGAAGGAACCTGGATTATTTCCTCTACGGTTCCGATCCCCTCGAGGACCGGATGAACGCGATCATGGTCCATGGACCATTGAATGAGCACCCCTTGAAGATAGAGGGCTTCCAGAGGAGCGGATCGATATTCCTCAATCTGAAGGACCCGAGATACTGCATCTGGAACGACAGGACCCAGGACGTCCTTCTTAACTATCATATGGTAGAGAGGACCGATGACACGTGGAAGATGTACGAGCAGAACCTAAAGGTCCAAACGAAACTGGCTAAGGACCTGGGGGTGGACATGTTCTATCTGGATTTCTTGTTGAAGAAGATCAAGTGAAGGGCAATTTTTTCACCCCATGGACCGATCAAAAAGGATAGAATAATCCTACCGTCATCTTCGATCATGGACCAGGTCATCTACTTCTCAAGGGGTGGGAACACTGTTCAGGTCGCTAAAGCTATAGCATCCGGACTGGGTGTTAAGGCAACGGAAGTGGCTAATGCAAGGATAGGTCCTGAAGGGACCATATTCCTGGGGTCTGGATGCTATGGTGGTGCTCCCGGCCCTAAGATGATGGAGTTCATCGAAAAGAACGAGCTCTCGGGGAGGGATGTTGCTCTGTTCGGGACCTCCGGCGGGGGGAAGGGTTTCCTGAACTTCCTCTCGTTCCGGTCCAGGGCGATCGAATATGGATTGACGAGGAGAAGGTCCATATCGTTCTCCGAATCAACTACCATCATAATTATCCTTTACCCCTGTTATAGGAGCGAACTCGAGTGGTAATAGAACGTTGAGAGGGGGATGCTGTAAATATGTAATGTATGAAAAATATGATAAGTAAGATATATCACATTACAGTTCGTCCTCCTGGTGGTTAAATGCACAGCGGTCCAATTATTGGCAGCGCGAAGGTTGGGTCAAGGGGCCAGATAGTACTTCCCGTGGATATCCGTAAAAAATGCAGTATAGATGAAGGGGACACGATGATAGTCCTGGCCCGCCCCGGTCCGGGAGGATGGAACGTGATGCTGATGAAGGCCTCGGAGATGGCCGGTTTCCTTGACCACATGGAGGGGGCATCCATCAAGATAAGATCGCTGATATCAGGACCAGATAAGGATGGATGATCCCATGACAGCAAAGGAACATATCATTACGACCAGGTCCCTGACGAAACGTTTCAACTCGTTCACTGCCGTCGACAGGGTCAACATGGACGTCGAGGAAGGTGAGGTCTATGGTCTGCTCGGCCCCAACGGAGCCGGAAAATCCACTCTCATCAGGATGCTGACGACCCTCTCTCGCCCATCGGATGGTTCTGCATCGATCGGAGGCTACGACATCGTAAAGGATGCGATGAAGGTCAGGAACATAGTCGGGATCGTCTCGGAAAAGATGATCATGTACGAGCGGCTCACCGCTTACGAGAACCTCAGGCTTTTCTCAAAGCTATATAACGTCCCTAAGAAAGAGATGGATGAAAGAGTGGCCGAACTCCTCAGAATTGTCAACATGACGCAATGGGCGGATACACAAATAGGCAAGTTCTCGACCGGGATGAAGCAGAGGATCAATGTCATAAGAGCGCTGGTGAGCATGCCAAAGGTCGTTTTCATGGACGAACCCACGCTGGGTCTGGACCCCCAGTGCACTTCTGATATCAGAAAGCTCATAACGAAGCTAAATCTAGAGCAAGGTCTAACGATCGTTCTGACCACCCATATAATGAACGAGGCCGACATCCTGTGCCACAGGACAGGCCTCATAGACAAAGGAGAGATAGCTGCTATCGGACCGCCCTCGGTACTGAAGGCCAGGATAACGGAGAGGGGCAATACGGTGATGGAACTGGACCTTATCGACCCTCCTTTAGACGCCTGGGAACTGTTCAAGGACCTGCCCCATGTCAAGAGCGCATCCCAGACGGAGAACCGAGTGAAGGTGATCGCATCAAGAGAGGACGCGTTCCAGGATATTGTGACCGCATCGGCAAGGCTTGGTCTGAGGATCAGGAACGCCAGCGTCGATCAACCGTCCCTTGAGGATGTCTTCCTGCATTTCACAGGAAGGGCCATGGTCGATGAGGTCAAGGAGAAGGTCCCTTCGGGAATGGGACATGGACCGTTCAAAAGGTTAGCCGGGAGGGGGAGATGACATGAGCATGGTAACTGCCATCAAACATTCGCTCTGGATCGCCCACAAGGACCTACTGGAGTTCTCCCGGAACAGGACGCTCCTCGTGATGTTGTTCGTATTCCCGCTCTTTTTCATGGCGATGTTCGGCTACATCTTCCCGTCCGGGAATTCCATCAAGGACATGCCCGTCGCCATCGTGAACCTGGACATGGAGGGGGGAGTTCCTGGCAATGAGAGCCTCCGTTTCATAGACGAGTTCAATTCGATGAACGACAGGAGCGGAAATTTCAGGGTGCGCTATGCGGACTCTGAGGCCCAGGTCAGGGAACAGATAACCCAGGGGGACCGCAGCGGTGCAGTGGTGATCGGCGGGAATTTCACTCAGAGCATAAATGGCGGCCATCAGGGATCGGTCACCGTCATGTACGACCAATCCAAACCACAGATCTCCTCTCAGATGATGGCCCTCCTCGACTCGGTCATCGCCAGGATGGGGACGGTGAAAGCGGTTTCCACCTTGAATTCCACAACGGGTCTCGATATGAACGCATCCTCGGCCCTGGTCACACCATATCTGGTCAAAAACAAAGGGACAGTGTCCGGGGATCCCAGCTATTTTCAGTTCCTGGCCCCAGGAATGATGATGATGGTGGTGATGTTCTCTGTTATGCTCGGCCTTCCCCGGGCGATCTCCCACGAGAAGGAGGCTGGGACTTTCGACGGGATCCTCGCCGCCCCCACCTCAAGGTTCTCCATAATAATGGGAAAGACCCTGGCCCAGAGCGTGAGAGGCATCGTTCAGGGGTCCGTCGTTCTCCTCTTGGCGATCATCCTCTTCGGTGTGGTGATACACGGATCGGTCCTTCTGGTGTTCGCCCTCTTGCTGTTGGGGATATTCTCCTTCATTGGGATCGGTATTGCGATAACGGCAGGGGCCAAGGACGAAGAGACGGCCCAGACCTTCATGATGATACTGCAGTTCCCGATGATGTTCCTGTCGGGGATATTCTTCCCGGTGGAGCAGATGCCAGTATTCCTGCAGTATGCCTCGAAGGTCCTGCCACTGACCTACGCGGCCCAAGCGATGAGGAAGGTCGTGGTCCTTGGGGCCGGGATCGAGGACATTTTGTTGGAGATCGGAGTGATGACGGTCTTCGGTATTGTCATGCTCGCGATAGCGATACCGCTGTTCAAGCGGGCTATGTCGAGATGATACAGTTCGTTTTTTTGGTATGAAGATTGACCATCCAGTGGACTATTTAGTCTTCATACCCCCACCACAACGGTAGTGCTGAATCGACGCTTTAGTTGTATAAGGGTTTCGAAGTTCCGCTTCGTTGAAAAATCGACGAAAGGGACCTACGAAAAAACCCGACAACAATCTTCATGCTAGGTTGTGAGCCTTTGCTTATGAGGGTTTTTTTTATAAGGCTCTTCTCCAGATTTAGGTAAATGTTTGAGGTCATTTTTCCTTTACTGGCTGTACCTTTTTTCAAGAAAAAAAATCAGTTTGTAGAAATTGATCGATTTGTATCACGATTTTCTTGATGAAAAAACTTCTTAACCCAGATGTGCCCCTTTTTATCACTACACAAAAGTCTAGCTCGAATGAAATATGCCATTGATGTAGTGATATATTCACTACAATAATGCTTTCAACTTAGGCATGAAAATGTAGTGCCCGCAATTTTTAATATTGGTTTGTGGTGATAATTGAGGGCACATCTGGGTCTTAACCAGAGGGATAAAAACAATTCAATAAAAGGATGAAAATTGACACCGACATTTGGAGAAGAGGCATTAAAAATAAATAGTCCAAAACCCATCTCTATCAAGACATAATTGGTTATTCATTCAATGTAGGACATAGAGGTGATAGAGATGGTAAGAAATGGAACTCTTTTGTGCTTGGTTTTAGGATCACTGTTATTCTTAACTAATATATCATTTCAAGGGACTGGTGAAAAGATACAAGAGGAGGTCACTACTATAATGAGCAACGATAAACCTTCTTGTGTCCAGGTCCCAAGCGCATATTTCATAAAGAACGTAGGTCAGATAAATTCCAAAAAAATACTTTATTATTCGCGTGATGGGAATGTACATTTCACATCCGATGGCGTTTTTATTCGGTTCCGAGAAATGGAAAGAATTCTTAGAGACGAAAAGATAACTTCAGGATGGAATCCTATCGAAAATGAGGGAATCTTTAGTGAAAAAGGAGTTATTTTATACTACAAGTTTGTTGATTCAAATCCTTGCTCACCTATAGGGAATTATAAATTGGCATGGAATACTAATTATTTTAAGGGGAATGAAATAATTGATTGGCATACAAATATTCCATGTTTTCAACAAATTATCTATCCTAACATATGGGATAACATCGACTTAAAATTCTATTTAATTGATCAAATATTAAAATATGATATAATAATAAAAAAAGGTTCCGATCCCAAAGATATAATTTTTAATATCAAAGGGTCCGAGGGACTAAGGATCAATGGAGAAGGTGACCTTGTTATCAAGACTGGTTATAAAGACATCATTGATAATGGCCTTTACACATATTATGAAGACGATGCGGCACGTATTGAGATAGGCAGTCATTTCCAATTGATCTCACCAACAACCTATTCTATTAGATTAAATGATTACGATATTCAGCGGAATGTCGTGATCGATCCAACACTCGATTTCTCTACGGTAATAGGTGGCTCAGATCATGATGTTGGTATATCAGTATATATAGATAAGAACAATAATTCCTATATCACGGGTTATTCACAAGATGGAACCGTAGACTATCCTACGACGACTGGTGCTTATGATAAAACCTACAATGGCGGTAGAGATGTCTTCGTGACCAAGATGAATTCATCAGGAACTGGCTTGCTTTATTCAACTTTCATAGGGGGGTCGTCAAGTTCAGAAACTGGTTATTCCATTAAGGTGGATTCGGTTGGAAATGCATATATTACGGGATATTCCGAAGATTCTACTACAGATTATCCGACAACTACCGGTGTTTTCGATACGACGCATAATGGAAAATGTGATGCCTTCATAACCAAATTGAACTCAACAGGTTCCAATCTTCTTTTTTCGACTTTCCTAGGAGGTTCGGAAGATGATATTGCTCTGGATATCGAATTGAATACCGACGGGAATATATTTATCACAGGATATACGGTATCTTCAAATTTCCCAGCAACATCTGGTGCATATGATACAACCTTTGGTGGGAACAATTATAATGATGGATGGATAACGAAATTATCACAGAATGGGACATCATTGGTCTACTCAACTTTCATTGGGGGATCGAATGAGGATGTTTGCAGAGCGCTTGTAATCGATTCCAATGGAGATGCTTATTTAACAGGCAACACGAAGAGCACAGATTTTCCAGTAACGTCAGGAGCTCTAGACACTTCGCATAATAATAATGACGATGTGTTCATTGTGAAGGTCGGAAAAACAGGTGCATCACTTGTCTTTTCAACTTATATAGGAGGTTCGGCCAGTGATATCGGAATGGATATTGATATTGACGGGAATGGCTATTGCTATTTTACCGGTTATAGTGAATATTCTTTCAATGCAACCACTGACTATCCAACAACATCCGGTGCCTACGATACGTCACATAATGGATATACGGATGGATTTGTTTCAAAGATCAACTCTACAGGATCTTCTCTCGTATATTCGACCTTCATCGGCGGTTCAAATGATGATCAATCAAAATGTATAAATATCGATCCATATGGGATTGCCCATATTAGCGGTTGGACATATCAAGCAAATTATGGTAGACCGGGCTTCCCTACGACCTCCGACGGATACGATACAACCCACAATGGTAAATCCGATGTTTTCTATTCTAGAATCAGTTCTTCTGGAGACAAACTAGAATATTCGACACTATTGGGCGGATCTGAACAGGATGAGGGATATGGTATGGTCATCAATGATTATGGTGACATTAATCTTGTGGGGGTCACTCTGGGAGGCTCACCAGCTTATCCTACAACCGCGGGGGCATACGATACAACGCACAATGGGTTGTGGGATGTCTTTCTAACAAGGATCGCTTTGGATTTGGAACCACCATCCTTTGGGACCGATTCCACTCCTGTAATGGGTACCACAGGAGACATCTTCAAGTTCCAGATCGCGGTCACCGACAATATCGGTTTGAGAGATGTAATTGTTGAATACTGGTTCGGTAATCAATCGGTGCATTCAAATAAATCTATGGGTGGTTCGGGACCATATTCATATTCCATCACAATCCCGTCCGATTCAATACTGGAACTTAATTATAGATTCCACGCAAGGGACCTGGATTTCAACAGGGCCAATTCATCCAAGAAAGTGGTCATTATCTCCGACAATGACAAACCAAAATACCCTACCGATTCGACACCGATAAAAGGGAATACGGGAGACCTTTTCCAATTTAGTATCGAGGTAACAGATAATATCTGCGTTTCAAGCGTCTGGGTCAACTATTGGTTTGGTTCGGGAACTGTGACGAATAGTAGCATGGTGAACGGTGTAATATATCATCTGAACATCACGATACCCTATGATTCAACCGATGTATTGTATTATAAGTTCCTTAGTAATGACACCTCTGACAATTGGGTAGTTACAACTCAAAGAACAGTGATCATCTACGATAATGACCCTATTGTTTTTATAAATGACCTAACACCTAATTTCTGTTTGACCGGAGACCTCTTCACTTTTTCTTTAGAGGCTTACGACAACATCGGTATCGATTTCATTGAAATTGAATATTGGTTCGGGTCTGGACCGCATTTCTTCAAAGAGATGATGGGATCTGGATTTTTCTGGTACAACATCACGGTCCCCTCCGATTCGACCGATCCATTGAATTATTTTTTCAATTCCAATGATATTGCGGGTAATCAAAACTCCACCACCCAGAAATTTGTGGTTGTACTCGATGATGATCTTCCGTCCTTAACTTATGACCATACCGTATTATCAATTTCTACCGGAGATGTTCTAACCTTCATTGTAGATATTTGTGATAATGTTAAAGTCCATGAGGTGTGGACCGAATATTGGTTCGGATCGGGACCGCACAATAATTTAAGCATGGTAAGGTCTGGTAACTATCAAAATAGTATTACGATACCTATGGACTCTATAGAAGAATTACATTATATCTTTCACTTCAATGATACATCAGATAACTGGAACTCAACCCATGAAAAGGTAGTTCTGATCAATGATGATGACGTACCCATCTTTCTAAAGGATCAAACTCTGGCATCGGGCTCTACTGGAGATCTCTTTTTGTTCAAGATCAACATTTCGGACAATATTGGAATAGAAAGCGTTTGGTTAGAACACTGGACCGGTTCAGGTTCTCATTCAAACAATAGTATGTCCGGTTCCGGTGAATATCTGTTAGAGATCATGATTGATGCTAATTCAACCGAAATGGTCAATTACATCTTCCATGCAAATGATACTTCAGGTAATTGGAATTCCACCATGGTGAAGACATTACTTATCATAGATAATGACAGACCTATCTTCGGATATGACATCTTTCACGATTCTATTAAAACTGGTGCGGTCCTAACCATATCTATACCAATATCAGACAACATAGCTATCAAGGACGCCTACCTCGAATACTGGTTCGGTTCCGAGCCCCATAAAAACATTACATTGACCGGTACTGGGCTCTACTCATTCGAGGTTACCATCCCAAAGGATACCTTGGACCCTTTATATTATTTAATTAGTGTTGTGGACATTAGCGGTAACTGGAACTCTTTAGAAGGTCATGTTAACATAGTAGATGGGTTCGAACCGATTTCCAACCCAGGCCCCGATCGTACGATCGATGAGGATTTGGGGTTTGTTCTGAACGGGTCACTATCATCAGATAACATAGGCATTGTTGACCTGATTTGGTCTTTCAAGGACGGTGGCAGGAACATAGTTCTTTATGGATGGGAGAATACCTATACCTTCTATGACCCTGGAGTGTACGAGATCATGCTCAATGTCACGGACTCGGCGGGACTTTGGAACCTGAGTTCATTCACACTGACCGTGAGCGATGTTACCGCTCCTCGGATCGTGCTTGAGCCTGTTGAAATAGATGAGGATACGGTCCATTTGTTGAATGGAATGTCCTGTTCCGATAATGTAGGCATAGTCAACTGGACCTGGTCCTTCATGGATGTTGACGTTGACAGAAATTTATACGGGGGTATGGTTGAATATTCATTCGAAACCCCGGGAACATACAATATATCATTAACAGTTATTGATCTGGCAGGTAACAGGATATCCTCTTTCATCATCATCAAAGTAAGAGATGTGACCGAACCGGATATCGATGCTGGAAATGACCTGAAAGTCGTCGAAGGATCAAAGGTCCTTCTCGAATCGTTGGGGATGGACAATGTCGGGATCGTAAATTGGACCTGGACCTTCAAAGTTGAAGGTAATCAGATTAAGCTCTTTGGAAATGGTGTTTATTATACCTTTGAAAATCCAGGTATTTACATGATCACTTTAACCTGCTCTGATGAGGCAGGAAACATTGACATTGATTTTTTAAACATTACTGTATTAAAAGAAAAGGAGGGTGACAATAACCTCTTAGCTAGTGGACCAATAACACTCTTGTTTGCCATAGGTCTCGTTTTAATTGTAGTGATGGTTGTAATAGCCCTTGTATTGCTATATAAAAGAAAGAGGTCGTCCACACAAATTATCGATAATAATATTGAAGGTCCACAAATGGAGACAAATTCTTCAGAGGGCATTGAAACCATATCGTTAAAACAGAATGGTCCTCTTACCAGTGACCAAGCAGAAAATTCCGAACTGATCATACTTGATCTGAAAAAAGATGAGGTACCGTCAGAGAACAAACCTGAAGAGAAACAATTGGAGAACGAAACTCCTGGTAAATAAATAACAGAAAAAAAATTGGGTCTCTACTTATGACCATAAGTTAGATTTCCGCTAATAGCAATTACGTCAATCATGGCTAGGGCTGGTGTGGAATACCCAGGAACTGTAACGAGTTTATCGAATGGTTTTTTTTTAAAAAAACAAGGAGAAGGGTTATATGTTATTGTCTGGAGTTCATCTCGTATCATCCTTCTGGGTTTTGAATGTTACACGATAAAAAAAAAACGTAATCCCGAGCGCTCTATTCTCCTTACTGTCAAACTTTGGATGGTAAGTCCGCCTAAGGTTTATGTGATACAATTACATCGGAGGGAATTGAGACATTGAGCTGTTTTGTGGCAGCTGTATTGGTAGCTTGAATCAATCGCTCTAGATTGAAGTTATGTCCCTCCATTTGTCTCTTGGCTATCTCAACCAACCCCGGATTGTTCCTCATGGAGGATATTGTCCTGTACTGAATATCCAAAATGCCCAGGTTCAGCTTTTTCTCCAAAGCTATGCTACGAAGTCTCTCTGCCTTCTGGAATGGATCCTCGGGAGGTCCGGGCGGTGCATGAGGCCCCTCCATCTTGGGGATTTGACCAGCTGCTGGATGATCTGGAGGGTTTGTGGCCTCCGAAGGCATGGGCGATCGTTCCGGAAGCTGACCTTCATTCTTCTCGGTGTCTTCTTCATTCACTTTCTCTTTTTTTCCTTTACTTTTTCTAATAACTATAAGGATCGCTGTTCCTATTGCAATTAGGATGACCAGGATTATGAGAATGATCATTATGATAATTACCATAACTTTTTTCGCAATCCCGCTTTTGTTATCCGGTTCGATATCATCATCTAGATCTTGATCATCATCCTTGTCAGGAATGGAGACATTAACAAAAGCGACCTCCTCAACATAACCTTCGCTATCGGATACCCTTACTGTGATGTTGTGCATACCCGGGGTCAGATTGAGGTCGATCCTTTCACCGATCCCAATAGCTCCATCAATATCCGAAAACCACTCGATGGCCAATACATCACCATATGGGATATCCGGGTCCATGACCGAGACGGATGCTTCGGGAACATCTCCCGGAGCGATTAGACCCGGTATTTTCAAGGACAGGATATTTGGGAGGTCGTTCACCTGTATGACGGTCACATTGATGGATATTTTGAGGTCGTATTCCCCGTCAGATACGATCATATGGACCGCTTCCACGCCCGACCAGTTCGCTTCCGGGATCACGGTCAATGAAGTTCGGACATCTTGGACTAGCAAGTGTTCGGAGTTCCTGAATGACAGATCGAACTCATCGGAGTCCTCGTCCAAAAAATATCGTGTGATGTCAATGGTCCCTACCATATCCTCTTCAATGGTGATATCACCTTCTTCCCAGTTACGAATGGGTGGATCGTTCACCGGGATTACCTCAAATGAGAAATTATACAAATCGTGATCGCCCGCAGCATCTTCAACCTTTATGCTCACGTTCGCCATCCCGGTATCCGATCCTGCTGGGACTCCCTCGAGAACCCCGGAACTGGCATCTATCGAAAGCCAATCTGGTCCTTCCGCTACGGACCAGATCAATGTATCACCTTTATCCACATCAACAGCTCTGAACATAGATGAAAATGGTTGATCCTCCCAAGCTGCACTAACCTCCTCCTCGATTATCACAGGTCTATCGTTGGTATTAATAACGGTCAGATCGAATGTGGATGATGAGATGCCTGATATGCCACCTCTTCCATCAAGCACCGAGATAGTCACTTGATGAGTCCCCACATCATCGTTAAGGGGGGTTCCTTCCATCATGTTCCCGTTAAGACCGAGCCATTTCGGACCTGCATCGAGCTGCCATGTAAGAGTATCATTGGTCGGATCGATATCCTTGGCACTGTACTCTACGGAGTAGAGCTCGTCCTCCATTGCCGTCAGCACATTCTCGGTCAAGATCATCGGTTGGTCATTTACATTTATAACGGAGATCTCGAATTCCGAGAGATCGAACCCTCCGTTCCCATCATCAACCATTACTTTGAGGGTGTGCGGTCCAACATCATCATTGGATGGAATGCCGAAAAGGCTCCCGCTCCCCGGGTCGATGGCGATCCAGCTTGAATTTGTAATAACGGACCATACAAGAACATCATTTGTGGGATCCACATCGATGGCTTTGTAATTCACACGATAGGGCTCATCTTCTTTTGCTGTAACAACATTCTTCGTCATTATCACTGGCGGGTCGTTCACGTTCAGGACCTGACAGTTAAGGCTGACATTGGTCCAGAGGCCGAATATGTTCTTGACGGATATGTTGATGAAAAATGGCCCTACATCACCATTTTCAGGTGTCCCGGAGAATCTCAGATCATCGGTGTCAAATGAAAGCCACTTCCCGGCATCTGTCTTGTGACCGAAAATGGCCATCTCATCCTCCGGTATCCGGGGGAGAACGGTCACATTGCATTCGAACTGAGTATCTTCCAGAACCGTTTCGTTGAATACAGCATGGATAAGAAGCGGTTTGATGAAGGTTTTCTGGAGCGGGTAGGTTTTCGTCTCGGCTATAGACCAAGTTTGCGCGAAATCCCAACCGGACATAGTGAAGGTTGCTTTTTTCTTCATATCGATCGTGGTCTTGCCCACAATCTCCGGATGAGGGGTTCCGTCAATACCATCCTTTCTCCCGGATGTGGTCGTATCCCAGAAGCAGGCCTTTACGGGGTAATCATCAGTCCTGCCCATGAAACCACCATTACCATTTGAATTAGGATGGTCCGATACTTTACCTGTTGAATAGGAATAGAACACTGACCCGCCCCTGTTCCACCCGACAAAGCCAGCAATGTAATTTGCTGGCCAGTTCGCTCCGGTTCCTGCAACATCCCCTCTGGCAAATGAGTTGTTTATCCTTCCATTATAATTATAACCTGAAAAACCGGCCAGCTTGTCGCAGTGGTAACCTTTTGCATATGTGTATACGGTCGAATAGGACCTGTTGATGGAACCGAGGTTGATGCCTGCAAAACCTCCGGTATCGCTCACATCCAATGTGCATGTAGAGCTGATGGAGCCCAAAGCGCAACTCTCCTCAATGTTTCCGGCATTCCTGCCGGCGAATCCACCTGCTCCGGAGCAACTCTCATATCCCGTTGATACTATGGTGCAATTGGAACTGCATGATAGGATATGTCCGTATTCGTTGAATCCCACAAATCCTCCGACCATCCAGTTGAATCGGCTGTACGGTCTTACGGACCCATGTGCTATGGATCGGAAGATGGAACCTCTCCCTACATACCCTGAGAATCCACCAACATAATACATCATATCCGAATTGCTTCCGTAATCTCCGGTGACGACCAGTTTTCCTTTGAAGGAACAATCTTTGACATGACCGGCTCCCATTGAACCTATGGACCCCCCGATGTACATACAACCCCGGCCGGTAGCGGATATGTTACATGCAGAGGTGGTGTTCTCGATGGAACCCCCGCAGGTCCCTACTACACCGCCGACATATTTGTAACCGGAAACGTTCCCCGTCACTGTGCAATTAGATATCAGCCCGCTGGTAAAAACCCCGGCTATCATACCTGCCTTGATATTTCCGTCGACAATTCCGTCTATGTTGATATCCTTTATAGATGCATCTTTGAGACAACCGAACAATCCCGCAGGATCGCTCGTATCGATGAACAGGCCGGTTATGTTATATCCACCACCATCTAAGGACCCTTGGAAGGGATTGGATTCCGTCCCTACCGGTATAAACCCCTTCCCACCGTTCCACCCTTTCGTGGAACTCGCATTGATATCATTTGCCAATACATAATCGCCGTTCAATGAATTCTTCATTGCCTGAAGCTGGTCCACATTCGTGATCTTTGTTGCTATGGGATAATCCCTAGTACCAACCTCATAAATAGCGTTCGAGGTGAAATTTCCCCCATTGACAAAAGAAAAAACTGCAGACGAGCCAGATAGTATAAGGATGGCCAACATTATATAATATATATCTTTTCGCAAACCTAACCACCGTTTTATGAATGGGATGGATGATATAAAAAATTAACGGAGAGTCTAAAAAATATGAATAGAAAGTGTTAATATGGTATTAAGAAGGAGGTCGCCTTATCATCAAACCTAATGTCTTACAGTTTTACTGGCGTTTGATTATGGACTCTTAAAAAAATAATAGTTTAAATGTGATGGTGGTTATATTGATAGTTTTAAATTGATTACAGATATGAATTAGAACTGATTCCTTGATATTGTAAACAGAAAGCTTTTTTTTTGACCGAAATCGTGACACTCTCTGTCTTTTCAAGGGTATCTAAACTTCTCTCAGGACTAGATGTGGGCTAGCTTTAGGACTCGAAATGTGCTAGCAGTAGGACCCGAGATGGAACTAGTCCAATTTGAATAAGGGAGTGGAGGCTAGATGGTTGTGTTCAGGACCCGACATATCGAAAAATCCGTGTTTCGGATTTTCCTTATCCCTTGTCCTTTACAGGACTCGGGATGGAGCTAGGCTGAACTTGGGATATTAGACAGGGTGGATATGGTAATAGATAATGGAGGTGATGGGGATGGAGGATGATCTGTATTTGAACGGTCTCTCACATCCTTCGAGACAGGGAAAAAATTCGAACATAGGTCTGCAACAGACGAGTTTCGACTACGCAGTAGGTGACGCGTTTCGTAGTTAGGTTAAATATCAGGTGACGTATTTCACAGATAAAAATAGTGGGTCAAAACAATTCTTAGAACGGGAGAGACCTTGTATCCAGTTCAGTGAACTGAATGACATTAACGAGATAGAGAAATGTCAATTGAAGAGTTAATAGGGTTCTCACCGCAGTTGATACTTGTATAAGATAGTGGGATAAATGAATTTCAACTGCGTTAGAACAATTTTATCTTTTTTGTTTCGATATATCGAAACATAAAAATACCAAATATGATATTGAACCCCATGGACCATGAAATGGATAGGACCTATCTCTCCCTTGTCGATTGGAACCCGTGGTGGCAGGGAAAAGGAGTCCCTGCAGACCTTATTGGTAAGGAAAGAGCGGACCCCGTCCGTTCCGAACTTCTCTCCAGGAAGGAGATAAAGACATTGATAGGCATCCGGCGATGCGGCAAATCAACGCTCCTCTATCAGGTCATAGACAGGTTGCTGCAGAAAGGTACAGACCCTTCGGCGATACTGCTCGTGAACTTCGATGATGGGTCTTTGAGAGGAAAACCCTTATCGAAGATAATGGAATTGTACAAGAGCAGGGTCAATGTAAAGGACAAGGTGAACCTTTTCTTGGACGAGGTCCATGGCTGCCCCGATTGGGTGGACTATATTCGTAAGTCCTATGACCTAAAGAAACTGGGGCAGGTGTTGGTGACCGATTCTTCTTCGCGATCCATAAAGAGCGAGTACTCGACACTGCTTACTGGCAGGACGATAGGAATTGATATCCATCCGCTCTCGTTTGGAGAGTTCTGCAACTGGAAGGGGTTGGACATCACCAAGCCGATAGGAACGGATGAGAAGGAGCGGATATTGAACCTACTCAACGAATATTCGAAATGGGGGGGTTTCCCAGAGGTCGTTCTTGCCCAGAGCGACCTCCAAAAGAAGGTCCTGCTCAAGGAATACATTGATTCCATCGTCTACAAGGATGTCGTGGAGCGCTACGATGCGAACGTCCACAAGGTCAAGGTCCTGGTGAACTATCTCAACTCGACACCTTCGACCCTCTTCAGCCCAAGAAGGTTCTCGAGAGACCATGACCTCTCCCTGGAGACCCTAAACAATTATATGAGGTATTTGCAGGAGGTTAACCTGCTCCATCTGGTCCCGAAGTTCAATAGGTCCCCAGACAGTGTGATAAGGAGCACAAAGAAAGTATATCTCGAGGATATGGGGATATACGAGAACCTTGCGTTGCGCTTCATGGAAGGGTATGGGAAGCTGTACGAGAACTTGGTCTATCTGGAGCTTGGTGCAAGGGGTATGGATGTTTATTACTGGGACGATGGGACGGCCGAATGCGATTTCGTTGCCAAAAAAGGGAACGATATCAAGTTCGTTCTGCAGGTCTGCTACGTACTGAACAGGGAGAACGTCGAAAGGGAGGTCTCCGGACTTAGGAAGGCTTCAGAAGCCCTGGGAGCGAAAGAAGGTGCCATAATTTCTTCCGATATGACCGGGATCGATACGGACGGTGTTCAGGTAATACCTTTGTGGGAGTTCCTCTTGAGGAGAGACCATCTCTGGAAAAGGTACCAATGATCGTACTTTGAAACGGTATCTCCACCCCATTCTCAGAGCCTCCCTTCCATCCAACAGGGAGAGGTATGGACATAACTTCATACAGACCAGTGATACACTTTGTAGTAAGAGGCGACGTATTTCGAGTACACAGTAGGTGACGCGTTTCGTAGTTAGTATATATACCAGGTGACGCCGTTCGCAGTGAAAAAGAGTGGGTCAAGAACATTCTTGATGGAGGTTATGTTATGATGACTGGATGGAACAAATAGATGACGCCGTTCGAGTACGAAATACGTCAGTTGATGAACATTGGGCGATATATCCACATTGATACACTGGGCAATATACATTGAATATTATTTGGTATTTATTCTACATTATATTCT
>CAZLVP010000015.1:0-65141 GCA_964563055.1 uncultured Thermoplasmatales archaeon | reverse complement strand
CCGTCGATGTGTCCGGTAAGGGAATTGGCGGACAGAAGGACTTCGATGTGACAACATTGTACCTCGAGCTCCTATTCCCCAACATAGAGTTCGTCGGTGGGATGGAGTTCTCTGGAGGCTCGGAATCCGGTGATTCCATAGCCAAGGTCGGGGAGATGGTTACCATCCAGGTGAAGGTGCACAACACTGGAGATATCCCCGCTGAGGATGTGGACATAAGGCTCTACATTGACGGTGTCGAGAAGAACACAAGGACACTCAGGTCCATCAGGAACGCGACGGACGATATCAAGAGCGTCGTCTTCACCTGGGTAGCCGAGTCCGGTGAGCACAAGATCAAGGTGGTCACGGACCCGGACAACAATATAATCGAGGTCCAGGGAGGCGAGGGCGACAACAACGTCCTGACAAAGACCGTGAACGTGAGAGGTTCGTTCTTTGTGAACGAGGTCATAAGCAACAATCCGATCGTGAGCGCAGTGCTCATAATCCTGCTCGCGATAATCCTGCTCGTGGCCATAGCCCTCCTCATGAAGATGAGGAAGAAGTAAAGAACGAAATCTGATGTTCAGGTAAGGGGAGGTCGAAAGGCCTCCCCTTTTTTTTTAAAAAAATCAATTTATGAACCAACAATAATATATAATCACAGACGAGGTCTTTCGAGCATGGGACAAGAGGGGGAGTTCCATGGTCGTATTAACAGGATCTGGAAATGACCGGAAGGTCACATATCGAGCGCTCGTTATAGGGTCCATGCTCATTATGTTGGGATTGTCATTGGGCCTGACCGTTCAATTCCGATTCGAAGATGCCCCACATGGAGAGGACCTGGCCTTCGAGCGCTGGTTGAACGACAAGAGGACCCTCTTTGAAGGATATGGGGCCGAAACTGTCGTGGACCCGCTGGAAGACCCGGTCCAGGACCCCGACAAGACAAGGTCTGACGGCGGTCAGCTAAGTTGGCAGGTAACCATTCCCTCATTCGAAGGGAAGCCGGTGTCGACACCGACCCTGGCAGACCTGGATGGGGATGGCCATCTCGAGATAGTGGTAGCTTCCGCCGGAGATGCCGTGTTCGCATTCAGGAGCGACGGCTCCCAGTTCTGGACCGAACCCTACACCGATGATGTCATAGATTGTCTTGGCCAGACCGCAGGGACATCGGGCCTCGATTTCGAACCGCCGCCCTTCTTCTCAAGCCCCGTCACGGCAGACCTGAACGAGGCGGAAGGGCCCGAGGTCTTCCTTGGTGTAAAGAACGGATTGCTCTGTCTTGGTTCGGACGGCTCAAGGCTATGGAGGAAAGGTCTCACCACAGGCAATTACTTCTCATCACCATGCGTCACCGACCTTGAAGGGGAATGGAGCGGCAGGAAAGAGGACCTCGAGGTGGTCTGCGCCGCCGATGATGAGTCCCGGAGGGGATGGATCGAAGCTTACGGGCCGAACGGGACAAATCTATTCTGCGACGAGGCTCCGACCGGAGGCGAGGGTGGTCTGATCGGATGCGCGGTGGTCGCCCAGGACCTTGACGGTGATTTCTGGGACGGCCCGGAACAAGTGATGCCGGGTCAGGACAGGGAGAAGGATACTGAGCTCATCATCGGCAATCATGACCGTGGCCTCAGGATCTGGGGAAGGTCCGGTCAGACACCCGAGGGGACCCCTATCTATGAAGAGGCCACTTTTGGTATGACCGGAGGACACCAGACATATGCCACCGCCGCAGTAGCCAATGTCACCGGCGGTCCGGAGTGTGAGATATTCATCGGCAGCTCGGAGGGATATGCCTGCTGCTGGACGGGTTGGGGTGGGATGCTGCATGTTTACACCCCTGAAGGAAAACAGCTATGGTCATATAACGTTGGTTCTAGCGATGCATCCATCTTCAGCTCCCCGGCATTGGCCGACCTTCAAGGGGCCGCATCTGATCCTTCAGAGAAGCACCTGGACTACGAGGTCATGTTCGGTAACGATAAGGGTATCCTCTATGTCCTGAACACCGAATTTCACAACCTCTTATGGTCCTTCGATACCAAAGGGAGGGTCCTGTCGTCACCTGCGGTATGCAACATCGACCGCGACGACGAGCTCGAGGTTATCATAGCCTCCGATTCGGGTAAGGTCTTCTGTCTGGACGGCGATCCTTCGGACGGAGAGAACGACGGGATGGCGTATCAAGGCGACGGCATCCAATCGGATGTGATATGGGTATATGATACGGGAGTTCCCATAGGCATATCGTCCTCTGTGGTCGCAGATATCGACCTTGATGGTGTCCTCGAAGTGGTCATTGGCGACTCGAAGGGCAACATATACTGCATCTCCGCAGGTGGCGGTGTACCCATCGGCCGTATCGATTGGCCGACGTTTCACGGCAATGCAAATCGGACCGGGTTCTACTGCCCCCAGAACGACATGGGCATTGACATCCGCCCAAGGCCCGAGGGTAACAGGACCAGTGCCCCCATCAGCTGCATTCTCAGCCCTGGGGAGGAAGTGACCTTCGATCTCACAGTTCACAACGGGGAGAGCGACCTTTTCAAGGTCGATCGGCATATCATAAATGTGACCATCCAGGACCGGTCGGTCCCCGAGGGCTGGTCCGCATGGTTGGACACGCCCCCGGAAGGGGCAGCTGAGGACCCGCCTTACGTCCGGTTGAGGTCGGGGGAGGAGATTGACATCACATTGCATGTAAAGGCCCCAAGGGTAGGACGAATGATAAGGATGGCAAGGGTCAATGTCACATGTACCTCGACCATAGACAGCTGGGTCAGGGACATGATCACGCTGACGGCTTTGATGGAGATCGATATGGAGCTGGAGCTATACTTCGCCATTCTCGCGTCCACCGACCCCCTTGATCCCTTCCATGGGACCAAATGGGTATCCATGCTGCCAGGGACGGTCCAGGACATCAGTGTGACGGTAAGGAACGTCGGTGACCTAAATTCCTCTCTAACGGTAGCTCTTAACGAACCCCCATTGGAAGCCGGATGGAACTGGTACTTCTCAGGGACCGAAAGCCTCCAGACGACAATGGTACTTTCATCATCCGACCTCGAACAGTTGTTCGGTGGTGTAAGCGAATCGAACCTGAAAGTGCGGATCGAGGTCCCGGAGGGTGCCCCGAAGGGACAGCTAACACCCATTCTTCTGATGGGTTCCCAGAGGGCTATTAACGTGACGGATGTGGAGGATGGGACGGCCAGGGACGAGCTCAAGGTCCTTATTGCGGAGCAGAGCGAGATTCGGTTCTGGGCTGATCAGACGACCAAGTTCATCGATCCCAACGGGGTGGTAGAATATACCCTGTATATCTCCAACCAGGGCAACAAGGACCTAGTTAAGGTCCTCATGAGCTCAAGCCAAGCCCTTAGCGGTTGGACCGTGAGCTACCAGCAAGAACCAATTGACGTCTATAGGGGCCAGACCAAACCGGTGAACGTTAAGATTTCAGCGCCGGGGTATGTTAAGGCCTATAAAAAGTGTGTCCTGTCCATAACGCATGTGATAGAGGGATCGCCCAACTACAATGAAGGGGTGACGCTGACCACCATAGTGAACCCTGTTCACAATTTCGATGCCGTCGTTCTTAACAAGGAGGGTATTAAGATAGATCTGGGAAAGAGGGGATCGTTCGATGTTCGAATATCCAATATAGGGAACGATCAGGACGTGATTAAGGCCAGAGGTTGGAAGTTGGAGCCTGGTTGGGAACTATCGCTATTCAATGCTGAGGGAAACCAGAATGACGAGTTCCTGCTCGATTTCGAGACGAGCATGACCATAAAGGGTCAGTTGAAGGTCCCTATTAACACCAGGACGGGTTGGTATATGGTCGGACTGAACCTGACCGGGATAGGCTCATCGATGGTTGTGTATCTGAAGGTGTTCATCAATCAGACCTTTGGTCTCGAAGTGACCATGGTCGATGGTTTTAAAGGGATGAAGATGGAGGTCCGACCCGAGCAAGAGCGTTCGCTCGTTCTGAAGGTCAAAAACAAGGGGAACGGATTGGACCATGTTGTCCTGTCCCTGGGAGCGGATAATGATGGGACCGACAGACCGGCCGGGGAGCTCGGTGAAGGTTGGAGTGGCACATTCTATGCGGTATCTAGCACTCCCGAACCCCCCATGAACGTCAGGCTCGTGGACCTCAGGGAACCGATACGTGTCCCAAGAGAGGGTCCTGACCTCTATCTGATAACATCACCACCAAATCTGACAGGGGCCAACCCGATAGATTTTCATGAGGTATTCCTGCTCTTGGATGAATGGACCTCAGCATACGTCCATCTTAAGATGAGGGCACCTTCAGAAGGGTCAGAGGACCGGACCTACGATCTCCTAGTATCCGGTCAGGGTAGTGGTGGACGAGCTGACCATGACAATGAAACGCTCCGATTCGAGATCCACTTCCCGAACGTCCAATACTATGGCGGGATCACATTGAGCGGTGGGACCGGGTCCAGAGACCGTATCGCGAAGGAAGGGGAGCTCCTTACCATCCAGGTTAACATCAGGAACACCGGCTCGATAATGGTGGAGGATGTCGATGTCGCTCTCTACCTGGACGGTAGCCTCAGGATGACCCGGACCATAAAGACCCTCGAGAGAGATACCGGGAGCGCTTCTGACGTTCGGACAGTGGCCTTCTCGTGGGTGGCCGAGGAGGGGAAGCATAGGGTCAAGGTGGTCATAGACCCGGAGGACAACATCATAGAGTCAGAGGGAGGAGAGGGCCTTGATAATACCCTTAGCAAGACCATTAATGTGAAAGGCAGGTCAACGTTTCTGGGTGGAATGAACGACAGTCCCATCGTGAGCGTCATCCTATTTGTCCTTCTGATAGTGCTCTCATTTACAGCCATTATAGTGTTCTTGAGGCTTAGGAAGAGGTATTGAGAATATGGTACGAAAACCGAGGAAAAAAGTGATATCTTCAAAGAATGGTTCGTAGAACGGTTGATAAACTATTATAGGTTAAAAAAACCTATCTCAGAGGAGGGATGTCGGATTGTCCGTTCCGTTACAGAAAATAACCAAAGGGCCAGTAGCTATAATGGTCATTCTCTTGGTTTTTTCCATTAGCGTTGTAGATCCTATAGGGGGTTTAGAGGATGCCAATGCTCCCAGGCCAATAGAGGATGGTCCTAACATCGGAAGAGTGGATACCAGAGGTTTTATCGACCTGAAGGACGAACCCGAGTTGTCCCATGGAGCTGGTGAAAGGGAGTGGTCGGTCCCATTGACCAATACCACAGGTCATCCCCTATCCACTCCAGCTCTGGAAGATATGGACCTAGATGGGACGATGGAGATCGTAGTAGCTTCTGATGCTGATCTGGTCTTCCTGGTCGATAACGACGGTAGATACAGGTGGGACAACCATTACACTAATTGTAGCACTAGCTACCCTGGAGAGGATGGTCAGAATTGGTCGTTGGGATATGAACCACCCCCCATCTTCCCTTCCATGACCACCTTCGACTTGACCCCCTTTTGTCCAAATCCTAAGATAATCGTTATTTCAGATCATGGGCCAATCAGTTTGAATTATGATGGAAGAAAAGACCCCTTATACGGGATCTACAACGGATATCTTTATTGTACCCCGACCATTACAGATCAGGAGGGGATTTTTTCAGTAGATAATACTGAAAAGGAGATAATCCTTGTCAGGAACGATGAAGATGGACGGGCTTGGCTCGAATGCTATGAATGCGACTTTGGGCCGATATTCCGGGAAGAGGTTCCGCTTGTGAATAGGACACCCATGTTCACAGCTTCGGTCGTAGCCTCCGATCTTGACGGGAAACCAGAAAGTGGTCCCAACGCTTTACCACCAGGTCCGGGTGAGGAGGTCGACATGGAGTTCGTCTGCTCCTACCCTGGTGTCCCTCTGACGATCTTCTCAAGGAATGGGGTCAATGCGGAGGGGAAACCCAAATACGATCCGACCCTGATCAAAGACCAACAGGATATGTTGATCTTCGGCACTCCCGCGGTCGGAAATATCTCGGAAGGCCCAGAATGCGAGATCGTTGTCCCTTACAGCAGGGGCTATGGGAACTGGACCAATTGGACTGGCGGCATCCGGACCTACGGCCATGATGGAAGAAAATTATGGGAATATCCGTTATCTGGAAAGGGGACCGGTGTCTGCACATCTCCCGCCATAGCCTTCATGGACCAAGGCTCTGGTCAACCAAAGAAGAAGGTCATAGTGTTCGGTTCGGACGACGGTTTCGTTTATGCCATTGACGCAGAAGCTCACTCCTTGATGTGGCAGTTCGATACTGGCGGGAGAATACTTTCCTCTCCAGCCATCTGCAACATAGGTCATGACGGTGAATTAGAGGTTGTGATAGGTTCCGATTCCGGCAAGGTCTTCTGCCTTGACCTAGACCCATCGGATGGTGTGGACGAAGGGGTCAGCTATCCGGGAGACGGCTTTTTACAGGACGTCCTGTGGGTTTACGATGCATCGGCACCCATTGGAATATCATCACCAGTTATAGCGGACATAGACCTGGACCGGCAGCTGGAGGTTGTCATAGGGGACTCGAACGGGACGCTGTACTGCATATCGGCAGGAGGGACCTCGGTAAAGGGGCAGAAAGACTGGCCAGAGTTCCATAACGACCACAACAGGACAGGGATATACAACCCTTGGGTCACATATGGGATCGATCTCCAACGAAAGACGAACGCCATGGGAAGTTCGGACTCCATGGCCAAGAGGGTCGAACCAGCTTCAATGGTCACATATTGCATGACCGTAGAGAACACCGGGACCGGTTTAACGACCGCCTATAGAGATAGGATTGAAGTTTCGATCGAACCGTCCTCCGTTCCGAAGGGGTGGACCGCCTGGCTCGACACCCCTCCATTGGAAGGGAACGACAACCCGGGCTATGTCATGCTATCATCCGGGGAAGAGGCGGACCTAATCCTCAACGTATATGCTCCATGGGAAGATGAGCCCGGGAAGATGGCTAGGATAAATGTGACCGCCGTTTCATCGGGCGATGATAGGGCTTGGGACCAATTGACAACACTATCTGTCTTTGACCTCTACATTGAACATTACCTCTATTTCGAAACTCTCCCTATAATTGACCCCCTCGATCCATTCGTGGGAAGGAAGACGCAAAGGGTCACGCTCGGTGAAAACCTTGAGCTCGGACTCTGCCTCAATAATACCGGAATGCTAAATGACACATACCTGATTGAGCTGTCGCAACCCCCTATAGAAGCGGGGTGGAACTGGTACTTTTCAGACACAGGGACCTTGAATAGGACCGTCTATCTAAATGCCCCAAGGAACGTTAAACTTTGGGGCGGGCTCTTTATCTTGTATGTTAACGTGACCGTCAAAGCCCCAATGGACTACTATGGCCCATCTGTTATACCCCTCGAGGTAAAAGCCACTTCGCTGTTAAGCCTCACACCACATTGGGAAAAACGGGTGATAAGGGATGAAATGGTCCTACAGTTCATAGGTCAATCCTTGCTCGACCTATCGTTCCTGGAGGACCCGTTCTATATCATGCCTGGGGAGAGGGCCGAAGTCACGCTCTATATGAAGAACATCGGTCCGACAGGGCAGGTCAGGGTGAACTTGAGCCATACACCCATCACCAATTGGACGATAGAGCATGGGTCCGGCCCCTTTATCATCGAAGACAAGGGGACCAAAGAGGTCGTTCTGACCATAGAAGCACCTTTGACCGTCAGGTTGAGGGAGACATATTACCTTTGGATGGACCTTGAGTTAGACGGGAAGTATCTGGCCGAACTTTCCCTCAAGATGATCATCGGGATGAGGGGCGGGTTCATGGTGAGCCACCCGTCATATAACCTTACCGCGGAGGAGGGCGACCTGTTGGACCTTGAGCTCGATCTATCCTCATTATGTTACGGTGATATGGACGTCATGCTTGGGGTTAACAATATCCTCGGTAACTGGTCCGTTATCTACAAGGACCGATCTAACAACCCCTTGGACAGTGTTCATCTTTCAAATTGGTCGGAACGGACCTTTATCGCTACGGTCCTTGTCCCGTTCGGTGCAGGTTCTGGTCCCCATCTGCTGGAACTAAAGTTCACTGGAACGAATGGATCATCTCTAATTGAAATGGTCCCTGTCAGGGTCCATGTCGTCACAGAAAACGGTAAGGCACCAAGTCCCGGTGTTGACATTCGAACAGGAGGCGGGGACGGTCTATTGTACTTAGAGCTTGAGGTCGATGTGGAAAAGGACGTTTGGGTATCAATTCGGAACACCGGCAATCTGAGAGAGTCCATAAGAATTTGGGTGGATGTGAGCACCGGAGAGGGACCGGGGAACGGTTGGGGGCTTGAACTGATGAGCATAGGCCCAGAGGAGGGTGAGATGCCTATCCAGGTCCAAAAGGACCTCAAAGGTCAGATCCACGTAGCTGATATTGCGCCCGATGAGATGCTTCTTCCATCGGGAGATACCGTCGAAGGTCTCGACCTCAACCTCATCATGGAGAGCGGGTCCAACGCATGGTTGCACCTTCTATTCAAGGGGCCTGCAAGGGACCATCCCTACACGGTCGATCCTAACACCTTCTTGGGTATTAGGTGCGATGTCATAGGTTACGATGTCTCGGACCATCTCCCCATAAGACTTGATCCGAAGTATCCGGACCTTACAATTTCCGGAGAGGTCAACATAACTGGACCTCGCGGAACGGTCTATCGCTCGGGCGAGGTCCTGACCGTGTCGTTCGTGATAGAGAACAAAGGGAACGTTCCGGCCAAGGACTTCAAGGTCTCGTTCTGGTTGGACGAGAACCTAACGGAGAACCAGGACATAGTCCTTCTAGGATTCAACGGCACACAGCGATTGATGACCTTCCAGTTCAGGGCAGAACCTGGCATGCACATGGTAAGGATAGAGCTCGATCCGGACAATTCGGTGATAGAGAGCGCCGACCAGTTCATAGATGGTGGAAAAAACAATAACAATGTCCACATCAGAACTATCACAGTACAAGATGAGAAGGATGATGATTGGGCAGATGATATGGTCATGATGTTATTTGGCCTGACCGTCCTCGTCGTGTTCCTTGTGATCTGTGTCACAATCTACATCTATCTCAAAGGCCGCAGGAACGGTGATGTACCCGCAGAAGAATAGGTTGGATACAGATCACGGTACCAGCCTGTACTTGTCCCTCGGGAAGAGAACTGTCTCCCTGACGTTTGTAGCATTGGTGAGTATCATCGTCAACCTCTCGGCCCCGAGCCCCCAACCGGCATGAGGGGGCATACCGTACTCGAACGCCTTGGTGTAGAAACTGAACTTATCAGGGTCCATCCCCTTCTTCCGGATCATCTCCTTAAGGAGGTCCGGTTCGTGGATCCTCTGCCCCCCGGAGACAAGTTCCTTCTCCCCGAAGTTGAGGTCGAAACCGAGCGAGAGCTCCGGATCATCGGGGTGGGGGTGTATATAGAACGGTTTGAGCGACATTGGCCATTCGGTCACGAAGTAGAGGGATGGTCTGTCATTGGCTATGATCTTGAATCCCTCGAGCGGGATATCATCTCCCCATTCTATGGTCCTCTTCACCCCTGTTTTCTCATCCCTGATCTCCATCCCCTTGGACTGTAGCTTCTTGATCACTTCGGAATAGGTGACCCTCGGGAACGGTCTCTCAGGTGCTATCAAAGAATGGTTCAGGAGGTCAAGGTCAATGAAATTGTTGTTGAGGACCTCGGTATAGGACCTCTGGATGACCTTTTCGAGGATCTCCAAAGTATCATCAAGGTCAGCAAAGGCCAGTTCGCAGTCTATGGAAGTGTACTCGTTGAGATGCCTTACTGTGTCATGGTCCTCTGCTCTGAACGCGGGACCTATCTCGAAGACCCTGTCGAGCCCGGTCGCCATCATGGTCTGCTTGAAGAGCTGTGGGGACTGGTTCAGGTATGCGACCCTGTCGAAGTATTTCATCTCGAAGAGCTGGGTCCCACCCTCGGTCGCAGTTGCGACTATCTTAGGGGTCTGGATCTCTATGAAGCCCTCCTCAAGGAACACTTCCCTTACGGCAGCAAGGATGGTAGAGCGGATCTTGAAGATGGCCTGGATGTTCTGTTTTCTGAGGTCCATGAACCTGTTGTCGAGCCTGGTCTCCATGTCGGCATCTACCTTATCGATGACACCGAGAGGGAGGGGGGTCTTCGCCTCACTGAGCACCCACATCTTGTAGGGTATGAGCTCCCATCCTGCCCTTGCCTGTGGGGATTGCTTGATGATGCCATGAACGGAAATGACCGATTCCCTTGAGACCGAGGTCATGGCCTTGAAGACCTCGGGGTCCATGGTCTTGGATAGTGCCGTGACCTGTGTTATACCGGACCTGTCCCTGAGCTGGATGAAGGCCATCTTGCCCATATCCCTGATGTTCTGGACCCAACCGCAGAGGGTCACCTCCGTGTTGTAGTCGTCCTCATCTATCTCAGAGGCGTATTTGGTCCTCTTCCAAGAGAGTTCGTCGCTCATGGGATTCCATCCTTTCTATCGGGTATTGGACCCCCGTTCGTTCAGGGACACAAGGGTGTCTCCAGGACCCTTTCATTCGCTGTAAAGACTACTGCTATTTATACCATGACCCTGGGGCAAGTACCACCTTTATCTAGTACAACTGACCACCATGTTGTAAGACTTGGAATGAGGTATCGGAGGGTCGTTCTCAGGAAACCCTTTAGGACGCAGAACATGAAGCCTTGGACCAAAAGGAGCTATGGAAATGGGCCCAATAAGGGGACAACACCCATTCTCGTATTAGTGATTATTTTTTAAAAATAGTTCGTCAATATCATAATCTTGCCGGGAAACCCTTAAATAATCATTCTACTTTTTCTTAGGTAAGGTGAGCCGTAAGGGGACAGAAAGTCTCACCTGGGATGGAAAAGGTTAGGAGATATGTTTCGAACAGGTGGTTATGTATGGTTAGCACAGCAATAAGAAAGACGACCGCCTTGGGTCTCGTGATGGTTCTCTCATTCCTGGCTATCATTAGCCTGGTGGCCGTGGCAGAGGAACCCTCACTGACCGAACCCATGGTGAGCGTTACGGATACGTTTGCGCCTTTTGATGATAAGAACGCCTATGTCGGGGACACCTTCGACTTCGCCGTGACGGGCTATGCGGCCCCGGTGAACAACTCGAACGTCAGCGTGACCATAAAGATTGGACCGCTGGCAGTAGCTCCGATGGTATGGAACGGAACTCAGGGAAAGTGGGTCTATTCGCAACTCTTCCCTGTGGACCCTGCCTATGTCGGGACCCATGATGTCGTGTTCACTGCTACCGATGCCGGTAATGCATCCAATGTGAACGAGACAACGCTCCAGATAACCCTCTGGCACCCCGTCATGCTGAAGACCGGGTACACTCTCCCCGTCTTCACCGAGGACACGACGGTCCACTGGAACCTCTCAGCAGCTTTTGCTCCCGAGATGGACCAGGCTGGTGCCGGTCTGACCTTCGGTGTAGGACCCGAGGGCTTCCCGGCCGGGTGGACCTTCACCCCCATGATGGAGGGGGAGTACACCCACTGGGTAGTGACCCCGCCCACAAACTTCAATGGCTGGGCCCATGTCAATGTGACCGCTGAGGACTCAAACGGTGTCGGGACCTACAACCATTTCAACCTCACCGTTGGAGCGGTCAACGACAAACCTATGATCGAGGGCATCATGGTCGGGGGCGTCCTTAAGACCCCCGAGACCTGGAATGCAGGCAACATGACCGTTTACGACAACAAGACCGCCATCAACCTGACGGTCCTCGAGGACGAAGAGCTCATGCTCATGGTCCATGCCATGGATGTTGATAGTGATATCACCATATCCATGACCGCGGATGCGGCGCTCTACTCGATCGCATTGACCGAATATGTCAACGCGACCAATGTGACCTATACGGTCCCGACCAACTACACCCTGACCACCGTCGCCGATGCGAACGGTGTCTTCTGGGCCGAGCTGAACGTGACCGATGGGACGCTCTATCATATGGTCTGGGTACAGGTAATGGTCGAGGCAGTGAACGATGCACCGGTCATAACCGGAGCAGACTCCGATGTCACCACCGCAAAGCAGGGTGTGAACTTCACCTTCACCGCGACCGCGACCGATATAGACGGTGATGACCTCATATTCACCTGGAAGGATGGGGAGACCGTCCTCGGCATTGGAGAGACCATCTCTGTGAACTTCACGACCGTCGGGAACCACACCATCACAGTGTACGTGACCGATGGAGACGAGGAGGTCATGCAATCCTTCAACATCACCGTTGAGACCGCAGTGGAACCCAACACCGCCCCCTCGATCCTGCTCGTTCAGGCATTGCCTAAGGGTATGACCGCGCTCGATGCCATCAACTTCCTACTAAAGGGAGAGGTCGAAGAAGGTAAGGATGTTATCCTGACCTGCACCGCTTCCGACATTGATGGTGACACGCTCACCTACACCTGGACCAACAACGTGGATGCAGCATGGACAAAGACCACAACCGTCGGCGAGCTGACGGTCCTTGCGGCAGACCTCCAGGTCGGAAAGAGCTATACCTTCACCTGCAAGGTGACCGACGGCAAGGGCGGAGAGGACACGGAAACCTCCAACACAATAAAGATAGTGGAAGAGGATGAACCGGCCGAGTTCCCATGGATCATCCTCGTGATAGTGGCTATTGTGTTCATTGTGATAGTTGTCGTCATCATCTTCTTCGTGATGAAGGGCGGCAAGAAAGAGGAACCTGCCCCAGAGGCACCCGCCGAGGGCGAGGTACCTGCTGAGGGAGAGGTCCCCGCAGAGGGAGAGGTTCCCGCAGAGGGAGAGGTCCCCGCCGAGGGCGAGGTCCCACCCGCAGAGGGAGAGATCCCTGCTGAGGGCGAGGTCCCTGCCCCTGAGACACCTGAGGGCGAGGTTCCAGCAGAGCCCCAGCCCCCACAGGCTTGAAACATCTTGAGCACTGGCCATAAGGCGCCTTCCAAAGGGAGGCGCCTTTTTTTTTGTACTTTTAAATTCTGGTATCGGACCCACCGATTCCAATTAATAGATGTGAGGCCATAGACCATCTGTCAGGGTGGTACCATGTCTGGATACCGGTCCGTTCTGCTCGCATTAGGCCTACTTCTAATAATTGGGTCCAGCTTTCAGATGGTCGGAAGCATCTCCCCGACAAGGGACAGCGATGGTAACGATTCCTTCAAGGATGCGGACATCGTTTATTTCTCCGAGTATAAGCTTGGCACCTTGTCAGGGACAGACATGATCGATACCTACAAGGTAGTGGAACTCCTTGGAGATGATGAGTACCATGTGCAGAAGGTGCTCATTTCCGTCACAAAGCTATCTGGAGCGGATGTCAAGGGGACCATCTTCGAGGAGACGGGGGCAAGGATAGCGGACATTCATTCATCTGGCGAGAGGTCGGAGGTCGGGTTCATCGTCCCTTACGACGGTTCGCTTTTTCTCAGCCTCACAACTGACCCCGTGGGGCAGGATTCCTCTTACAGGGTGGAGACGGGTGGGGAGACCAATATTAACAATTACGAGTACAATGACGGTAACAACAGACCGCTGGTGGTGGGATTCTCAGAATCCGCGGACGTCACCGATACATTGAACCCCATCAGGGACATAGTTGACCATAGGCACATAGACGTACCTCCCGGAAAGTCCCTGGAGGTCTCGTTCAGCAGCGAAGCCCAGCTCAGGATGGAGATCTATAACGAAACCTTCGTCCGCTTCACAGAGAAGGGCCCCATGTCCAATTTCAGCGTTCAGAACGATGGTACCGTCCCTATGAGGACACTGATCAGGATGTACTACCCCCTGGTGGGAGAGGTCCTCTACCCCGATCTCAATGCGGCATATGTCCTGAGGATGGTCCTCTGGTCCCATACCACCGTCCCGTCCATCGTCCCCACAGACCCTTGGGCCGGTGGGATAATGCTCCATGAGGACCAGACCGGTATAGAACCCCTGAACCTGACAAAGCATTTCTCGGAGCCGAAGGACGACCCGCTCTCGTTCGAGATAATGTCCGCCCCCCTTGAGATAGGGGCGCATCTGGTCAGGGTCAGGGACAGTTACAACCCAAATATCGTCCTCTACCAGGAGGTCAGGTTCGTGCTCGTAAAGAACTGGCAAGGGGACGGGGTCCTAACAGTGAGGGCGTTCGACAGGGATGGAGAGGTCACAGACAGCATTTCCGTCACGGTCCAGTCTGTGAACGACCTTCCCTATGTCACCAGGATCGGGGCGGCCGATTACAAGGGCGGACTGTTCAACCTCTTTGCGGAGGAGGATGTTCCTAAGACCTACGAGGTCATGATAGGCGACGACGATGACCCTGTCGATAGCCTTTACTTCACCACCAACGAAACGCTACCCTTCGTATCCATGAACACGAAGAACGGGACCATCTTCATAGATGCAGGGCAGGAGGAGGTTGGAAAGTACGAGTTCAACATGACCCTTTACGACCCAAGCGGTGGTTGGAGCGTCGTGGACCTCAGACTGTCCATAGAGCCGGTCAACGACCCGCCCTCCGAGGCAATGATAATCGCCCTAAGCCACCCCGACCTCCTAGTTCCCCCTGGGGAAGAGGTCATATTATCGGCGACCGGAGTGGTCGATTATGACAGCGCTATCATCACTTACACCTGGGATTGGAGCGATGGGGTGACATCGACAGGCAATCCCGGGAGGCATAAGTTCGCCCCCAACATCCATGGGAACAGGACGATAAAGGCGATAGCCTCCGATGGATACCTTACTTCCACCTCCAAGATAGTCATGTTCATCCAGAGCCCCGAGGACATAGCAACGGGCGACCTAAGCTCTTCGGTCAGGGACCGCGCCGGGGATGTGGTTTCCGTCGAGGAGCGATGGAAGGTGGACAAACCCCAAAAGAGGGACCTGACCATCATGACGGTCAAAGAGAGGGGTGTCGACATCCTTGCAGTGTCCTCTGACAGGCGCGAAAACGACCTGGAGGTGACATTGGAAATAGACAGCACCATAGAGATAACGGGCGCTTTCCAATATCATATCTTCATCGTCCGACCTGGGTTCCTGGAACAGTACGTGGATTTCATAAATCTCACAGGGTTTGGTGACGTTCCAAACAGGATGCCGAACTCCACACAGATCTATGCCCACCGCGCATTCATAGGCGATCCAAATATCTTCAACCAGAGCCAGGGTAGGATAGTCAACAACAATCTCCTCGTGTTCATGGTCCCGTTCAAGGAGCTCGTTTCCGCAGGACTGTCCTCCCCCGTAAAGGGATCGGATTTCGAGGTCTTTGCCGTCACGTCTCATCAGGTCCCGTATATCGAGAACAAGGGTCAGATCTCCAGATTTATCTTTACCGACACAGCAGGGAACGGGGCTTTGAAACTTGGGAACATATCCACCCAGGACACCGCGTCAGGATCGTCCTCCAATCCGTTCGGGGATTTCTCAAGGCCGACGGCAATAATAGTTGTGATCACTTTGATCGTTATCGTCCTCATATTCGGGACCGTTAGCTTCTTCCTGGTCAGAAGGGAGAAGGAGAAACGTAAAGTGGAGGAACGGGAGTTCCTGGAGAAAGTGGAACAAATGAGGGCCGAAGGGAAGGACCTGTTCGGCAAGGAGAAGGTTGAACAGGGCCCGAAGAAGGTCTCTTACGAGGAGCTCTACGGGGGCCCCGCACCGGAAGGCCATGATAAGACCCCTACAACCCCCCCACCCCCGTCATTGCCGGGACCCGGACTTGGTACTGTCCCTGAGGTACAAAGCAACATCATGGAGATGGAGGTCGCTGGGTCACAGGCGGAAGGAAGCAAGGACGGTGCATCCGAGGGGACCAAGACCCCGGCCAAAAAATGAAATTTACCAGTAAAAAATACATTAAGTCGCTCATAGCTTGATTATTCAGATAGATTATTTATCAAGAAACCTTATTAAGATGGGTCACAACTCAACATTAGGACCCTTCCTGAAAGCAAGGGAGAGGTGATGGACCCTGGACCCAGTAGACCTGCCAATCCTTGAAAAAAGGCTGAAGAGGGCCTATGACAGAGTCGGTGTACTGGATGGTATGGGCGTTGACATGGGGAAGGTCAGATCGCTCATAGAGAACATTGAGAAGGAGGCCCCTTCCCAGAAGAAGGAGAACATCCTTATCGCGCTCACCAAGCTCGAGAGCTATCTGGACAGGGTGGAGCAGCTGGCCAAGAAGAAAGGGGGCCAGGGAACACCTTTAAAAGCCACCGAACGGCCTGGACAGGAGCAGGACCAAATCCCGGGCACTGAGAGCGGAACGGAAGGTCCTGTGCCGTCAGAGGTCAGCGTGCCCGCGACCACAGAGGCCCAGGCCGCAAAGGTCCAGCCGGTGTTCGATGAGGAAAAGGTGAGGTCCGATAGGGAGAGGGTCTCAAAGCTCTGCAAGGAGGTCACATCCAGCGGGGGCGATACAAGCCCCATTGAACCCCACCTCAATGCGATGGAGGAGGCGGCAGGGAGCAGGGACGGGGTCCTCTTCGAACAGTACAGTTCCATAGTCCTTGAATGGCTTACTGCATACCTTGGCAATATCCATAGGGCCTCCATAACATCATCGATGAGCGAGATAGAGGCCATGGGGGCGGACTTCTCATCGATTGGCAGGGGAGAGGATATCAAGGAGCTCAAGGAGAACGCCTCATCAAAGGCCAGCATTCAAGGGGATGCTTCCCTTGATGATATCCGGACAAGGAGCGAGGAGATCAAGCTCATCAAGGTCTCTCTGGAGGAGAGACGGACGAACATGGTAAAGGAGATATCCGAAGGCCTAAGGGACACGATCAAGTTCATTAGGAAGATGATATCGGACCTCCCGGAGGACGGTCAGACCGCTGGGTTCAAAGAGGACATATCCAGGCTCGATTCCCTCGTCCAGAGCGGAGATGTAATGAAGGGTTTCATTGAGGGGAAGGACCTGATGGAGAGGGTCAAGAGGGAGCTAAGGGACCGGAACAGGTCCAGGCTCGATAAGATGCTCGTCTCTGTCGAGCCTTTATTGGAGAGGATATCCCAGGCGAAAGGGGTCTCGTCCGAGCTGTATTCATCCCTCAGCAACGAGAAGGAGGCCGTCCGAGAGCTGTCCATAAAGGACCTTGACAGGGCCCTGAAGAAGATGGAGGCCCTACTGGACAAGGTATCTCTAGCGATCGTGGACATAGAGGAGGGCTCGGTGAACAGGTTGGAGGACAAGATCAAGGAGGCCAGGGCCAAAGCGGAGGACCTCAAAGATGTCCTTGATGTGACCCCTATCGTATCGATCCTGCAGAGGGCGGACGACCTTGCAATGGAAGGTGATGTAGATACCGCCACCAAGATGGTCGAAAGGGCCCTATCGGCGTTCGACAAGCTGAGGGAGAAGAAGCTGTTGGACCAGGCGGCCCTGAGCCTTTCCGAGATCCAGACCAAGATGGCAGACCTTAGCGACAAGGCCATGGACACAACCCCACTCCAAGCACCGGTGGGACGGGCCAAGGATGCCTTGGATAGGAAGGACCTGAGATCGTTCGAGGAAGCCCTTGTCCTGGTCAACGAGAAGCTCGAGCTCCTGAGGGGGGAGGAACTTAGGGTAGAGTATCACGGCAGGCTAATGGGGCTTGTCAACGAACTGAACTACCTCAAGAAGGAGGGTTTCGATGTCATATCCCTCGAAAAGAAACTGGACGAGGCCCGCACGAATTTCCATGACCGGAAGCTAAAGAGCGCTGTTGAGACCGAGAAGGGCATAAGGGAAGAGATCGTTCGTATCAGGTTGAGGGGTACGCTCGACAGGAGGCTTTTGGCGGTCGAGGGCACCATAAAGGAAGCTGAAGGTCTCCTTGTCGATATGGAGGATGTAACGGACCTTCTCAACAAGGCAAGGGAGCATCTTCAGAACGAGGAGCTCAAGGAGGCGTTGGACGATGCATCCGCCGCCCAAGCCCTTTCCGAGGACCTCCTCATGCACAGGACCTATTCCATGATGGAGAAGGAGGCCCGGCAGTTAGCGGAAGAGCTCACGGCCTTTTCCATAGACCCTGGGGATGTGGACCTGAGGATAAAACAGGCACGCTCCCAGGCGGACGACGAGAAGTTCAAGGAGGCGATGGAATCGTTCTTGCAGCTCAAGGACGAGCTCTCCAGGAAATTGATAGATAAGAAGGCCGAGTGGACTGTCAAAGAGCTCGGCAACAAGATCAAGGAGGCCAGGGCTGCCAATATGAACATCTCGTCCTTCAAGGCCTCCCTTACCAAGGCAAAGGTCCTGCTTGATGCGAAGGACCTTGAATCAGCGGTCAAGGTGGCGACCGAACAGATCAACATCATTGATTCCAAACTGAACGAGAGGAAAGGTATCCAATCCCATTTGGATGAGCAAAGGGGCAAGCTCATAGGCCTGGAGGTCAAGATCGGCCAGATGGAAAAGGCCGGCGCCCAGGTCGGTGACATGAAGGACAGGATCAGTTCGGTCAAGGAGCTCATAGATAGCGGAGAGATGGAAGAGGCGGAATCGGAGATAGGCAGGCTGGATATGGACTTAAACGCCCTCTTGACCACGAGCGTAAGGGAGAAGATGGTCCCACCTGCCAGACCTCACTCGCAGGGTGCATCGACCGGTAAGGACCAGGACAAGGGGCCGATGAAGGAGGATGAGGTCGACCCCGATGAGGCCTATGAGGAGCTCAAGGTAGTGATCAAGCGTATCCAGGAGGAGATGAAGCTCCTTCCGCAGAAGGGGCCACGGATCGACGATATCAAGAAGGAGATAGTCAAGGTCCAGCAGATGGTCATCCAGAAGAGGTATGTTGAGGCTTACAGGTTGGCCAGCAAGTGCTATTCCAAAATCAAGGAGATCAGGTCTTGAACAGGCATTGGGACCTACCAGAACATCGTTATCACCGGTACGAGTAGCACGCCCATCGCATGAGACCTCCTGATACCGACGAACGGGGCTATCAACCCTATGCCAGTTGATACGGCCAGGACAAGCAGGCCCAGGGGTCCTGTGAATACGATCACCATGAGCGTTATGAACACGATTATTCCGAAGGCCAAGGGGCCGTAGGGGACCCGGGGCATCAGGTTCGATAACCTCTTCCCCAGATACAAGGTTAGGAAGAACCCCATGCAAGAGGCAGCAAGGGATGCTATCATGAGAATGGATAGTGCGAACGGAGGTATGACCGAGTTCCATTCTGTTACCTGGATGAGCTCATCGACCACTATTGCCGCCCCGGACCTCGGTCTGAGTATGAGGAACAATGCCGCAACGACGAAGAAGGAGTTCGCAGTGTTTATGGCAGAGAGCGTCAGGATGACAGAGCCCGGAGAATTGTCCTTGCGAAAAATCATGGCGATGACCGTCGCTACCCCCCCGCTCATGCCGGGGAGGAATCCCACCACGGAGCCGGCTGTACCACCTATAGAGGACCCTGCCACCGCATCTTTTATGCTCAGGTCCGGGTCCTCCGCCCTCTGGGGTGGGACCTTGGCTCCCCCCCTAATGCTCTCAAGGAGCGTTGATGTCCCGAACAGCCCGGAAAGCGTCGGGAAGAGCACGCTCGCTGGAAGGCCGAAGGGCGAACTGACATCGAGGTCAAAGACGGCCAATCCGAGAGCACCAGAGAGGAGGAACAGGCATGAAGCGGCGGCCACCCCCATGACCCGGGAGAGGGGCCCCTTCTCAAGTTGCCAATGACCGTTCGCCCCCATCACAGGCCGATAGGGAAGTTTAGCTGTCTCTGATACAAGGACCAGGATGACGACGGCGAGCAGGGCCCAGACCATATATTCCTTGAGCAGGTCGTAACCGTTCAACGGTTCATTGACCAGGAACCGATAGGGCACAAGAAGGATGAAACCCACGACCACCGCACCGAAGCTGCCTAGTGCAGAGATATAGACCGCTTGGTAACCTTCCCCCTTCATAAGCATCCCATGGGCGGGCAGGACGCTCAGCGCGGTCTCAGGTTCCGGGGCCCCCAGGAATGTCGACGGGATGAAATCGAGGAAGGTATGTGCCATCGATGTGGCCACAATTGCGGCAGAGACCAGGAGGAGCGCGGTCCAGCTCTCCAACCCGGAGATGTCCGAAAGGAGCTTTGCCAGGAAAGGGCTGAGGGATAGAAGGACTATCGCAACATTATTGACATGTATGCCTGGTGTGAGCCCTGTGAACACACCAAGCCCTGTCCCTACTATGATGAATGCCGCAAGGAGCAGGAGGACCTCTATCAAGGGGACCATTCCCCCTTCCCGGCGTCCATGAACAACCTGGTCGTCTTGCCATCGAACTCAAGGGGACCTATCAAAGTCCCAGATGTCCCATCGATCATCTCAGCGGTCAGGTTCTTGAGGAGTAGATCGGAGCCATCATCGCTGATACAGGCCGTTCCGTCAAGAATGCTTATCGTCCCAGATATGGACACCAAGGTGCCAACATAGTAACGTAGCTGGTCCCCTGCGCTCCCCAGGTCCAGCTTCCAGGGGCCGTAGGGCACTAAAAGGACCACTTCCCGAGGACCAAGGGCGTACCTCATCTGGTCAGTGTCCCAATAGAGGGTGCTGTTCCTTAGCTCAACAAGGTCCCCCCTATGGAGCGGGACCGTACCCTCAGGAAGGCGGACCCTTATGTTCAGACGACCACCATCAGGGCTCTCCCCAATGGAGAGGTAATTGGATGTGCCTGGTTCCGACCTCAAATACCCCCCGACAGTGAAAGGCCCGACCGGTGCCTCGGTCGGTGAGCTTGAAATGATCTCTACCAGAGATATCAGGTCCGCTGTCATAGGGACCGCTTTGAGGAGCACCGTGAGCGATCTGTCACCGTAGCACAGAACGATACCCTCGGCCCTTCTGAGCCCTATTGCCCTCACCAGATCACCAGGCCCAGGGAGACGGTCCACCCTCCGGCATTCGAGGACGGTCCGTAAGGGGACGGTCCCTAGGCTCGATGAGTTAGCCCTTATGACCGCCTCGAAGGAACCTGGGCCGGTCCAATAGGCCGTTTCGACCATGCCTTGGAAGGTACCAATAGTGTTCTCGGTCCAGGGCATTGGACCATCCTGTCCGCCAGACCTCTTCTTGACCTGAAGTGACCTCCCAGATGCAACCTCCAGGATGAAGCCGTTGCCATATTGCCTCACCTCCCCTTTCAACCTGATACTGGAACCGACCTCCAATCCCTTCGCTCCCTTCTCAATGAGCACTTCCGCGGTGCAATTACCATCGCTAAGGAGAAGCATTGTGGACCCATCTGTCGTATCGTCCGATCCGACCAGGAGCCCTTTCGTCGTCACATCCGTTCCGATGGCGCCATCCAGGTCCTCTAGAGGGACCAGCTCGTCCCTGTCCAGATATGCCAGCAGGGACAGGATGACGACCCCTATTATCGATATGGATACGACCCCGACCTTAAAAACAGTACTGCCGATCTTTAGGTCTTTCATAGGGCACTCAACCCCGGGGATGATTGGCCTATGGCCGATATTATGCTTGCGACCAATGGCCATAAAAATAGAGGCTATTTAATGGAATTTTATAAATACAACATAATTACATATCTTAGTATATAAACTTGGGAACGGGTTGCGAACCATGGTACTAGAGACTGAGCGTGGGTCATTGACATCCCCCGCATCCGAATCGGGGGTTGATTATGTCGTATCCAGATTGGAGCTTACCAAAGCCATCCAGACCTCGTTCAAGGGCAAGTCCAACAAGGGCCCCCTCGATAATGAGGTAGCAGAAGAGATGGCCGAACATGTCCTCAACTTCTTCGGTTATGGGGAGAGGATAATAGACAACATGCTAAAGACCGACGACAGGGACATCTTCTACATGCTCGAGGACATGGGCATCCTAAAGACAGAGCGGGAGGAAACGACCCTCTACGACGGCCGTGAGTGGCGTATCAACTATTGGACGCTCAAGAAGGGTTATATCTCGCTTTTAACAGGCAGGACCAAGGGGGAAAAGCCCCAATCAAAGGGACTGGGCCCTGTCAATGACCTCTCGGTCTACGAGGAGCTTCCCGAGGATTTCTGGAACAGGGGCCGATAGGACCTAGTTCCTAGGGTAGATCGAAGGCATCCTTTACCTTCAATGGGCAATCAATATAAACAAGCTCATTATGAGGACATTTACGGAGGTCTAACCCATGCCCATGATGGATGAGGACACGGTTACAAAGGTCAGGGAAGCCCTGGAAGGAATGAAGGAGAACGTTCACCTGCTATTGTTCACCGATAGGGAGAGGTGCACCCTTTGTAATGAGACCCTGGAGATAGTCAAGGAACTGTCAACATTGTCCCCCAAGCTATCCTTCGAGGTCCTGGACCTGGTAGATGACCAGGATAGGGCGATACAGTACGGTGTGGAGCTCACACCCGCCTTATTGGTCCTGAAGGGGACAAAAGAGGCCAATGATTATCCGGGCATACGCTTCTTCGGTATACCGGCAGGTTATGAGTTCACCTCTCTCATAGATGCGATCCTGACCGTTTCGAACGGAGAGGAGGCCATATCCAAAGAGGGCATAGAGGTCCTGAAGGGATTGACCAAGGATGTCCATATACAGGTCTTCGTCACCCCTACCTGCCCTTACTGCCCCCGGGCCGTTGTCCTTGCCCACCATATGGCAATGCATAGCGAGAGGGTGGTGGCTGACATGGTGGAGGCCCAGGAGTTCCCCGAACTTTCCATGAAGTACAAGGTCATGGGGGTCCCAAGGACCGTAATAAACGGGACTTTGCACCAGGAAGGGGCGGCACCTGAGAGGATGATCATAGAACTTATCAAAAAAGCATGATAATAATAAATAATAACAACTTATTGTTCATATGGCAAGTGACATCGTCCAGCACTTTTTTTGAGATTGTTGAGGGAAGTTTAATTAATCTCTCCTACCGGTTTTAAATCATAACATGAATCGGACCGTCGATATGGAAGACTATGTCCCCAGCCAGGGCCATAGCACTGTCCACAAGTTCCAGGAAAGGACAGGAGCAGATCCAAAGATGGACAATAGGTTCGATCTTTCCATCTTTGAGAACGACCAGGGTCCTATCGATTGCGGGATCCTCGCGATCAAGGGTGGCGAGGTGGTCTTCCTCAATCGGGCCTTGACGGAAATTCTGGGATATACGCTGGACGACCTCACGCAAGGTAAGCACAGCACGATCCTTGACCTAATAACAAGAGGCGATAGGCATTTTCTGACCAGGATCAAGGAAGCAGCGGAGGGTGAGGGGGTCGAACTCGAGGCCGTGACCAAGGACGGTCAAAAGCGGTGGGTCCATATAAGCCACAGGACCCTCGGGTCTGGAGAGGACACCACGACCATGGTCACGGTGTTCGACATCACCCGCTTCAAGAAGGTCGAACTGGAGCTGAGGCGGTCCGAGGGGAAGTACAGGGCGGTCCTTGAAAATAGCCCTATCAATATCTACCTGGCCGACCTGGGAACACTGAAGATCGTAGAGGTAAATCCTGCCATGCAGAAGTTGCTGGGCTATTCGGAGGCGGAGCTGAAGGAGATGACCCCCTACGATTTCCTGGCGCATTCGCATGATGATATCGATAGGAAGATCGTAGATTTGAGCTCAAAGGACTTCAAAGTGGTGGGGGAGCGCAAATACAGGAGAAGGGACGGGACGGTAATTGATGTCGAGGTCTTCGGGAACATCATTGACCTTGGGGATAGAAAGGCCATATGCATCGTTTCCTGGGATATAACCGAAAGGAACAGGGCATCAAAGCAGATCCTGAAGTTGAACGAGGTCCTGAGGCTCACGAGCAAGATCACCAGGCACGACATCAGGAACCATCTGTCCATAGCCTACGGTATATTGGGGATAATGAGGGAAGGCCATCAGGCGAGCGAGAAGTTCATAGAAGAGGCCTATATGTCCGTCCAAAGGAGCATAGACCTAACAAAGAGGATGGCCGTCCTAGATGCGATGATAATGGGTGAGGACCGGCTTTACCCCTTCGATATCAAGGAGGTCGTGGAGTCTGTGATAGTTGACCATAAGGTCAAGTATTCCATAGAGGGCGAGGGGCTGGTGCTGGCGGATGTAGCTCTCTCGTCGGTGATAGAGAACATTGTCCAAAATGCCATCAATCATGGCCAGACAGGCAGGATGAAGGTCACGATCACCACCCTTGGGGATTCCGTGGAACTGAAGCTCGTTGATGACGGGATCGGTATACCCGACGAAATTAAGCATAAAGTGTTCGATGAGGGCTTCACCTACGGAAAGAACGCTGGGACGGGCCTTGGTCTTTTCATTGTCCGGTCGGCCATGGACAGGTACGGTGGTTCGGTCAGACTGGAGGATTCCGTTCCTAATGGAACGACCTTCATCCTTACCTTTAAAAGCGCTGGGACCACGGATAGCGAATGACCGGTAAGGACCCACATCGATCGTTCCAGGGAATATGGCGCCGCAGAACGGATTCGAACCGATGGCCTTACGATTAACAGTCGTACGCTCTAGCCAACTGAGCTACTGCGGCATGGGTTAGCCGGTCGTGAATAAAGTTATCATATTTAAAGCATATCGCTTCATTGTAACGTTCCTAGATCGCAGATCGGGAGGCCAGGTCCGACATTTCAACGACCCCATGGGACGGGTTCAGATAGCTGTGCTCACCCTCAATGACGAAGAGCTGTCTTTCCCCGCCCGAGGAACGGATATCCAGGAGCCCCTTCCTCTGAAGCTGCTTCAGATGTCTGGACATGGTCCTTCGAGACCTGGTCGCGGATAATGAGGAAAAGAGCTCGTGGGCCCTAATTCCGGGCCATCTGCCGATGATGGAGAGCATCTCCATGTCCAATTCCGAGAGCACTATCTCGCAGCCCTTGATGCGGACCCCATCTGCATAGAAGAGCTTGTAGCGTCCCATGTTCCTGTGGACCAAGAGGCCTTCCCTCTCCAGCTTCAGTAGATGATAGGTCAGTGTTCCGTTGTTAACATCGAAGTGGTCCTTGAGGGCGGTATAGGTGATACCGGGATTGACCTTGATGAACTCGTAGAGACGGCCTCTGAAGAAATGGTCCAACACCCTATCGTCCTTGATTAGGGAATAGAGTGGGACAAGGGTGAGGAGCAGCCATCTCCATCTGAAGGTCTCGGATGCCGAATAGAGATAAGCGGCCGAACCTGCCAGGAGAGTGACACCTCCAGTGATCCCCCCGATCACCACGGGTGCGTTCACGGGAAGCACTTTCTCTGTCCTATCCCCCTCGATCCTGATGGGGACCTCATTGGAGGAGGTCCTTACACCGTTCACGAACCCGAAGGCCCTCACTGAAATTATCCTTTTACCCTGGAACCCTCTTGCTTTCAATTGGAAAATATGCCTTTCCAGTTCCTGTGCGCTCTGGATGACGGTCGAAATGATTTCCGTACCATTATCGACACCGTCAAGCTCTATCCCGAGGTTGTTGACCTCCCCGCCCAGGACAAGGACCGTCACTGACCCATCCCCGGGGGGGATGGTTGGGAACAGTATAAGTCGTGGCTCCCTGCCGAAGACGATATGGAGCCTATCTCTTTCCCTGATCAACTGGACATTTAATGTATACCCGGTCGGTGATATGATGAGGAGGACCTCCAACCGGTCAAGGTCGGTGGGGAAAGAATATCCAAGGAGGAGTTGGGTTGTCCCACTGGAGGCCAATAGTGGGGTCGAGGCCCCCGAAAGGACCTCCGAACTCGAGGTGATGGAAAAGGAGAGAGGGGTATTCCCCGTATTTGTTAACGACAGCTCTAGCTCGCCCTCTAGGGGTTGGTCAATGAGGACCTCCTTGGACGGTGTGATGACGAAGTCGGTCGTAGGTGACACCTCAACGATGCATGAGTCAGAGCCCAGGACGTCCCCGTCCTCCTTGACCGCGGTCAGGGTGACCCTGCAACTGGTGCCTGCCTGTTGACCGGCGGGTGAGGTCACGATCACCGTGAAGACAACATCTTCCATAGGTTGGAGATATATCGGAGGTGGGGCGGTTATGGACCATCCCTCATAGGGTTCCAGTTCCGACCCTATCTCCACTATCATGTTCCTTGATAGGCCTGTTCTTAAGGTGACCTCCAGTTCTACCCGTCCCCCGGTCGATCCGGAGCTCAGGAAATAGATATCGTTCTCGATCTCAAGGTCGCTAACCCTTTCCCCAGATGCAGGTGATATGAGAGAGAACGAAATAAGGACAATGGACGAAAGTAGAAAGAGAACGGCCATTGTCTCAGAGGGTCTCAAGCTCATCCTCACCTTCATTGGACGGGTGGGTATATAAGTGGTGTTGAACGGTCCTGTCCTGGGGGGGCTTGATCCTTCCGATCAGCCCAGATGCCCCGGACATGACCTCCACCGTGATATCACCAAGGCTGGATGTCCCGTCAGTGAAGTTCACCTTAGAAGCAAAGGCCACCTGTTTATGAAGGTGAAAGGAGGTCCTATCACCCGAAAGCGATCTTTCGAGGATCGAAACGGCGGTGTCCCTGATCCTCAGGTCCTTCAGGAGGTCAATGAACCGTTCAAGGTCAAAGGTAGTCCCTTCGAGCTTTGACCCGTCCATCGAGAGCTTCGCGCTCGGGAATATGTTCAGGACGGAGGTCTGGACCTTCTCCGGGTCCTCCGTGGGATTGACATCGGTCCTAATATTGACCTTCATCTTCAGAGCAGCCCCATCTCGATGACCTCTACGGACTGTACACCAGGGGTGGTTGTCAGCTTGACCTCCAGTTCCTCCCCTCCGCCCTTCTTGTCATCAAGGACAACGGCCCATTCAAGAAGTCTCAATCCGAAGAAAGCCGGTTTGATGGCATAGCTCGAGACCCTCCCATGGGAAGGGACGTAGGTCGAGAATTTCAAAGCCAGCCCTTCGAGGTCGGTCTCCGGCCCCTCGGGCATTATCTTGTACCTAATGAGGACCTCTCCCATGTCCAGTCCTCCATTAAGGTCCTATGAAACCGCATTGGGAGCAGTGGTATTGGGCCGACTGGTCCCTGCACTGGCCGCATCGGCCTATGCTCATGTTCCTGCAGCTAGGGCAGCTGAACTCGACCGCTTTCTCGTCCTTGAGGGGGATACCGCAAGAATTGCATTTCCTTATTGCTTCGGACATAGGTCCATCCACCTTTTTTGCCGCCAAATGGGGTTGGCTTAATTAAGCTTTCCCCTTTGGACCCCTCCTGTGTTCATGTGAAAGTATTAAGTATCCCGTTTTTCTAATCGAAGAGGGGGAAATGAAAATGGATATGCCCGTGCCTGTCACCGAAAATGTGTTCTGGATAGGGGTTAACGATAGGGAGACCCATCTCTTCGAGGGTCTGTGGCCCCTACCACATGGGGTCTCGTACAATTCATATCTGATAAAGGACGAGAAGGTCGTCCTGGTCGATACGGTCAAGTTCACACTTACTGGCCCATATTTGGAGAAGCTTAGGAAGCTTGCTGGTGGAAGGATCGATTACCTAGTCGTGAACCATATGGAACCCGACCATTCTGGTTCGATCCTGGCCCTAAGGGACATCTACCCTGACATGGTCATCATCGGGAACAAGAAGACCGAACAGTTCCTGTACGATTTCTACGGGATAAAGGATGGTATCAAGGTCGTGAAGGACGCAGAGGAGCTTGACATAGGCAGCCGGAAGCTCATTTTTTACATGACCCCCATGGTCCACTGGCCCGAAACGATGATGACCTATGATACGAAGGATAGGATCCTGTTCTCAGGGGATGCGTTCGGGGGTTTCAGGTCCCTTGATGGGGGCATCTTCGATGATGAGATCGAGGTCTCCATGTACAGGGACGAGATCGCGAGGTACTATGCGAACATAGTGGCCAAGTTCAGTCCAATGGTCCAGGTGGCTCTTGGGAAGCTCAAGGGCTTAGATATCAAAGTGGTCTGTTCTACCCACGGCCCGGTCTGGAGGAAGGACCCTGGCTACATTGTGAAATATTACGATGAGCTGAGCTGCATGGAGACCGAGCATGGTGTGGTGGTCGTCTACGGGTCCATGTACGGGAACACGAAGAAGATGGCCGATCACCTTGCAAGGAAGCTCTCTGAGGGCGGGATCGAGAAGGTCATAGTCCACGACGCATCGAAGACGCATCTGTCATATTTGATAAGGGATATTTGGAGGTACACAGGGATAGCGATAGGCACCCCTACCTACAATACGGGAATATACCCGCCCATCGATGCTTTGGTCCATTTCATGCAGAACTCGAGGATAGGCAACCATGTGATTGGGATCTTTGGCTCCTGTGGTTGGGGGGGAGGAGGAGTGAAGGCCGTGGAAGAATACGCCAGGTCGAGCTCCTGCAAGGTCGTGGACCCCGTCGTCGAGGTCCATGGAGGGGCCAAGGAAGAGGACATGAGGAGACTGGACGACCTCGCGGAGAACATGGTCAGGGAGCTCAAGGAGCTCTCTTGCAAATGATCAACGGGACCCAATGTCCATTTGTTATAAGGGGGAGATGAAGGGATTGGAACTATCGACAGAAAGGCTCCTTCTGCGCCCCTTGGACAGGTTGACCCTCCTCAATATATCAAAGGGTATGATATCTGGGCCATCGTTAGACGGGACCAAAGTATCCAATGGATGGCCGTTATCCGACCTGTTGGAAGCAGTTCCCGTCATGTTCAATGACCTCAGTGATGACCCGTCATCCTTCGGATGGCATGCATGGGTGGTCGCAGATAAGGCCACAAAAGAGGTCCTTGGCGATGTGGGGTTCAAAGGCCCTCCGGACGAGAACGGGGTCGTTGAGATCGGTTTCTCTATACTACCCAAGTTTAGGATGAGGGGTTATGCGAAGGAAGCTGTAAGGGTCTTGATTGACCATGCGTTCGTTTCCGATAAGGTCAGGGCCGTCATGGCCGAATGTGATGCGGATAATGTCGCTTCGATTATGTTATTGAGAGCTTCGGGATTTGCAAAGGAGAAAGGTCGGGGGAATAGAGCATATTATCTTAGAAATCATATTTGAGATTCGTTCGAACATTTATTAGAACCTAGGCGCATTAACCCCCGATGGTGAAAAAGATGGAGCTTTACATAGCATTCGCCCTTGCATCCATGCTGATGTATGGCCTCTGGGGATTCCTTCCAAGGCTCGCCCAGCAACACAACATGGGGGGCAGGTCAATACTGGTCTTCGAAACTGTGGGGACCGCCCTCGTAGTCATGGCGGTCCTCATTTCCCTTGGGTTCAGACCCGACCTCTCGGGCAAGGGGATCCTCATATCGGTCCTTGCCGGCACTGCAGGGGCTGTGGGGTCGCTCCTCTTCCTCATGGCACTTTCCCGGGGGAGGACGGCCGTTGTCGTCACCCTGACCGCGCTCTATCCCCTCGTTGCCATACTCCTTTCGGCGATCATTCTAAAGGAGGCCATAACCTTGAAGCAGGCAATAGGGATGGTACTGGCCCTTGGGGCGGTCATTCTCTTCTCAATATGATACGGGGGTGTATAGCTTGATGGCAGAACGGTCCAAAATTATAATGGCCATCTCACTTCTAACGGTCGTTCTCATCTCCGGATGCATAGACCTCCAGAAGGGCGATGATGACCCCTGGTGGACAGTTGACCTTGGGACCGAAGGCGGGTTTGTGGAGATACACTGTGAACCTGCACTGACCGAGGAGCAGCGCAGGACCGGCCTGATGAACAGGGACCATCTCGGGGAGTTCGAAGGGATGATATTCGTTTTCGACCCTCCGCAGAACGTCTCCATTTGGATGAAGGACACCAAGGTCCCTCTGGATGTCATATTCGTTGCACCCTCGGGGGCCATAGCATCTATCGTAGAACTGCCTCCTGGATGGGGACTACCAGATGAGGAGGTGCCCTCCTGCACTTCGCCTTTACCGGTTTCCTACGTCATTGAAGTGAACAGAGGTTTCTGCTCGACCCATGGTATCCGTGCAGGAGCTTACGTAACGGTGCATGATGGGGTCTGAGAACAGGTCCAACAGTTCCGTAGAAAGCTTTTAACCGGTCAAGCGGTTCGGTGGGTGATGAAGGTAAGGACCATAACCGCTGGGATCGGACTGTCCTTCATGCGTCTGGACGAACAGGTCGAGACCGTGGGGGATGTCATGCACCGCTTGAGGGACAGACTGACCTCGAAGGGTTACGAGGTCCAATCGCTGCGGCTCTCGACCCAATCCTGGTCCGAATACATTGAAAAGGCCCAGTTCGATGCCGTTCTCCAGGCGATCGAAGAACTGGAGGATGTTTGTAAGGGGAACGGAATAGATTTCGTCAGCATTGGACCAGCTTCTGACCCAAGGTCCATTAGGGCCGTTCCAACGATACTCGAAAGAACGGACATCGTTTGTTGTTCCGCGATCATAGGTGACCGCGAGCATGGCGTCATTGACGAGAACATCAGGGCGGCCGCGGAAACGGTCCTGGAGCTCTCCGGGAAGACCGCCAACGGCTCCCTGAACTTCATGTTCACATCCCTTGCCTCCTGTCAGAGCGACATCCCGTTCTTCCCCGCATCCTATCATATAGGATCGGAACCCTGCTTGACCCTGGGGCTCGAGAACGGGGACCTTGTGCAGACAGCTGCCTCAAGGGCCTCAGGTTTGAAGGAGCTCACATCGCTCCTCTCATATGACCTGAACGAAAGGATGACCAAGTTGGGGGCGGTCATTGACACGGTCAAAGGGGTCAATGACATTCCGTTCAAGGGAATGGACGCTTCTTTGGTCCCGGGGCTCGATGAGGGATCGTCCATTGCGGCAGGGATCGAAAGGGTGACCGGTTCCCCGTTCGGTTCTCACGGCACCCTCTCAGTGTGCGCCGCGCTGACCAAGGCCCTTGATGGCGTGACGGCCAGACGTTGGGGTTACAACGGCCTGATGCTGCCGGTCATGGAGGATACTGGCCTGGCTAGGGCCGCTGACCAGGGGTCCATAGACCTCCAGAAGCTCCTCCTCTACTCCTCGGTCTGCGGAACCGGCCTCGATACCATACCGGTCCCTGGGGATATACCGCCTACAAGGCTCTGTTCGGTATTGAGGGATGTCGCACACCTTAGCATCAGGCTTGGGAAACCGCTATCCGCCAGGCTCCTTCCCATACCTGGCAGGAGCTCGGGGGAGACAACTCAAATGGGTTCCCCCTATCTCAAGGACTGTTCCATATTGAGCGTTGTCTAAGTGGTAAGGTGCTTTTTGACCTCATCGAATATGACCTCAGCAGGGGTCACTCCGGTCCAGCCCCTGACGTTCCTACCGTTCACGAAGAGGTACATCTGCGGGATGCCCCTGACATTGTACCTCCTTGCTGTCTGGACGTTCTCGTCCACATTGACCTTGACGACCTTCAGGTCTTGGGGCATATCCTTCATTCCGGCTTCCAGTATCCTACCCTGCATCTTGCACGGCATGCACCAGGGCGCCCAGAAATCGGCGAGCACCAAAGCGTTGTTCCTTATGAAGTTCTCGAAGTTTTGGTCGGTCAGGTCCAGCACATCACCTTCATCACCCATCTTGTTCCCTCCTTGCAAAAGGTCCTATCTGCATGATAGCACCTGTCATATGGACCATTTAAATGGGTTCCCCCATATAATATAGGGACCTCAATCCACTGCCATTGAATCCTTTCCCCTACCCGCCTTGGTCTTATCCTTCCTGTCGATTATGTTCAGAAGGATGAGGCAGAGGTAACCCAGCCCGATCTCGAATATGTAGGAATCGAGCTGGGTCAGGACGGAAACGGTAAGGGCCCTTGCAGCCTTCACTCCGGTGGCAATGTAAAGCAAGCTCATGGTAGCCTCACCCACTCCTATCATCAATTGGGACATAAGCCCTATAACGAAGGCCATCATCACCACTGTTGCGACCGTGAGGAAAGGTTCCGAATGTCCGGTCGCTATGAACAGCATGTAAGCCGCAGAGAACCTGAGACCATGGACCAGAATGGCGAACACCATGTCCAAACACATCCTTAGAGGGTTCTTGGATAGTTTGACGAAGGTACCCTTGAACTCCAGAACGCCGTTCTTGAACCTCTCTATGAAGAAGGTGCTGTCCTTCATCCTCCCCCTGAGGAAGAACCTGATGATCCTATGAAGGAACATACCCCATTTGACTGACCTTCCCTCGCTCAGGCTCTTGAAAAGGAGGAAGGAGACCAAACCCACGACCACCCAGAAAAGGATGAACGAGCCAAGGAGGAGCTGGAGCAGATCGGGCATATCGAATTTCAATGAAGCCCAGACCATCAGAGGGATGAGGAGCAACAGCATGGCGACGGTGAAGGTCATCTTGTCAACCATTCCTGCTGCGAATATGGTGGAGAACCTTGAGCCGTACTTCCTTGCTATGTAGCTTGCCCGGAGCGGTTCGCCCGCCATCCTTCCGGAAGGTGTCGTGATGTTGACGAAGTTCCCTGCCATATTGACCAGGGCCACATAGGGGAAACGGGCCTTAGGGACCCTCCTCCTGACCAGAATGTAGAACTTGATGGCCCAGGCGAGCTGGAGGCCTAGGAAGCAAAGGAAGGAGAGGAGGACATACCTCATATCAAGGGAGAACACCTCATCAAGGATGTCCCTGCCGGCATAGATGAACATAAGCGTCAGGACCAGAGCTAGGATGCCCAGTCCGATGAGGGTAAGGAGCCTTCTTGTGGTCCCCAATCTGCCCATACAAGGTGCGAGAAATCCTCTGAACGTATATAGGGATATCTGATGGGTCCTATGAGACGACGAGCCAGATGGCCAGGAGGGTGCCTATGATGGCCTCACCTATGTAAAGGCCGGTCATCAGCATGTAGGAGTCCAGCAGTTTGAAGGTCCTCTCGTTCTCGGACCAGTTGTTCGCCTTGGCCCTCCTGTTGAGATAGTGCTTCTCCCAGAGGTCCCTGGCCGCCCCCCCTGTCAGCATCATAAGGGTGTACTGGAGGGGAAGGTACATTCCAAGGCCGAAGGCGGTGCCCATCCCGGTCAGAACCTCCATGGTGACCCCTATCAACATCCCAAGGAGGAACAGGCTCATCATGACCTTTCCCCCGGCAAGTATCTGGACGAAGACCGCGAAAGCATTTGCCTGGGGCGCTTCCAGCGGAAGGTTGCCCTGGGCGAGCTGGACAGAGAAATAGTAGGCGAAACCGGCGGCAAGGGGCGTCCCTATGATGATGGCAACGGATTCCCCCTTGATCAGATGCATGGGCCTGGTCCCCGCGTAGAGACCGGCCTTGAAGTCCCACATGATCTCCGATGAGAGGGATATTGCCGAACCGAAAACGGTCGTACCTACCAATGCCATCAGTACGATCTGGCTCTTGCCCCCGGGGAATGGGATGAAGATGGCAAGGCCGCTGAAGACGAAGAAGAGGATCAAAAGCGTCAGGAACGATGTGCCTGATACAGGTGTCGTCCCGACCTCCCCCGATATCTTCACTGCGATGGCCCCCAGCATGAACGTCAGGAGGACGAGGAGCATTGAGAAAGCTATGGATGGCACAAGGGGGAATCCCCCAAATAGCCAGAATGCGAGCGTGATGACGATGAAGGCGACGGTCATTACGATGGGTATGTGCTGGGTCGGCCATTCGTACCAACCTTTTCCAGGGACCCATTCCCTCTTCTCTCCACCGGTGGTCTTGGTTATATCGACCAGAACGGTCTTGAAGGTGGGGAGCATCTTTAGGAGGGCCGTGGTCCCCCCTCCCAATATGGCCCCAATGGCGATTATCTTCGCTATTCCCTGAGCAGCCCCGAAAGCGGGTGATGGATAGGGTATGTACTTGGTGAGCTCGCTAGCGGGTATGGGCAGGGCATGTGTCGAGAGGTACCCGCTCTGGGCGTACTGCTCGAGGATGGGTATGTAGATAGGGACATCCAGCCAGTAGGCCAGTGGGACAATGACGAACCATGTCACCAATGACCCTGCCGCGACCAGGAATGCGGACCTGAACTTCATGAACCAGCCAATGGCGAACCCTATCCCCGTGAACTCGTATGACACATGCGTCCAGGTAGAGGATTCATAGGACATGTGTATCCGACCATGGCCGTAATAGTCCCCTAGCCTCACGGCCGATATCAAACGGGTCATTATGGGTAGCTTGTCGCCGCCAAGCGGGAAGTCCCTCAGGAAACCGAAGATGAACATACCGACGAACGAGACGAGGACCAGTTTGATGGACCGCATGGCATGCTTGACACCCCCCTCAGATATGTTGTTGGAGATGTCAAGCAGCTTGACGAAGGCTTGGAAACCAGGGGCCGGGAGAGGGTCCTCGACCTGCCAGAGCCTCCTGAAGATTATGAAGTACATCATGCCCATCAGTGAGGCGAAGAGCGAAGCGACTATGGCGAGAGGTACGATATTGGAGCTCTCGAGCAGAGAGGGAGGTATCAGCGGGTTCCCGTCGGACATGACGTACTGTGAGGAATAGGCCAGAAGGTAAATGGCGGGGAATGTGAACACGAACCCTGTCACGGTCCTGTCCGTTGCCGTGGCGCTACCTGACGCTATATTGACCTGGGTCGGCTTCCATCTGAAGGCCATGCCCAGCAGGTATGAGACATAGAAGGCCCCTCCTGTGACCAGACCTATCTTCAGAGCAATGTACTGTGAGATCAGGGTGAAAGGTGCACCCACCAGTAGGACCACCAGGAGAAGCTTCCACCAGCTGAAGCTCGATCTATCGAACGCCTGCGTCCTGTTCTTGCTGTCCAGATATTCCTCAAGAACCTCGGTGTTGAGGTTGCCGTACATCTCAGTATCGAACCAGTTCAAGGTCCCCTTCTCTATGCTCTCCAAACCCTTTGGGGTCACCGGTTGCCTGTAGTTGGACCTTCTTATACGTGCCATGCTCCCTCCACTATTCCTTTACCTGGCCTCCCGATACCCTCTCCCGTGCCTCCATCATGGCCTTGATCCTCTTCCTCCTGACGAAGTCTTCCCTTTCCCGCTCCTGGAGCTGCATCGTTATGTATCTCTCGGTGTTCCTGAGCCTTGGTATGAAGATATGCTCCAGAGCGTTGACCCTCCTCTTGGTCCTCTCTATCTCAAGGGCAAGTCTTTCCATGGCCCCCTCCGCCTCAGCGAGCCTTAGGAGCAGCCCTAGGGCGTTATCGTACCCGCTCTTTGCATCGTCAAGGGCTTGAGGCGTGCTCCCGAGCCCCCAGGGATTGGGGGTCGGTTCCTTTCGGCCTACCCCTATTACGGGTACCTTGACCCCCATAATATTTAGGTTCGTGATATCCAGGGGGGCGTTGGGCTTTATGCCACTGGAGTATGCCTCCAATGAGGAGTATCCCAAGATGGCCATGGCATCCTCAAGGCTTGAATTGGCGGTATTCAGGGCAGATCGGGTCTCTTTCTTCAACCCCTCTCTTCTGGATATGACCTCGAAGAACTGTACGATGAGGGCATCCCTCTTCTCGCCCAGGAGCTTGTGCCCCTTCTCGGCCAGGGTACGTTTCTTCCTGATGGCAAGGAGCTCCATCCTTGTGGGGTTGATTCCCTCGACGACCTCCATCTGACCGTTGCCTCCGTTGTTTTCGGTCCCAATCCGCTCTGTCTATGTAAAATTAACCGAGCGGGCATCATCGTCCAATGGAGCCTGAGAGCTCCCTGACATTGTTCAGTGTGCCAGGGTTCGCCTCGAAATACTCCCTGTAAGGCCTCAGCACCTCTATCAGTTCCTTTCCGACGCTTTTCTTCAGGTCTGCCGGGTGCAGCTGTTTGGTCGCAAAGGCGGCTCTGAGAGCTTCATGATCGGAGAAGTGCAGGTCCCCGCCCCATTTCTCCGGCCTCTTGATATCCAGTTTGCCCCTGTAGGGGAATATTATGGTCTGGCAGATCTCCATCACCGGATTGTCCGGGACCCCCTCGGGACACCAGGCCTTGTTCAGCTTCCTGATTATGTCCTGTTCCGGGTCATGGAGGTAGATGCCCGAGTCCGGATCGGACTTGGACATCTTGGGAACGGCCCCTTCCTGCTCCTCCGATATGCCAAGGTATCCGAACAGTTCCTTCCTTGCCATGGCCATCTGTCTCTCAAGGTCCTTGGCAAGCTCTGTCGTCACCGAACCTGTATCGACATCGTCCTTGTGCAACAGGGAATAGATGGGCGTTTTACCACCAACCCTCCTCCTTCCTGCCAGGAGGACCTCCAAGGCCTTGCCCCTTTTCTCTACGTCCATGTCCTTCTTCAGACCTTCCAGGAGCGCCCTGGTCTCTGCCGATAGGGCTTTGTTCACTATGAGCAAGGGCAGGTCGACCTCCAACCTGGATGCAAGCGAAGGGTAGTCCAGACCCCCGGTCGGGCCGGTCACCATCTCCATCCTTCCGCTCCTTGACAGGCTGGACAGAAGTGGTGTGTGCAGGGCAACGGGTTTGACCCACCCCTTCTTGTCGGCGACATCCCTGGCCAACATATGGGCGTGCCTTTGGTCCATACCCCCTATTGCGACATCAACCTCCAGTTCGAATATGTCTGCTGCCTGCATGGAAGGGTACAGGAACTTCGATGAGTCAAGGTCGCCTTCGTCCTCCTTGCGCCCCATGATCGTCATGGACCGTCTGATCCTTGACAGGGTGGAGGCCTTGGCGACCCGAAGGACCCGTTCCCAGTACTTGGAGCTGTCGGCCATGTCGCTTGCCCATACGAAACGGAGTTTTCCTGCTGCGATGGCAGGGCCCAGGCCGTATGCCTTGTAGCAATGGACGAAATACTCACCGCAGGCCTTGATCTTGTCAAGGTCCCCCCCGAACTTGTCATTTATGAAGGCATGCCAGTCGGCAAGGAGGACATCCACCTGGAAGCCCGCCTCTATGAGCTGCTCTATCTTCTTGGTGATTATGAGCCACCCTATATGGACGAACCCGGAGGGCTCATAGCCGACATAGGCCCTTGGTGTATCCTTGGACAGGAGACGCTCCCTGAGCTCGCTCTCCGTGATGACCTCCTCAGTTCCTGCGAGCACGAGCTCGAGCTTTCTTTCAACGTCCATGGGCAACACCCGGGTGCGACCGTTCCGGTCAGCGTGCAGTTAGCCTAATAAAGGGAGCCCTACATTAAATTGATGATGCCACCGATCCCGAACGGAATGGACAGGGGCTTCCCCTTCAATTCAAGGTTCCATGGGACCCTCTTCGAAGAGAGGGTGGGGGATGTGTTCCATGTGCTCGGGATGGGGTGGGAAAGGAAAGGGCCTGTCCTCCGCTTGAGGTCTCTGGAGGAGAGGGCAGGCTTTTATCATTATAGGGGTGAGGTCAAAGTGCTGGACCTGCTGCCCGGGCGGTCCCTTGACCTTACGGTCTCTTTCGATGTCCGGTGCACGGGAAGGTTCGATGGGTCACATGTCCCCTGCCCCGGCAGAGCGGTCCTGGAAGGGTTCGCCCAATGCCATGATTGCCTTGTACAGGACGTCCCTGACCCCGTATGTATATTCGAGCCTCACTGCAGCAGCGGACAGTGCGGGGCGTTCTTCTGTCAGGCCCCTCATGTGGTCTATGCGGCGATCTACCGGGACAGACCAAAGATAGGTATGACCCAGTTGGACCGGGTGGAAGAGAGGGGGATGGAGCAGGGGGCGGATGTCATCCTTCCACTGGTCCAGGTTGCTGACAGGTACAGTGCCAGACAGCTCGAGGGGTGGATATCCTCAAGGTACCATATCCCTCAGGCCTTTCCTTCGAAGAAATTATTGAGGGACCTGGCCAGGGTAACTGACATTGAACTGTGCAAGGACCTGGCCCGGGACCTATTGGAGAGGCTCAGAAAGGACCAGCTTTTGATGGGAGATATCCTCAAAGGGAGGGGGATACGGGTCGAAGTGATGCCGCGGGAGATGGAGATGGGTCCACTGGTCCTTGGGCCATATCCGATCCCCCCCGTCCTCGAGGTAGCTCCGCGCAAGGTGGACCTGGACCTTCTAAAGGGAGAGATAGTGGGGGTCAAGGGGAAGTGGTGCGTTCTCAAGAACGGTCCTGCCCTAGCCTTCAAGATGCCGGACCTTGTGGGAAGGTTCATAATGTCAGGGACGGACCTCAGGGATTAGGAACTTCATTGTTACCAGGTCGTAACCTTACATTATAAATACCATCTATACTTTGGACCCTTAGTATAAAAAAGATACTATGGTGATGATGATGGTCAAAAGGCAGATGATCAATATCGATCACGACAAGTGTACGGGATGCGGGCTCTGCGTCCCCGACTGCCCCGAGGGAGCCCTCCAGATCATAGACGGGAAGGCGCATCTGATAAGCGATATCTTCTGCGATGGTTTGGGGGCATGTATAGGAACCTGCCCCGAGGGGGCGATATCGACCATCGAGAGGGAGGCCGAGGGTTACGATGAGAGACAGACAATGGTGAACATCATCAAGGGTGGTCCAAATGTGATCAAGGCCCACCTGAAACATCTCAAGGACCATGCCCAGACCGAATACTTCAAAATAGCAGTGGAGGTCCTGAAAGAGAAGGGCATCCCTGTACCAGACCTGTCGGAGCAGCTTCCCTGCGGGTGTCCGGGGACCGCCATGAGGGTGATAGAGCCTGAAGAGGAGGATGGAGGGACAGGTGAAGAGAGGGGTTCGAGCCTGAGACAGTGGCCCGTTCAGATACACCTTCTCCACCCCAAGGCCCCGTTCTTCGAGAACTCGCATCTTTTACTGCTGGCAGACTGCGTTGCTGTGGCGAACCCTAACCTGCATCACCAGCTGATACATGGGAAAACGGTAGCGATGGGCTGCCCGAAGCTCGATGACAGTGGAGCCTACATCGAGAAGCTTACGGAGATATTGAAGCAGAACCGGATCAAGTCGCTGACCGTGGCAATAATGGAGGTCCCTTGCTGCGGAGGGATGGTGAGGATTGCGGAGGAGGCTATAAGGAGGTCGGGGAAGGATATCCCATTGATCAAGGAGATGGTCTCAATGAAGGGAAAGGTCTTCTGATCGAAAGCTTTTTTCCTCTCCGATATTGGAATTGCATAATCGCATCCAGTTAACCATTTCATACCCCTATCTCATGGGGCCTTAAAAAACCGCAAATTCAAGATCACTAATATCTATGGGGAACGATACAGATCAGACCTCCTTCCCCTTCGGGAAGATTATCCCAAGGATGAACAGGATACCTAACGCCAAGAAAGAAACATATACCAGCCCTTTCCCGGACAGTGGGTAGTCCCAATATCTCGTCACCCAATAGATGAGCCCCATTATTAGGAAGAAGATGATCCCGCTGATCAGATATCTGAAGGTCGTGGGCCTGTCGAACGGCCAATCCTTGCCTCCCTTGGGGTATTTCATCCCTAGGAAGAAGAGGAGGATGGCCGCTATTGCGGCTATGACCAGGGTGGCATCCAGGACGTCCACTTCAGCTCTCCTCCCCTTCCTTCACTTCCTCGAACTCCCCTTCTATCGAGGACCTCGATCCCTTCTTGGGTCCCATCTTCCGCTTCCTTGCCTCCTCCTCGGTCCCCTCCTCCAATGGGGTTGTTGAACCCTCTATCACCTTGGCCCCCTTCTTCCTCTCGAACTCCCTTCTCAGCTTATCGTACATCTTGAGCATCGTCGGGCTCACCGAAGGCCTGATCTCATCAAGGACCGCCATCAGGTCCTTCTGTGTGATGGGTTGGGGCTTCTTGGTCTCAAGGGCCCTTTCGAGCCCAAGTGATGATGCCTCTCTGACAAGGTTAGCAAGGTCCGCCCCGGAGAAGCCGTCAGACCTTCGTGCTATCTCGGCCGTATCTATGTCCTTCTCCGCGAACTTGCCCTTCAGATGGATCTTGATTATCTGTTCCCTTGAGGGCAGGTCGGGCGGAGGTATGTAGATCACCTTATCGAACCTCCCAGGTCTCATCAGGGCGGGATCGACAAGGTCGGGCATGTTGGTCGTCCCGACAATGATTATGCCCTCTGCCTCGTCCATGCCGTCCATCTCCGAGAGCATTATGGAGAGCACCCTGGGTGTCACATCGTCCGTCGAGTAGAAGTCCCTCCTCTTCGCAATGGAATCTATCTCGTCCAGGAACAGGATGCAGGGCGACCTTGCCCTAGCTTCCGCGAAGAGGCTGGCTATCAGGTTCTCAGATTCCCCGTACCATTTAGACATGACATCGGAGCATTTGATCCCTATCATGTCCACGTTAAGGTCGGACGCCACAGCCCTCAACATCAGGGTCTTTCCGCAACCCGGCGGACCGAATAGCAAGATGCCCTTGCTCGGCTTGACCCCGTACTTGGTCGCCATCTCTGGTTCGAGGAGAGGCACCATTAGGGCGTTCTTGACCTCCCGCTTCACATCCTCGAGCCCGCCTATGTCGTTGAAGGCGGCCTTGCGGAAGTTCACCATCTCCGATATCTTCATGCCTACATCGGAGGACCTCACCTCCTCGACGCCGAAGTGGATAGGCAGGGATTCCTCGCCGAATCCCCTAAGATTGAAGGCAAGGATGGAGGCCAGGATGCAGCTTGCGAAGGCGAATATTGTAAAAGCGTTGAACTCAACGGAGGCCCAGACATACGTAATTATGCCGACCGTCAGAAGGACCAGACCGGGTAGGGTCCTGAGGGCCCATCCCTTAAGGTCCAATTTCCTGCCAGAGTTACCCTTCTCGAGCCTGACGAATATCATGTAGGCGACTATCATCGCGAGGGCCCAACCTAGTAATCCCACGAACGGGACGAGTGTGCCCATCGTGTCCGAGAGGACAGTGGAGATAGTGTCCATATCGACGTTGGTGATGGACGAGAGGGCGTTGGCAAGGTCCACAGGGGTCCATGGGTCAGGTATGGGCCTGGAGAAGGTGACGAAGCTCTTCGCGTGCCCTTGTGAGGCAAGCAAAGAGATGAGGTCGAAGTTGCCGGATGGGGCGATTATGAGGAGGAAGGCCCCAGCCGTCAGGAGGACGGCACCTCCCATGAAAAGAGAGATCAAAAGGGCGGACGCCATGGGGACTGCGAACCCAAGTCCGAAACCGGTCGCGAATACCGTTAGGAGGGTCAGGTAAGCGTACCTCCAGTCAAAGAACCCCCCTATCATTGTGACCAGAGACAGCATGAGGAACATCCATCCGAACTCCCTGGACTGGTAGGCTGCCGCCGCAGTGACGAGGACCGAGACGAGGAGCAGCGAGATATAGGGGAACCTGATGGCAAGGACCGAGATGAACGCCGTCAGGAGGAGGACCATCCACCAGGGATAGAAGGGGGCCCAGACGAGGCCCGCTACGGAAAGCAGCATGAATGCCCCGACCTTTAGGAACGCATCCTTGACCTGCTCGTCCTTTAGGATGCTGTCGTACCACTTGGCCGGCCGCTCCTCCACATCCCTCTTGCGCCGCCTCTTCCTATCCTCAGCAAGGTTCTGGTAGTACTTCTTGACCCAGTTCGTCAACGCAATGGACAATATGACGAAAAGGAACATAAGGCCGGCCCCCAGAGCGTTCTGCCAGGAAGGTCCGCGCTCCCTTTCGTAAGGGACGGAGTAGGTCTTCTGGTTGATCTCGAACATGAAGGAGAAAGACCCGTCGGGCCTTGGGACCGAGATGGTCCAAGAGTACTCCCTGCCATCGTAATCGGCCTCTATCCTGTATGTACCCTGATAAACGGACCTGTTCGTGTAGGCTATACCGGACTCCGCTACCATCTCGAAAAGGTAACCGGTCGCGTTCGAGAACGTCACGGTTAGCGGTATATCACGGTCAGGGGTCCCCCTGCGGGTGGCATCCCTGAACTGGACGAATATGAACCCGTTGTACACCGGCTGGGCGGGGGGGAGCTCGGGGTATTCATAGGTCACGGTAGGGCTCACTATCCTGTTCATGTAGCTATCGTATGCCTCCACGTGGAAACTGATCCTAGACCCTGGGGGATAGAATATCAGGGTCGCGGTCATTAGGACCGTATCATCTCCTTCGGAGAAGAACGTGACACCATCAACCGGGTCTTGGCCGGGAAGGGCGACGGTGTAGAACAGGTCGGCCCTGGCTAGAATCACTAGCGGATCCCTAGTGGAGATGTTTATCTGAACGCTTTGATAGTTCTTCGGGCTCTGGGGCCCCCAGGAAAGCTCAATATTGCTTTCGAAATCGTTACCTGAGAACGAACCGTTCTGGACGACGGTATAGGAATACTGGGTTGACGTGAGCGGAGTGTTCTTCTCATCGTAGGCCACGATCCTGTAGGTGATGATATACCCGCCCGGATGGCCTGGTATGGTGCCCGTCATGGCGCTCTGGTTGACCCGGGTGAAAGCGTAGCCCCCCTCGGCAGAAACCCTGCCCTGGTAAGTCCACGTGAACCTTACGTCCGCGGCATTAATGAACTGGCCCGACCCTGATGTGATCGTTATCACGAACGGTTCATTATTGAACGGGGCCCGGTCCTCGACGTGGTCAGGGGACCGAGCGATCTTGATCTCCTGTTCGAATACCAGGCTTGGCCATTCTGCGCTCAGCTGGACCGACGTTAGCAATAATAGGGTCAGCAATGCCGATACGACGGTCACCGTCCAGATTGCGCGTTTAGGGTGCAAAGGTGTTCACGCTCCGACGCTTACCTTCTGTTTCTCAGCTATCTTCTTCCTCAGCTTGACCCGTTCGGCCATGCCCAAGGCCGCAAGTCCGGCTAGCATGTACTCTACTGGGACAGAGGCTGTTTGTCCGATCGTTACTGGTGTGATGTTAGGTGTTGCAGTGATGACCGGTGCGACGTTGACAGAGGGGGCCACTACAGGGACCGATGGCGGTGGTGGAACTGGAGCGATGGCCGCTGGTGGGGGAGGTGGTGGGGGTGGAGGCAAAGGCGGAGGAAGACCTCTGATCACCGTTACATATGTCTCCGGGAGCCCGAGCGTACGGTTCTCCCCTTTCCAATCCACATAGTCCACCTTCGAGCTTCCGGTGAAAACGAGTATCTTCCCCTCACCTTTGAGGGAAGATATATTGAAGGTGACGGACCAGTTCTCACCTATGGTGATGTCCTCTATCCGCCAGAACAAGGACCAGCTTCCGTCGTACTTCTGGGCGGTGAAGTTCTCAATGATGTTGCTGGACCCTCCTACGTACTCCAGGTCATCGTCAAGGTCGGCAACTACGGTGCAGTTCTGGCCTGCCATATAATCGTAGAACTGGTCGGATATCTTGAGATATATCGAGACCAGTTCCTCAGCCGTCTCGGCCTTGAAATACCTCCCTCCCGTATATTGTGCTATCCAGGATAGGAGGGGCTCATCGACCATGGGACCAAGGCCGATCGTGTACACTCTGATCCCGTTGGAGACCAATACGTCCATCTGTGACAGGGTAACGTTCTTTTCGGGGGGGTCGGGGGTCCCGTCGGTGAAGAAGATGATCACCTTTTGGTTACCCTCCAGACCATGTGCGACGAGCTCGACCGTGGCCTCGTTGAACGCTTCCTGGAAGTTCGTCTGGCCCTGAGGCTCGGTCATGGCCAGTGCCTCGAGGTCGGCATGGACCTGCGCATAGGCAAAGGTGAGGTGGTTGAACCTTGTCGCTATAGAATCGAACTTTATCACTGCTGCCCGGTCGAAGGGGGCTATCATGTTGTCTGTGTATCGGTGGGTCGCAAGTATCCTGAGAACCTGGGGGTCGTAGGTGCCCAGAGAACCAGAATGGTCCATTAGAAACACTACGTCCTGCGGCGCAAGCGTTATCCCCTTTGACCCGCCGCCAGAGATGACCAGTGTGACCGATGTCGAGTTGGGGGAGTTTTCGGACGACGACCGCCAAATATTGGTATCGGAAAGGGATGCCCGGGACAGCAGTTCGCCTCCCCCCGTATAGGCCGATGACGATCTGACATTGTCGGTCCCGCTAATGACGAACCCTAGAACCATAGCGAGAGCTATAACCAAGAATAGCCCCTTCCCCCTAGGCAATCTTGCCATTGAAGGGTAACCTCCGTTATGAAGATATCATACTTTCGGTGTTTTTTACCGAACGCATCATTTCTAATCGTCCATTGGCTCCCAGTTGTCCCCATCAACGATCTTTTTCTTCAACGGAGGGCTCCTGGGTCCCCTGGACTGGTCCTTTGATGGGTTTTCGGGCGTCTTCTCCTTCCTCTTCAACCCCTCCCCCCTGAACCATGTGGTCATTACACCCGTCCAGGCAAGGACCACAATAGTAATCACTATTAGGAGGAACAGGACGAACCACAATATCGGGAGGGCGTCCTTGAATCTCTCAACGAAGGTGGTCTTGTGCTCCACCTTCTTGACGTTGATCATACCTGAGAGGCTGTTCTCGTTCCCGAGCTTGTCTATGGACTTGACCTGGAACATATGGGTCCCGCCGCCGCTGGTCGGCCAGTAGAGCTTGTAGGTGTTGGGATTGGAATTGTTCTCGTCCGGCGCCATCTCCCTCCAGCCTAGAGAATCGATGTTGATCATCACTGAGGATATTCCGGAGGGATCGTCAACGGTGGCAACGAACACCACCGAGGTCCCTTCCTTGACGTTGCCGATACGGACCGGGACGTCCTTCTCGACCCAATAGTAGTCTAGGACGATCTCAGGACCCGTGTTGTCTATCTTAATGGCGTAGGTGGCCGATACCGAATTGTCCGCCCTGTCAATGACAGTGACTTTGAGGAGGTGGTCCCCGTCGGCCAGGAGCCTAGTGTTCAACATGTACTCATAATAGAGGCCGCCCTCTCCCCTATGTATCTCGAATGCGCTCGCTCCGTCGAGCGCGAGTGTCACCTGCCGGACGCCAATGGTGTCGTACGCATAGAACCGGAGCGGTGTGGTCCCGGTGAGGACCTCGCCAGGTGCTATGGTCGCCTGGGATATGACAGGCTTTCCATTATCGACGATTACCTCGACATTGAACGTGGTCCTATGTCCGGCCAGGTCCTCCGCCATCACATTCACCATATGGTATCCGTCGGTAACCTTGCTAGTGTTCCAAGGTGTGTGGACCTCGAACCTTGTGGTCCCGTCTATTGCGTACTTGACTGCTCCCGGGAACTGGTCGGTCATCGTTGCCCTAATGATGAACAGTCCCCTCACGAGCTGGTCCTTGACGGGAGAGTCGACTTTGAGTATCGGTCCCGTGTTGTCGACCATGAACGATAAGACCGGGGTGGATACCAGGTTGTCGGCCATATCGACCACCGAGGCCTGGGCGTCATATGTGCCATCCGCGAGCAGCCTTGTATCGAGCAGCAGTTCGTAATAGCCGGTCTGTGTGTTGTAGGATAGGGGCTTCTCGGTCCCTGCCACGTCGAGGGTCACCTTCTTCACCCCGACCTCGTCAGTGGCTATGATTCGGAAGGTATAGATTCCCTCGGCAAATACGCCTTCCGTCGGGGTTATAATGCTTATCTCCGGCTCATGGTTGTCGACTATGACGAACAGCGTTTCCATGGTGATGTGCCCGGCCAGGTCGCTGGCCCTGATTTGGACCTGATGCGTGCCATCTACGACCTGGAGGGTGTTCCAAACTATTGATACAGGTTGCCAGGAGGCCCCGTCTATGTTATAGTCGGTACCCTTCTTGAAGACGTCAGCGTTGTCCACATCGAAGAAGAATGTGCCAGAGACCACCTGCCCTTCCTTGGGTGAGTTGATGTTTATGGTCGGGGCCCTGTTGTCCACGTTGAAGCTCACTGGACCGTAGGAATAGGTCTTTCCGGTGAAGTCATATGCTATGGCCGTCACGTTCCGGACCCCGTCCTCGCCCGATCCCCATGTTATGGTGTTCGATGTGTACTCATAATAGCCCGTCACCGAGTTGAACGGGACCCTGGCCTCTATGTTGTAGACCGTGATCATCACATAGTCGATACCGACTATGTCGAAGGCCGATACCTTGATTGATACGGTCCCCTCGACGAACTCATCGGTAACGGGAGAATTGATGGTGCAGGTAGGGGCAAGATTGTCGAAGAGGACATCGAAGGACAGGACCGCCTCACGGCCCGAGAGGTCGGTCGCCCTCACCGTTATCATGTGGTCCCCGTCACCGAACATGGTCGTGTTGACGGGTATCGTGATATCGACCCAACCGGTGCTGTCCACCTGATATTGTACCTCGTTGAGGAATACGTCCTCGGCTACGACGTTCAGTGGAACGGCCCCTTCCAGGATATCGTCGTCTATCAGGTCCTGGACCACTAGGCTTGGAGCATGGTTGTCCAAGTTGAACCTGTGGGGGCCGACCCGTGTTACCTTGCTGGATAGGTCTGTTACGCTCACGTTCATGACGTATGTCCCGTCCTCTATGAGCCTTGTGTCCGTCGTGTACTCGAAGTACCCGTTCGCTATGTTGTACTTCATATCCAGTGTAGCGTTGAAAACGGATATGGTTACAGCGTCTATCCCGACCGCATCCGAGGCAGCGACCCTGAACGTCATGACAGCGGAAATGAACTGGTCAAGGACCGGGTCGGATATGGCCCCGTAGGGCATCGTGTTGTCTATGGTCACTTCCGAGACCGTCGTGGTCACATGGCCTATCCTGTCGACCGCCCTGAAGGTGATGGAGTGGTCCCCATCCCCGAAGATGGTCGTGTTCAAAGGTGTATCTATGGGCACCCATCCGCTGCCGTCCACGTCGTAATCGATGTGGGAGAGGTATGTGTCGGTCACGTTAACGTCCATGGCCTCGATGCCTTCGAGGTACGCCCCGTCCAGAGGATGGTATATGAGGAGCACAGGTGCGTTGTTGTCGACCTGGAAGGCGATGGGCTGGGACAGGCTCATCTTCCCGCTCTTGTCGTAGGATATCGCATAGCACACATAGTCGCCATCGGACTGAATGGAGGTATCGGAGTTGAACTCAAAATAGCCGGAAGCGGACGAATAGATCGCAGTGAAGTTGTTGCTGAAGACGTTGATCTCAACTCTGTCAATTCCCACCGCGTCCGAGGCCGACAATCTGAACCTATATGCGCCCTGGACGAACTCTTTGGGCACCGGGCCGTTGACCGCACAGACCGGGGCGTTGTTATCTATTATTAGGTCGATGGTCTGCCTTGTCTGGTGACCTGCCTGGTCCCGCGAAAGTATGGTCACGACATGGGGGCCGTCGAAGATCATTGTAGTATTCCAGCTTAAGTTGATATCGGTCCATCCGCCGCCGTCTATGGAATAGCGGACGTCCTGTATGAAGGAATCGTCAACCGATACGTTAAACTTGATTACCCCTTCAATGTAATCGCCGTTCTGGATGCCATGGACCGTCATCTCCGGCGGGTTGTTGTCCACCTTGAATCCCGTCTTGGTGGAATTGGTCATCTTTCCCGACAGGTCGAATGCCGTCGCATGGACCGTGTACTCGCCGTCAGGTACTGTAAGGGTGTTGAAAGCGTATTCGTAGTACCCGCTCTGCCTGTTGAACGAGGTCTGGACCGAGTCCGAGAACACGTTCAGGACCACCCTATCGACCCCAACGGTGTCCGTCGAGGAGACCTTGAAGTTGAGCACGCTCTCCAGGAAGGCACCCTCGAATGGTGAGACGAGCGAGCAGGTCGGGTTCGTATTGTCGACGATGAAGCTGATTATCTGTTCCGTCGCATGGGACAGGTTGTCAAGGGACCTGACCGTCAGGGAATGGGGTCCGTCAGTAAGCATCTTCGTGTCGATGGTAGAGTACCAGCTCGGTTCCATGCCCGAGAAGTTCTGCCAACCGGTCGAGTCGATCCTGTACTTGACCGAGTTAAGGAACACATCCGCGGAGCTGACGGATAGCGTGTAGGAGGCTCCAATTATCTCTTTGTCGTTCGGGCTCAAAATGTTAAGCGAAGGGGCGTTGTTGTCTATGAAGAACGTTACCTTGTCGCTCATCTTGGACAGGTTCACCTTGTCATAGGCGGTTGCATAGACCATGAACTTGCCATCGGCCTTAGTGGGGGTCGCTACCGTATACTCGTAGGACGATGTTATTGGATTGTAGGGCAGTGTGACTGTGCCGCCGAATATGGTTATGTCCACATGGTCCACAGCCACGGTATCGGTCGCTATAACCCTGAATGTGTAGGAGCCCTCAATGTACTGTCCGTCTATGGGGGAATTGATGTTGCATGTGGGCCTGTTATTGTCAACGAAGATGGTTATTGACGTTTCGCCCGTCATTCCCGCACTGTCTTTCGCATCAATGGACAGGGTGTGTGCCCCGTCGGTTATCAACGTGGTATCGTAAGTACCTGACCAGGTATTTCCCGACCTCGACATAGGCACCCAAGCATTGGAGTCCACACGGAACCTGACAGAAATCACATACGATGTTGTATTTACGGATATGGGCAGGGCAGTTCCGGTCACATAGGAACGGTCCAAAGGCGTAATGATGATAGGGTTGGGGGCCGAGTTCGAAAGGGTGAAGTTCAATGGGTCCAGCTGGGTCTGTCCGTTCCCGAAGTCCTCCGCGGTTATTGTTATGGAGCAAGCCCCATCCACATAGGTATAGGTGTTGATGCTCCTTTCCCACAACTGGTTCCCAGAGTTGAAGTACATGTTGAGGGTCCCCGCACCTATCATATTTCCACCGAAGGAGATCTTCACGGACTTTGTCTCTGAGGGGGTGTCGGCCTGGACCTTGAACATATAGACACCGGCGACAAGTTCGCCGGAAGTGGGTGATATCACATCTATGCTGATGGGCTCCTTGACCCTCAGGGTCGCGTTGGAATACCGGGTTAGTGTGCCGTCGATTCCCTTTACGGTGAGATTGTATAGCCCGATAGGTACGTTCGACAACGCCCTGACCGTCAAGTTCGCTTTGGGTTTGGAGCTCGTTAGGGTCGCAGACTGGAAAGTGTAGTTGAAGTAGCTATTGCTCTTGTCGACGCTCGCTGAGAGGGTGACGGTCTTGCTGTAGCTGTTGATGGTGTCCATAGTCACCTGGTACTGGATGGAGGAACCTGGTGAGATTATCCTGTTAGGCGGATCTGTGGAGAGGAAGAAGTCTGGATTGGTAGAGACCGTGAGCCGGACCTCCACGTTCTTCTTGGCCCCGTTCACGCCCGTATCGTTACCATAAACGCGAAGATAGTAAGTGCCGGCCGCCATGGTCTTGGCAGTTGTGACGTTGAGGAAGACCTTCTCCGTCCCAACACCGCCTATATTGACCATCTTCTTGCTGAGCCTTGCCACTGCCCCTGAGGGGGTGGAGATATTGGAGGTGGCGGACCTCCACCTGTAGTGCAGATTGATGTTCTTGGTTATGCCGAGGGAAGAGACATCTATCTCGTAGGATGCGTTCATTCCGGGGGCGATGAGCTTGTTGGTCGGTTTAGCCGCCAAGGAGAAATCGGAGGTTATGAGCATAGTGTAGTTGTCGGAGCTGGTATATCCGTTGTTACGGTCTATGACCGCCAGGCCGTAATAGCCGGAAACCTCGGGATCATAGGAGAAAGAGAGGGACCCGCCCGTACCGGCAGAATCGACAACTAAAGCGTCCCCAGCGTTCCCAGAGCCCTTGAACAGGTACATGGACAGACTTTCGGCCGACGGAACGGACGTTATGGTGAAATCGTACTTGCCGCCAGCATCCAGATAGACATCGTACATATTGACCAGCGGGTAGTCACCCCTGAGGGTGCCGGTGTAGGTGGATGTGCCGTGGTACTCGAACATGGAATACCTGTACGCACCTATGTTTAGAGTACCGTTAGCGTCAGGGTCCGAACCGTACAGGTCGCCCTTATAGCAGTGATAGTCCGATTCGATTCTTATACCGGAGGTCCAGTCCTGACCCGTGAACTTGCTCACCTTGACGTACTTGTAGCCTCCACTGTAGGTATGCCCGTCTATGACGACGAAGTCTATCTTGTCGCTCCCCTCGGTCGAGGACGAAATGAGATTGGTCATATCATAGTCAGAGTAGGCGAAGAGGTCGAAGTCTTCCCCAGTGGCCCTGTTGGCTATGGCCACTGCAGAATAATAGTTGGACCTGGTGGGTATCTTGAACTGCAGGTCATCGGGTATTGTGCTCCACCACCAGCCCGTGGTGTAGACCCTTGCCGGTTGGTCGTTCTTAAGCGTTCCGCCAGGTTTCGTCTCGGCGCTGACGACACCGGTGAACATAACTGCCGAACCGCCCAATAGTAGCAGCAGGACCAGCAAGACCGACACGGGAGCCCTCCATCTACTCAACGTCTCAATGTTCGCAATCACGAAAATCTTCCCAATCATATTCCAACCTCCTAATGATCCGTACGACCTATAGGGAGCGAACCCTAGGTCTATATGGTATGCATGCTATCCGATTAAAGGGTTTCCGGTATTAGTATCCCTTATAACCGTGAACCCGGGCGGTTGTTTATATAGTTATTAACATGAAGTTCGTCAAAGCCTCATTCGAAGGCATCCTCTTCACTGGTCTCCGACTTTGCCTTCTTCGGAGTGGATCTGATGGCATCAGGTTCGTTGCCCTCTTTCTTGTTGCCCATTAATGGGACGGCCTTCTTGGGCTTGTCACCCCCTGCCTCCAGTCCCTTCTTCTCCTTAGGTTTGTAGCCCTCTCCCTTGGCCCACTTCGTCAAGACCCCGAAATAGAGGAGGAGGAGTAATGCTATCACAAGGATGATGAAGAGCAGCAACCATATGTATGGCAGGGCGTCTCTGATGAAGTCCCCAACCGTGTACTTGTCCTTCACTTCCTTGACGTTGATCAATCCGGACACTTTGTTCTCGTTCCCTAGCTTGTCTATGGACCTGACCTGGAACATGTGGGCCCCGCCACCGCTCGTCGGCCAGTAGAGCTTGTAGGTGTTGGGGTTGGAGATATTCTCGTCCTGCGTCATCTCCCACCATCCAAGGGAGTCTATGTTTATCATGACCGTCGAAACGCCCGAGGGGTCGTCGACGGTGGCCACGAATATGACAGACCTACCTTCCTTCACACTGCCTATGCGCACCTGGTCGTCACCCTCGACCCAGTAATAGTCCAGGGTTATTGCAGGCCCCGTATTGTCTATCCTAATGCTATAGGCTGAGGACATTGAGTTCCCGACCTTGTCCAAGGCAGTTACCGTCAGGATGTGCTCCCCGTCGGCAAGGAGATTTGTGTTCAACATATATTCGTAATAGAACCCGCCCTCGCCTCTATAGACCTCGAAGGGGCTGGAGTCGTCAACCGATAGTGTGACATGACCAATGCCTATGGTATCGTACACGTAGAACATCAGCGTCGTTATTCCCGAAAGGACCTGTCCGGACGTGATGGACGATTGGGATATGACAGGCTTCCCGTTGTCGACGATCACATCCACGTTGAACTCGGTCCTGTGTCCTGCCTGGTCCTCGGTCATCACAGTTACGGTGTGGTAGCCGTCCATGACCTTGGAGGTGTTCCACGGGACAGAGATATCGTACCAGGTCGTATGGTCTATGGCATACTTCATAGCCCCTGGGAACGTGTCCGTGGTCTGTGCGCGGAGAGCTATGGTCCCGGTCACTAGCTGGTCCCTGACAGGCGATTCGACCCTCAGTGTTGGGTATTCATTGTCAACCTTGAAGTTCACATCTGGCGTGGTCACGGTCCTATCGGCGACGTCCGTGACAGACGCGCTCGCGATATATGTGCCGTCCTCGTAGAGGCGGGTATCCACTATATGCTCGAAGTAACCAGTCTGGGTATTGTAAGATAGCGGCATCTCCTTTCCAGCGATGGTGATCATAACACGCTCTATGCCCACCGCATCGAAGGCCACTATCCTGATGACATAGGTCCCCTGGATGTATTCCCCTTCGGACGGGGTCACCATGGTGATCTCCGGTGCGTTGTTGTCCACATATACGTGTATTGTTACCAAGGTCACGTGGCCGGCCAGGTCCGTTGCCCTGATGTTGACCTCATGTAGACCGTCCGGGATCAGAAGCGTGTTCCATCCGATGGATACAGGCTGCCAGGAGGCGCCGTCTATGTTGTAGTCTGTGCCCTTCTTGAACACATCTGCGTTGTTGACGTTGAAGAAGAAGAGACCAGAGACCACCTGTCCATCCTTGGGTGAGTTGATATTTATGGTCGGGGCCCTGTTGTCCACGTTGAAGCTCACTGGACCGTATGTGTATGACTTACCAGTATGGTCATAGGCGATTGCTGTTATGTTCCTTATGCCGTCCTCGCCAGACCCCCATGTGATGGTGTTTGCCGTGTACTCATAGTAGCCGGTCTGGGAGTTGTAGGGGACCTTCACTTCAAGGTCGTACACCTTGATCATCACATAATCGATCCCGACTATATCGAAAGCGGTCACCTTAATCGTAATGACCCCTCCCACGAACTCGTTCTCGACAGGTGAGTTCACGGTGCAGGTTGGCCCAATATTGTCGAACTTCACGTCGAAGGTGATGGTTATCGATTTGTCTGACAGGTCCACGGCCCTGATCCTGATGATATGGGCTCCGTCGTTGAACCTGGAGGTGTTGAGCGGGACCGAGATATCGTACCAGCCCGTTGAGTCGACCTCGTACTCGACGACGTCTAAGAAGGTGTCGTTCGCAAAATAGTCGAACAGGATATGGTCCGAGAGGATATCATCATCGTTGAGGTTGTAAACCTCGAGCACGGGTATATGGTTGTCGAGGTAGAAGTCCCTAGGACCTACAATGGTCACCTTGCCCGAAAGGTCGACTATCGTTATGGTCAGGTTGTATATACCGTCCAGAATGAGCGACGTATCGGTCGTGTATTCGTAATATCCCGTTCCGGTATTGTAGTTCATGTCAAGCGTGGAGTTGAAGACGGTTACCCTGACGGACCTGATCCCGACGAGGTCCGAGGCGACGACCTTGAACAGGTAGGAACCGCCTATGAACTGGGCCTTAAGGGGAGATGCGATGGCCCCGTAGGGTATGGTATTGTCAATGACCACCTCTGATGAGGTCATGGTCGTATGCCCTGCCTTGTCCACGGCCCTGAACTCTATAAGGTGCTCCCCATCGCTGAAGAGGGTAGTGTTCAATGGGACCTCTGCCAGGACCCATCCCGTCCCATCGACGTTGTACTCCACCTTGTCAAGGAATACATCGGTGACGCTTACGTTCATGTTCTCCGTCCCCTCGAGATAGGACCCCTCGACAGGGTGAATGATCCTAATGACTGGTGCGTTATTGTCCACGTAGAAGCCCCTTGGGCCTATGACCGTGGTCTTGCCCGAAAGGTCCCTGATGATGACGGTCATGTTGTAGGTTCCGTCGGGGATGAGCCGTGTGTCCGTATGGTACTCGTATGACCCGGTCCCTGAGTTGTAGCTCATGTCGATGGTCGCCCCGAAGATCTTGACCTTTACATAGGCCAGACCGACCTGGTCCGAGGCGATGACACTGAAGAGGGGTGTCCCTTCGAGGTATTGCCCCTCGACAGGAGCGGTTATAGTGCCGGTGGGTGCGTTGTTGTCGATCTTGACGTTGACAAGGGCTGTGGTCTGGTGCCCCGCTCTGTCGAACACATGGAACTGGATGATGTGTACCCCATCGTTGAACATAGTGGTGTTCAGTGTCTGATCTATTTCGACCCAGCCTGTGCCGTCAATATTGTACTCTACCTTCTCCAGGAAGACGTCAGTGGCGTTTACTAGCATTGTCTCATAGCCGTCCAGGAATGCGCCCTCGATAGGGTGGACGATCCTCAGGACCGGGAGGTTGTTATCGACATAGAAGGTCCTTGGCCCAAGGACGAATGTCTTACTGGATAGGTCCGTAATGGTGACGGTCATGTTGTAGGTCCCGTCGGGGATGAGCCGTGTGTCGGTGCGGTACTCGTAGGTCCCGGTCCCGGAGTTGTAGTTCATGGTAAGTGTCGATCCGAACACGGTTATCATCACTGAAGAGACGCCCACCTTGTCCGAGGCTATGATACTGAATAGGGAGGTCCCTTCGAGGTACTGGCCAGTCACTGGTGCGGATATGGAGCCCGTCGGGTCCGTGTTGTCGATGTAGATGCCGACCCCGCTCGTTGTCGAATGTCCGGCCTTGTCCAGAGCCCTGAAGGAGATCATATGGTACCCGTCGCCGAACTGGGTCGTATTGATCAGTGTGGAGATGAGGACCCATCCAGAACCATCCACGTTGTACTCGACACGGTCAAGGAAAGTGTCGGTGGCGGTCACGTCCATGGTCTCGAAACCATCGAGGTATGCCCCGACGAGCGGATAGTTTATCCTGAGGACCGGTGCGTTGTTATCGACGTAGAAGGTCCTGGGACCGAGCACGAGCGTCTTCCCGGACAAGTCCTTGATAGTGACGGTCATGTTGTAGGTACCGTCCGTTATCAACCTGGTGTCGGTCCAATACTCATAGGTCCCTGCGGCGGAGTTATAGCTCATATCGATGGTGGACCCGAATATGGTTATCCTGACAGAGGCGACCCCGACCACATCCGAGGCTATCGCAGAGAACTTGGCGGTCCCTTCGACATACTGGAGCGATACTGGGGTCGATATCGATCCCGTCGGGTTGTTATTGTCGACCTTGACATTTATGCTGGTCGAGGTAATATGCCCGGCAAGGTCAAGGGCCCTGAAGCTGATCCTATGCCCTCCATCCCCATAATTACTGGTGTTCATCTTGGTGGTTATCAGGACCCATCCGGAGCCATCCACATCGTACTCGACCTTATCAAGGAAGACATCGGTGGCCTTTACGTTCATGGTCACTATCCCTTCCAGGTAGCTTCCCTCTATCGGGTCCATTATCTGTAGGACCGGTGCGTTGTTGTCCACCCGGAACTTGACCGTTGTTGACGTGTTCATCCATCCGCTTAGGTCATAAACAATGGCGTAGCAAGTATAGTTGCCATCGGATTGGATGGTCGTGTCCGAGGTGAACTCGTAGTATCCTGAGACAGAAGAATAGATCGCTGTGAAGTTATTGTCGAAAACGTTGATCTCCACCCGGTCTATACCGACCGAGTCCGAAGCCGAGACCCTGAACTTGTAGGTCCCCTTCAGGTACTCGTTCGGGACGGGTCCGTTGACAGCGCATACCGGTTTGTGATTGTCGACCTTGATGTTGAAGGTCTGTGTGGTCGAATGGCCGGCCCTATCCCTTGCCATTATGGTGAGGGTATGCGCCCCATCCAGGACCTTGGTCGTGTCCCAAGGGGTGGTTATCCCGACCCAGCCGCCGCCATCCACCGAATACCTGGTGTCCTGGAGATAGACGTCCGACACCGTCACGTTGAAGGCTATGGTACCTGCAAGGTAATCGCCGTTCTGGATGCCATTGACGGTCAAGCTCGGGTACTGATTGTCGATGTTATAGTATATTGACGAGCTATTGGTCTTCTTCCCGGAAAGGTCGTAGGAGGAAGCGAGGGCCGAGTAATTGCCGTCGGGGAGCGGTATGGTGTTGGCCGTGTACTCGTAATAGCCAGACTGGAGGTTGTAGGTCATCTGGTAGGTGTTGCCCAGGGTCTTTATGATGACCTTTTCGATCCCTACAGTATCCGCGGAGGAGACTTTGAAGGTGACGACCCCCTCGATGAAGGCCCCGATGTAAGGGGACACTATGTTGCAGGTCGGGTTCGTATTGTCGACAGTGAACTCTATCGACTGCTCGGTCTTGTGCGAGGCGTTGTCGAACGCCCGGACGAACAACATGTGGTCACCGTCCCTGAGGTTGTTTGTGTTGAGGACCACCTGCCAGTCCGGTTTGGCCCCTGTCGGGGACATCCAACCGCCGGAATCGATCATGTATTCGACCTTGTTCAGGTGGGTGTCGGAGGATGTGATCTTTATGGTGTATGTCCCTCCTATGATCTCCCCGTCCCTGGGCTGGTCGATGGACAGGGATGGTGGATTGTTGTCTATGTAGAAGGTCACGGTAGGGCTCTGGGTGGAGTGGCCGACCATGTCGTAGGCCGTCGAATACACCTCGTACTTGCCGTCGGTCATGGTCGAGGTCGTGACAGTGTACTCATAGGATGAAGTTATCGGATTGAACGGAAGGGTAGTGGTGGTCCCGAATATGGTCAGGTTCACATGATGGACCTTGACCGTATCGGTCGCGATCGTCCTGAAGGTGTACGACCCTTCGATGTATTGTCCGTTGATGGGGGAGTTGATGGCACAGGTCGGTTTGGTATTGTCAATGAAGAGGGTCAAAGTGGAGATGCCGGTCAGCCCTGCACTGTCCTTGGCTTCGACGGATAGCGTGTGCTCACCGTCCGTTATCAAGGTCGAGTCGTAGGTCCCGCTCCAGATCGTTCCGGATTTGGTCATCGGCACCCAAGCATTCTGGTCCACTCTGAAGCGGACGCTAATGACATACGATGTCACATTGACCTTGATGGGTATCGATGACCCGGACACATAGGTCCTGTCAAGGGGTGTCATGATCACCGGGTTGGGGGGAGAGTTCGAAAGGGTGAAGTTGACCGGTCCATAGATGGTCACACCACCTCCGTTGTCCACGGCGGTAATGTTCATGGAGCAGGCCCCGTCGTTGAAGGTAAACGTGTTCACCGTCCTCTCCCAATCGCCAGACGCCGAGTTGTAGTAGGCGTTCAACGTTCCTAGGACCCCCATCTTGCCGCCGAAGGTGAACCTGACGCTGTCGGTGGTGGGCGGCGTCCCTGCCTTGACCTTGAAGGTATAGACCCCCGAGACTATCTCCCCGGTCGCAGGTGCCACCACCTGGACCTTTATAGGCTCCTGGACCTTCAGGGTCACGTTGGCATACCTAGTCAGGCTACCGCCCGTTCCCTTTAGGACTATGAGGTAATCGCCCTTGGGCGTGGAGGCGGTCGAGCTGATGGTAAGGTTCGATTGCAGCAGTTTATAATTGATGGGGTTGGGGCTGAAAGAATAGGTCAACGAGCTTTCGCTCGGGATAGAGCTCCCCGAAAGAGTGACGTTGGTGGTGTAGCTGTTGATGGTTGCCATATCGATAGTATATTTTGCAGAGGTCCCCGGGGATATGGCCCTGAAAAGTGGGGAGGAGGACAGGAAGAAGTCGGGGCTAGTGGAAACCCTGAGTATCACAGAGGTGCTCTTCTTTGCCCCGTTTATGCTGGTGTCGTTGCCGTAGACGGTCAGGTAATAGGTCCCTGGCGACATTGTGCTCGAGGTCGTTACGTTGAGATAGACCTTCTCGGTCCCGACCCCGCCGGTGTTCACCTTGCTGGCGCTCAGTTTGGCTATGGCGCCGGAGGGGGTGGAGATATTGGAGGTTGCGGACCTCCACCTGTAGTGCAGATTGATGTCCTTGGTTGTACCGAAGGATTCCACATCGACCTCGTAGGAGGCGCTCATTCCGGGGGCGATCAGTTTGCTGACCGGTTTGGCGGACATGGAGAAATCCGATGTCACCAGTAGGGTGTAGTTGTCCGAGCTCGAATACCCATTGTTCTCGTCCACCACGGCGAGGCCATAGTAGCCTGAGGCCTCAGGTTCGTATTTGAACGACAGCGACCCGCCGGCAGAAGATGCCTTGCTTGATTTGAGGGCGTCATCGGGGTTTCCCGACCCTTTGAAGAGGTACATGGACAGCTTCTCGGAGGAGGGAACTGAGGTTATGGAGAAAGCGTACTTTCCCCCAGCGCCCATGTAGATGTCGTACATGTTGATGAGCGGATAGTCGCCCCTGAGAGTACCGCTGTAGGTGGAGGTGCCGTGGTATTCGAACATAGAATACCTGTACTCCCCCACCCTCAAGGTCCCGTTGGCGTCGGGGTCAGAACCGTAAAGGTCACCCTTGTAGCAGTGGTAATCGGACTCGATCCGGATCCCATCGGTCCAGTCCTGTCCCGTGAACTTGCTTACCTTGACATATTTGTACGTATCCGTAAAGGTATGTCCGTCTATTACGACGAAATCGACCTTATCACTACCCAGGGTGGAGGACGAGATGAGGTTCTCCATATCGTAGTCCGAGTAGGCGAATAGGTCGAAGTCCTCTCCGGACAACCTGTTGGAAATGGCGACCGCAGAATAGAAGTTAGGCCTTGTTTGGACCTTGAACTGCAGGTCGTCGGGTATGGATGTCCACCACCAACCCTGGGTGTAGATCCTTGCAGGCTGGTCGTTCTTGAGGGTTCCGCCGGGTTTGGTCTCAGCAGACACCAGAGAGGGAACAGCGACTAAAAGGGTCCCGGATGTCAATAGGACCGTGATCAAAACGACCAGTATCGGTCTTTTTAAAAACAGATGGGTGGACATAGGTTTACTGTACGCAACCATATTATTAACCTCCATAGGATGGGTTTGGGATGCTACCCCCTTACTGTAATATCCTTTTCCAGTACATAAGGTTGGTCTTTATTTGGAACCACAGAGCGGGGAGTTGAAATCTACGATGATATCTTTAATATTTTTTGGATGATTGTCTCATGGTCGGTACATGAATGTAATTATATTGAAAATATATTGAAAAAAAATATAAAGAAAGATACATGAGAACAATGGGTCCGTGGGGAATGTCAGAACCCCTTCATCATCCTGTAGGGTGCGCTCCCAGATGATCTTACCTCGAGGAGCTCTGCCTCCTCTCGTTCCAGATCCTCTACCCCCTTTCCCGTGAGCTTGAATAGGGCGGTCGTGCCGGTAGGCATGGACCTGTGCTTGACCAGTGTGGCCTTCCTGTAGCCACCGTCCCCCATCTTCTCCAGTTTGAGGATGGCCTTGCAGTTGTGGGCGAGCGAGTGCCCACCTATAGGCCTTACATCGCCGGAGCCTGGCATTGAATAGACCTGCGTCGTTATGAGAACCGGTATGTCCTGTTTCCTAGAGATGTTCATGAGCTCGAGGATGATCGTGGATATGTCCCTGCGCCCTTCTTCGTCCTTGCCCCCGCCCAGCTGCATCCTGTAAAAGACGGTTGCGGAATCGAGTATCACACACCCTATATGGAGGTCCTTGCCAGCAAGCTTGACGGTGTTCCTGATGGAATCCTCAAGCTGGATGGAGTTCATAGGCTGGAAGAAGAGCACCTCCCTGGCGAGCTTCTTGTAATCCCTCTCCGAACCGCAGATCTGCTGGAAGCGCTCCATCGAGACGCCCTCGGTATCTATGTAAACGACCTTCTGTCCCTCTGTTACGACGTTCCTTGCCACCTGAAGGCAGAGGTTCGTCTTTCCCGAGCCGCCCTCCCCGAACAGCTGGGTTATGGCGGAGCTTTCTATACCGCCCCCCAAGAGAGCATCTATAGAACTGCAGGACGTTACTAACCTGGTCACCTCTGGTCGCCCTCCTTCAATGTCCCCATGACGACCTCATGGGCCAGGTGTGCCCTGTTCGCCTCTAGGTAGATGAAACCGTTCTTGTAGGAGAGCGCCTCCATCTTCGGGGACCACTCCTTGGTTATCAGGATACCAATGGCATCCCTGCGGTGGGAGAGGACCCTGAGGAACGAGGACAGTTCCTCTTCGTCCTCCATGACCTTGAAGAAGACCGCAGGGAGGTTCATCCCTATGAAGAAGAACTGGTTCGTATCGTTCCGGGAGAAGACGGCATCCTTCCGGTAGCCAAGGGAAATGATGTTCTTGGAGAACTCCCTGGCTATTACCTTTGGGTCGGTCAGGTCCGCAGTGGTCCCCGTCGGTCCCGTCGAAGGACCTTCCTTCGATAGGGAGGTTGCCAAGGACGTCCTCTGGGGTTGGATATCCTTAGGTGGATTGACGCCTTCCCTCAATGAAGAGACGGCCCTGTCGATCAAACTGTCCAGGCTTTTAAGGTCCATTTTCCTGAAACCGTCATCGAAGATGATATAGACGATGTTAGCCTCCCTCGGAATGTCCACCTTGGCCAGGTCCAGGCCAATGGACATATCCGTTCTATCCAAGGAGCCTTCGACCCTCACCGCCATCCTGTAGAGCTCCAGAATATCGTTCTCGGTCGTGAAGACGATAGGTACAAGCTGTTTTGTGAGCTTCTCCCTCAGCTCCGATGATAGTTCCCGGTCCTCCTTCTCCTTGGCCTCGAGCTTGGGTAAGAGGATTGACATCGGAAGGACCTCCACGTTCCTGTCGGAGATGAGGACCAGGTTCTCAACCCCCTGCAAGGAGGCCTTGTCTAGGTGTTCCGACAATCGCTCCAGGGACCGGAGGAGGTCTATCGTCTCTCCCTTGACCCTATGGGCTAGGAACCTCTGGCCGCCCTCTTCCATGAGCGTATGGTGGTCATCATCGAGCTTGGCCCTCAATCTGATTATGGCATCCTCCGATGGGACGGTATCCTTTGGGACAACGGTCATCTGATATACCTTCGAAGGTCTATGAATCGGTGCATAGAAAAAGGTTTTGAGCGTTCAGTTGAACAGTCCTGAGGCGATAGGTTTTAAATCGGAGGGTGGTTTGAGCCCGTATGGAGGCCTCTGCGAACCCCGTGAAGTACTACTCCGATGCTTTCAGGACCGCCGTATCGGAGGCATTGCGGTTTCTGGGCATCGAGGAAGTGCCTACGATAGAGAGGCCCAGGAAGGGCGAGTCTGACCTTTGCCTCCCATGCTTCCAACTTGCAAAGGGGCTTGGGATGAGGCCTGACGCCCTTGCAACATCCCTCCTTGAGAGGATGGGGGCGAACGAACTTTTTACGGTCTCTGCCGTTTCGGGCTACCTGAACTGCACTTTCGACCCCAGAAGGTACGTCAATGACCTCGCTAAATTCCTATGGTCCCGGGGCGAGGATGTCGGTCTTTCGGTCCCGAACGGTGAGCATGTGATCGTGGAACATACCTCGGCCAACCCCAACGGCCCGTTCCACGTTGGCAGGGCCAGGAACCCGATCTTGGGCGACACTCTTGTGAGAATGCTCAGGGCGGACGGGTCCGATGTCGAGGCCCAGTACTGGGTCAATGACATGGGGAAACAGGCTATGCTCCTGGTCTGGGGTATGAAGAACATCAATGCATTCGAGCTGGGTCCGGCAGAGAGGGAGAAGAAGGACCACGAGCTGGTCAGGTACTACCAGGCCGCCAATGCGAAGCTGGAGGCTGACCCGTCCATGAGGTCCCAGATCAATAGGATGCTTAGGGAGTACGAGGATGCCGTCGCATCCCTTGACATGGAGCGGGTGATATCTGCTGATGGCCTACCGGAGATAAGGGCAAAGGACGTCCGATCGGCATGCGAAATGGTCCTTGAGGGCATGAAGAGCTCTCTTCAGGACCTCAACGTTTCAATGGACAGCTTCGTTTACGAGTCAAAGGTCGTTTCGGACGGTTCCCTGAAGAGGGTAATAGATGGGTTAAGGAATAGTCCCCTATGCAGGGAAGAGAACGGTGCGCTGTACCTTGACCTTGCCGGGCTGGTGGACGACCAGAACGATGAGGATTTCAAGAAGAGGTTCGTCCTTACACGCTCCGACGGTTCCGGCCTGTATACGACCAGGGACATAGGCTATCACCTGTGGAAGCTCTCCGTCTGCGACAGGGCGATAAACGTACTGGGGGAGGACCACAAATACCAGTCGCTCCAGCTCTCCATCGCCCTGAAGGAGCTGGGCCAGAAGAAGCTCCCGGAGACGATGTTCTATTCCTTTGTATCTCTCCCCGAAGGCAAGATGTCAACGAGGAGGAACAGGGTCGTGTTCCTGGACGACCTCCTTGATGAGGCCGTGTCCAATGCCAAAGATGAGGTCCTAAAGAGGAGGAGCGACCTTGCTCCTGAGGCGCTCGAGGTCATATCCCGTTCAGTGGGTATAGGGGCCTTGAGGTTCAACATGGTCAAGGTCCAACCGGAAAAGCAGATAGTGTTCAAATGGGAGGAGGCGTTGAACTTCGAAGGGGCCACGGCACCATTCGTCCAATATTCCCATGCAAGGGCCTGCTCCATCCTTGCGAAGGAGCCTGAAGGGTTCCATGGTGAGATAGATTGGTCATCGCTTGTCGAGCCCTCAGAGATGAAGCTTGTGAAAAAGCTCTCCGAGCTCGGTCCGGTCATATCCACAGGTGCAAGGGAGAGGAAGGTCCACCTCTTGGCCCCCTATCTTGTGGAGCTTGCCTCCCTCTTCAATGAGTTCTACAGGGACTGCCCCGTGCTCAAGGAGGAGGACCCTGCCAGAAGGAAGGCCAGGATGGCCCTTGTCGAGCTATCGCGGAGGGTATTGGCCAGAGGCCTTTGGTGCCTGGGGATCGACGCCCCGAGGTCCATGTAGCGTTGGATGCATATTTATATATCCGTCCCCTCATGCGCTGGATACGGTGTTCCCAATGTCAGAAGAACTGGATTACGACAACTTGCTCGCCAGGGCCTACAGCAACATACCAGAGGAGGACAGGATAGGCGACGTGAGGTGGGCTGTCCCCACCATAGACCTGATGTACGAGGGGAGAACGACCGTCTGGAAGAACTTCGGTGACATAATGGACACCATCAGAAGGGACCCTGTCCATGTGCTGGGGCAGATCCTCCGGAGCATGGGAAGCGCCGGCTCTCAGGAGGGACGAAGGGTCGTTTTCAAATCGGTGATAACCGCCGACAAGCTCAAGGAAAAGCTCGACGAGTACGTAACTACCTATGTCATATGCGGTGAGTGCGGAAAACCTGATACACACCTCATCAAGGAATCCAGGACCCAGGTCATTGCCTGTGAGGCATGCGGTGCTAAAAGGCCCGTCAAGGTGAAGAAAGGGCTGACGGCCAAGGAGGCCAGGACGGTCATCAACGTCGGGGATGAGCTGGATGTCTTCATCCAGGACGTAGGCAGGATGGGCGACGGTCTGGCCAAGATAGAACGATACACCATCTACGTTCCGGGCGTCGCAAAGGGCGCCAAGGTCAAGATCAAGGTCGAGAAGGTCTCTGGTGACCTTGTAATAGGCCACATGGTCGGAAAAAGGCCAGTTTGAATTTTAAAATATATTTCTAAAAAAAAAGGGGGATGTCCGTTCGGACACCCCCCATTAGCTCCTACAGTTCAGTTCACTGAAGGGGCGCTTTGCAGTTGGGGCAGAGGAACCACGACGGGTCCACTGGCGCATTGCAGCTCGGGCATGCTCCGCCCATCTGTTCCGGTCCGGACTGGGGCGGGGCCGCTGGAGCCGTCATCGGTGCTACGGGCGGCTGCTCCGGTTGGGCCGGGGGAAGCTCCGTTCCTGCATATTCAGGTGCGGGCGGAAGCTCTGGGGCCTGTCCCGGTGGGAGCTGTCCCGGTGCTCCGGGCGGCAGTCCCTGGTAGTTGTACGCCATCAGGGCCGGGTCGTAGGGGTATTGAGCTGCCGGTGGGGCAGGCTTCTTCCTAAGGACGACCAGGGCAATGATGATGAATGCCAGTATGATGACGATGAGCAATACACCACCGATTATCAGGACCCAAGGGGTCTCTGTCTTTTTATCGGTATCAGTGTCGGTGTCATCATCATCATCATCGTCATTGGGTATATCTCCTCCCTTAACGATCTCGATCCTGTATGTGTACTTGTCCGTCTGGAACTGACCATCCTCGACCCATACCTCGACCGTCTTGATCCCGGCCAGGGTATAGACGTGAGTGACGTTCACTCCCTCTCCGGTGAAGCCGTCCCCGAAGTTCCACTTGTAGTAGAGCTTGTCACCATCAGGGTCAACGACCTCCTCCACAGTGAAGATGACGGCCTTGTTCACTTCCTGCCTGTCCGCTGGACTGGAGGATACCTTCTTCGGTGCGGGCGGTTCCTCGTTTACGTCCTGCAGGTCGAAGGTGACCGTCTTGGTGTCCGATAGTCCTGCCTTGTCGGTCACTTTGAAAGCAACCACTATCGAGATGGTCTTCTGGTTGCCGGTCGCGGTCTTCCAAATGTTCTGGTCTGAGAGTTTGAACCAGAACTCTCCCGTGTTCTCGTTCAGGTCCCAATCGAGGGTCTTCTGTGGACTGATGTAGGTCAGTTGGTCCAGGACGGAGGGCGTCTCACCTATCTGTTCCTCGAAGTTAACCTCGAACTTCAATGTGTCACCGCGGTCCTCATCCGAGGCCTGGGGTTTTATGGCCAGCGTTGTGAACTGCTGGAAGCTCCTTGTCCCCGTTGGGATGGTAAGTGCCGGGGCATCGTTGACGTTCTCCACCTTCATGTAAACGGTGAGTTTGATGTCCCCGTCCGCACCCCTGTCATCGATGGTGAAGACCATCTTGTTGTTGGGGAGCGGCTTGTTGACATCGCCGTTGGTCGGGGTATATGTCACGACACCGGTGGTCATGTCGATCTGGGGCAGGGGATTTCCCTCCCAGGGGGATGACGGATTGGGTTCGTAGCTGTACTCGAGTGCGGACCTTTCGTTCTCCTTATCGGTGTCCTCCGCCATGATGTTGAAGGTTATGAGCTGGTCCTCCTTGAAGGTCAGCTGGGTATCGAGGTGGACTATGGGGAGGAGCGGATTGGTGTTGTCCGCTGGGTAATCAACGGAGCCGATCTTCACGGATGAGACCATCGGCGGGTCGTTGACCGGGTTCACTATCAGCCTTGAGGACCTGTTGATCTCGGAGTGGTCGTCGTAGCCTCTGAACAGCAGGGGAACACCCTCGCTGTAATGTTCGTTCGTTCCGAGTGTGAGCTTCGCCTGCCAGAACCCGTCGGCCTTGGAAACGTTCACGGAAACGAGAACGTTCGTGGGATCGTCTGGGTTCATCACTTCGTAGTCATAGACCCAGCCCTTGATGTCAGGGTTCCAGATGTTGAAGCCCCTGAAGCTCTTCTCCGGGTCATCGAAGGCACCATCGATGCCCTCGAGGGGTATGTACTCGGCCTGTGAGTCCTCGGAGAGGACGGGCAGACCAGGCCATGTCTTGACCAGCTTCACAGGGTTGTCGTCCCATACCTTGAGGCTGGAATTGTCGTAGATGATGTTGGACCGTGTTGACCTGTGGTACTTGTTCCCCGGGATATCATAGGCCACCACCTTGATGCTGTGCGGGTATGGGAAGTCCGTCAGCGTCTCGCCCGTGATGGTCATCTTGAAATCCTTACCATCTGTGACATCCTTATCCAATGAGTTCACTTCGAAGTCCTGGATCTCGATCGGTTTGTTGTCCTTCCCGTCGAAGATGACGTACATCTTCTGTGGGAGGTCCCCGTTCTCATCGGTGTAGGTCGCCTGTATGGTGAACTCCGTTTCGTAGTAGCCTCCCGTTGGATCATTTATATAGACCTCGTTGGGATGCTCTGCGGTCACCTC
>CAZLVP010000014.1:1720-77612 GCA_964563055.1 uncultured Thermoplasmatales archaeon | reverse complement strand
TCCACCCAGTGGTTCCTTCCGTCGAAATAGGCCCTCACAACGTTCCACCCCGCCTCCCTTACCTCCCCTTCAAGCTCCCCAGGACCGTAGAGATGGTACGACCTCAGGACCTCCACACCATCCTTCCAGGGGACCAGGAAGTCACCAGGAGCTGGGCCATCGAACTCGTCCAAGGTCCTCCCCGAAAGCCTTGAGAGGTGCCTCTCCCTGAACCTCTCCTGGTCCCAGGTCCAGGCGGAGACCATGAACCGCCCCCCATCCCTTGTGACCCTGAGAGCCTCCCTCAAAGCCTGTGTTCTGTCATCGACCGCCATCAGATGATGGACCGATGCTATCATCATTACCGCATCGAAGGAGCTGTCCTTGACTGGGATATCTCTCATATCTGCCTGAATGAGCCCAAGCATATCGTCAGCAGCCTTTAGGTCCTTCCGGACCGCTTCAAGCTGTTTTACCGAGACATCTAGACCAGTGACCGTGCAGCCCTTCTCGAGAGCATACTTCAGTGCTCTTCCCGTCCCGCAGCCAATATCGAGAAGAACGCACGGGGAGACCTCATCGATGAACTGCTTCATGGGAGGCCATAGCTCCCTCCTCCTGTCCTTGAAATATGGAGATATGGCATCGTATGCCTCCTCCGCCGAGGGAGGGGCGACCGGTCTCCCATCAGGTCCCATGGTGACCTCAAAGCTTCGATGCGACCGCTTTGGCCATGTCAACGGTCGATGCTTCCCCGCCCAGGTCCTTGGTCCTAACCCTGCCCTCTTTCACGACCTCGGCGACGGCCGATTCGATCCGCAATGCCGCCTCCTTCTCACCTAGCCAGTCGAGCATCATCTTGGATGCCAGTATCATGGCTATGGGGTTCACTATGCTCTTGCCTGCATACTTTGGGGCGGAACCGTGGGTGGGTTCGAAAACGCCGTAATCGTCACCAAGGTTCGCGGCCGCGGCAAAGCCCAGTCCACCGACCAGACCCGCGCCGAGGTCAGAGAGGATGTCCCCGAAGAGGTTCGAGGCCACTATGACCTGGTACTTGTCGGGGTCCTTCACCAGCCACATGGCCATGGCATCCACGTTCGCCTCGTCCATCTGGACCATCGGGTACTCTGATGCCATCTCCTTTGCGACCTTGGTCATGAGGCCAGATGTCTCCCTGAGGACGTTAGGCTTCTCTGCAAGGGTGAGCCTAGTCCTTCCGAACATCTTTGCATGTTCGAAGCCAGAGCGGAGGATCCTCTGGGCCCCGAGCTTTGAGATGACCCTGAGCGAGACAGCGACATCTTCCCTGGGGAACTCCTTGAAGGGGGCCCATTTCTTATGGTGCTTGAGGAAGACCTCTCTCACCTCGTCCGGGAGAGGCCACCACTCTATGCCCGCGTAGAGCCCCTCCGTGTTCTCCCTGAAGACAACAAGGTCTATGTTGTCCTTGATGTTGAGGGGATTTCCGGGATAGGACCTGCAAGGCCTCATATTGGTATGGAGCTGGAACATCTGCCTCATGCCGACTATGGGGGAAAAATAGACGTAACCCTTGTCCTTCAAGGAGGGGTCAAGCTCTTTGGCGGCCTCGTCCTTCGCTTTGGAAGTTATGGCCCCGAAGAGGGCGCAGTCGGTGCTCTTCAGCAGTTCTATGGTCCTCTCGGGGAAGGCATTGCCCTCCCTCCTCCAGAACTCCCAACCGATGTCACCGTGCCTGTAATCGGCCTTGAACCCCACCTTATCAAGGACATCTATCGCACGGTCGACGACCTCGGTCCCTACCCCGTCGCCGGGAAGGACGGCTATCTTGTAGCTGGTCATGTGGCGTCACCTTCCATCCGTTATCGCAAGCGGGGTATTTGTAACATGCACATGGCGATCCTCAGAAAGAACTTTTTACCGGACATACCATACCACTGCGATGACGGTTAAGAAGACCATAGCCATCAGTGAAAAGCTTTATGACATGCTCAAGGAAAGGAAGCTCATTGGTGAGAGCTTCAATGATGTTATCGCTAGACATTTAACTGGTACTCGCATAGCATCCAGATATGCTGGCGGATGGTCAGACCTATCGGCCGCTGAAGAATATGAGCTTGGTATGTCAAGCAAAATGCTGAGAGAGAACTTCCTAAGACCAAGGTTCAAAATGGAAAGATGGTAGCCCCGAGCGGATTCGAACCGCTGTCACCGGCTCCAAAGGCCAGCATGATTGACCACTACACTACGGGGCTATGCTTTCCGGGGGTGGAGAAACGATTTGATTGATAACACTTTGGTATGAAGATCGATCATCTAGTAATCTAAATGTTCTTCATACCCCCAGCACAAGGATGATGTTAGATCGACGATCAAGATGTGTAAGGCCTTGCCAACGTGATTGGCTAGGTCTGGAAAGGACCTAAGCGATCAGCTGTTCTTTCCTATGATTTAAAAGTCCCGTTCCATGATGAATTTGACGAAAGAGACTAACAAAAAACCTGACTGGGATCTTTATACTATATTGTAAGCCTTAGATTATGAGGGTTTTTTACATCATCTGGGGGTAACTACGGGAACATGCTCATGACGACCATGTCCTCGTCCTTTGAGAAATGCCCCTTGAGGAGCGCTTCCTCTGTGAAGCCCCAGCGGAGGTATGCTTCCCTCCCTGGCCTGTCCGATGAAGGTACCAGGGCATAGACCTTCCTGAGCTTCGATCCCTTGGACTCGAAATAGTGCGTTGCGTCCTCTATGGCGTTCCTCATCAAGGCCTCCCCCACCCCCTTGCATCTGTGGGAGGGCCTGACATGGACGAAGGACACCTCAGCCAATCCGGCGTCCTCCTTGGTCCCCTCCATCCTCGGCCATGACCTGAGCCTCCACGAACTTACCCCCACCGTCTCCCCGGGCCCCCCTTCTCGTGGGACCTCGGCATAGAAGACGGCCTCCTTCGAACCGATCCTCCTTCTGAGCTCCAGCACCAGGACCCTCTTCCTTGCCTCGTCCATCTCGCCCAGCACCTCCTCCACTCTCCACTCGGGCAGTTTGTGGAACTCGAGCTTCAGACCCGCCCTGGTAATGATGGTCCTCTCGGAATGCTTCATGATGACAGCATTGGTCAGAAGGGGCCATAAGCCTTTCGGAGGCTAAGGCCTTCGACCATGGTCCCAACATCAGGAAAGGGCCTCGGTGATACGCCTTATCACATCATCCCGCTCCAATGTGGAGAGGAAGAAACCGAGCCTGGGCCCCTTCTCCTTGCCCAGGAGCATCCTGTAGAACGCCGTGAAGGTGACCTTGGGCTCTATCCCGCGGGACCTCGAACCCTCATATATGACGTTGTGGATGGTCTCGGAGTCCCAATAGGCATTGGAGAGATCGTTCCTCATGGCCTCCAGGGCCTTCCTCATCTCGACATCCAATTTCGCCCTTTCGTCCGGAGGCATGGAATCGCAGAGCCTGAACTTGACCTCCTCCGGAGCGAACCTTTCTAGCCAGAAATCTACGCAGGCCTTCCTGGCAAGGATCCTGTCAAGTGAGTCCCCATCCAGTTCGTCAATTCCCTCGGTCCTCTTTATCTTCTCGACAAGCTGCTCCACGGTCGATGTGAGCTGGGTCAATGTAACAAGGTGCCTGTACGGGACCTGGACCAACCTCTTCCCGGAGGGACCTTCCCCCTTGACGCTCTTCGTCAGGGACAGCAGATAGGTCCGCCTCATATCGTCCTTGTTCGGACCCTCATCGTCGGCCCCTTTCAGGTAGAGCTCCTCGTACCTGTCGAACTCATCGACAAGGTTCAGAATGCCGAGCCCCGGGTCCATCTCGATGTGCCTGGAGGGGTGGTTCCTGGCTATGAGGAAGCGGAGCACCTCTGGAGGGGTCATTCTGAGCATATCGGACCCGGTGACGACGATCCCTGTCGAGGAATGCATGGCCCCCTTCCCCTTGAGCTGTATCCATTCGTAGACAAGTGGTGTCGGCGGCTCCCTGCCGAAGACCTTCCTTGCTATCTCAGAGGCCGTATCATAGGAGCCACCAGCGGATGCATGGTCCTTGCCATAGGGCTCACAGGTAACGCCCAGCCAGTACCATCTGGCGGGCCAGTCGAGCCTCCAGGGCAGTTTACCGTCATCCTTCCTTGTATCGGCCTTTCCTTCATGGCCGCACTTGCAGGTGTATGCGACAAAAGGCTCCTCCCACGCCACGGGCTTGGTCGTGCTGATCCTACCGCAGACCGAACATTTGGGATTGTAGGGGGTGAAGTCCTCTTCGAGCTCCCTTCCTGAGACCCTTGAGAGGACCTCCTTTACGACACTGGTATTATCAAGGACCATCCTGGTCGCTTCGGCATACCTCCCATCCCTATAGGATTCGCTCGAGAGGAGTACCTCCGGGTGGACCCCCATCATCTCAAGGGACCGAAGGAACGGCCTGAGGAAGTACTGGGCGTAGGTCCCTCCGTCGCCACCCGGCGAGGGTATCTCCGATAGAGGCTTGCCTATGTGCGCATTGTACTCGGGCCCAAGGAATGGGTATAATTTCCTGAGCGGGTCGAAATCGTCAGCGAAATAATAGAGCTTGGAATCGACCCCGAGCTCACTAGAGGCCCTGTGGATGAGGGCCCCTGAAAGTATCTCCCTCATGTTCCCCACATGGATATGACCCGAAGGTGTTATGCCCGTGGCTATCCTGTGAGGTCCGCCCTTGTCCTTCAGCTGGTTGGCCACAACGTCTGCCCAGTGCATCGAAAGGTCCCCGCATCCTTCAAATAGGTCCCATCAGACCACATGGGTCCTGATAAGGGCCCTTACAGGGACCTCATCTATCTCATTGAACTGCTGCTTGTTCACGATGGAGAGGCACAGGACCGGCTCCGCCTGATTGGCCCGGAGGAAGTCAATGGCATCCTTCATGGTCTTTCCGGAGGAGAGCACATCATCGACTATGACCACCCTCTTCTCCCTGACGCCTGCGAAATTGGAGAGCGTGGTCCCGGCCACATCCTCCTTGACATCGGGCCTCTTGGGTCTGTAGAGTATGAGCTCTATATCCATCTCGTTCGCGATGGTGGTGGCAAGAGGGATACCATTTATCGCAATGCCCATGACGCCGTCCACTTCCATACCGGACCTCGTGCACTCCTCCATTATGATATCAACGAATATCCTTGCCAGATGCGTCAGCCTGGAGGAATAGACCCCAAGTGACCGCCACCCTATGTAGATGTCAGCGGGAGGCTTCTCGCTCATCTCCTGCCTGGACATGAGCCAGACCACCGTCTCCTCCGAAAGGTGGAGCTCCTTTGCAATATCAGGAACGTGGAGACCCTTCTCCCTGAGCTCCTGGACCTGTTTTCTCATCTTTTCCGTGGTCGGCATCTATCTCACCTGGACCCTTTTTTAGGAAAGAAATGGCCGTTTATATCTACTTTGCGTCCGGGACACTTAGGAAGTGGCATCATCGCTCGACGGTGACCTGAATGGGAGATTAAAAAGTATTAAGAACACTGATGCTTTTGTCCCGTTCGGTCCAGGTCCCCGGTCCCAAGAGGTGCAAAGGATGAACCCTCCCGTTTTTTTGAACAGCAGGTCGCTCGCGCTCCTTCTTACACTGCTTTCCGTCATGATGGCCTTAAGCCCCGTCCTGGCCGTTCCTCAGGAAGAAGGGCACAGAGCGCTCCGGATTGAGGTCGTCCCTGGAAGGCTAGGGAACGGCCCCCTAATCAACCGGACCGTCATTACTGTGGACTACCTCTACGAGGACTTCGCCGAGATAACCGATTTCATCTACATGACCGGAAAAGGGGCCCCAAACGATGTCTTCTTCGACCCCAACTACCAGTGGAAGGAGGGTGGAAGCAAGAACGATGACCTGCCCTATGGGGTCTACGCTTTCACCGCGACCTACCCTGAGCCTTACGATGACCAGACCTCGCCAATAAAGCTCAATATAATCCACTACTACCAGGACACCAATTTCGGGCTGGTGACCCTTCAGAAGGCCAGGAACGCTGACTTCAACTACGAGGTGTACGGTGAGGAGTACTTCATAGTGAAGCTGACCGCGAACAATAGATCGGGCACGTCAGAGGCAGAGGTGCGGTTCAAGGTACTTCCCGTGAACGACCGCCCGGAAAGGATCTCCGACAAGGACTTCTTCTCGATCTGGCTGAACGAGGATGGGACATATTACGGCATAAATAAGAAGAACGAGGAGCCGAACCTCGTCTTCGGGGACAAGAGGGACCCCTTCGATGTCATCACCTATGTGTTCACCCCGATGAACGACCTAGCCAATAACATAACCGTGACGATGAGGACCAACGGAACGGGCGTCCTTTTCGCTCCAAAGGCCGATTTCTGCTGCCAATATCTCCCTCTCGACCAGAGGCTCAAGGGTGTGAACTACGGTAAGGACTGGGGCAAATTCTTCGCCCATTTCGTCCTCAACGTTTCGGACCAGGATGGGCTCTATGTCCTGGCACCACTCTACGTATATGTCGCACCCCAGAACGACCTCCCCATAATGGAGGCGCTGGGTACCGTGAAGGTCAAGGAGGATGCCATATGCACCATCCAGTTCAAGGGGAGCGACCTGGACCTACCGTACGAACAGGAGCTCGTCTTCGGAACGAACGCAACGGATGCTATCTACGATAGGTCCGGGGTCCAGGTGATCTACCAGGCAGAATACCTATGGAAGAGGGAACTGGGGCTCCTCAAGTTCAGGACGGACAACAGCATGGTGGGGGACTACCTCGTCTCGGCCTACACCAGGGACCGCTCCACCCGCGAGAACGGGGCGCCTTATGATTATCCGAACAGCCCCTCGCCCATCTATTCGAACTTCACCTTGAGCATAGTGAACGAGAACGACCCGCCCAAAGCATGGATAGATGAACCGGTCTCCACATTCGATTACAACACCTCCTCCGCGATAGTGTTCAATGCCTCGAGATCTACGGACATGGACCAAGTCCATGGTGATGTCCTCAACTTCACATGGTCGATTAATGGCGGACCTCTGGGATACGGCATGGTCCTCTATAGGACCATCGAAAAGGAAGGTACATACAATATCACCCTGAACGTCACCGACGGCCTGGAATGGTCCCTGGCCTATGTCAATATCATCGTCAAGAAGGCCAAGGTCCTGGGTGAGATTTTCGAGGGAAAGGACCTCACAAGGTCCTATGAGGACAATTCCTCGGCCATAGTCATCTGGAAGAACCAGGAAAGGACAAAGATAACAAGGGGCGGACAGCACTCCCTGGAGCTTACCAGTATCTCGGGGAGGCGGGAAGGGGCCATCTACAAGATGAACGTCATGTTCGCCGAGCCTCTCCAATTCCTGTTCACCGACGATGTGAGGAACGAGCCAAAGCTCCAGATCTTCTTCCTCAAGCCCGATTTCGTGGAGACCCAGGTGATAATTGACCAGCAGACCGCTGCATCATACGACTTCCCTGTCCCGTCAGGGGGTTTCAGGTACGGAAGGATGGAGTTCGATCTCAGTGTTCCCCAGACGACATATCCGACCCAGGCGCAGGACATAAAGCCAAGGATCAGGACCCTGGACAACAAGATGGGTGTGGAGATCACATTGACCATAGTCGAGCTGGACATCATGAACGTCAAGCCCGATTTCGTTCTCTATGCGATAGCAGAGATGAAGACCACCATAAAGACATCCTCAGGGACCCTCGAGGACCTTGTTACGACCTGGGACTCGGCCGCTCATGGGACCAAGATGCCCCAAGTGACCGGCACAATAGATCGTCCGGACGATGATGACGAAGGTAAAGGGAAAGGCCTCATCATCCTCATTGCCGGATCGGCCGCTCTGATCATCATCCTTGTGATAATAGGTCTGGTCCTCTTCCTCTTCGTGTTCAGGAAGAAGGAGGAACAGCCCAAGATGACATTCCAACCTGAGCAGACAGTGGACGAGATGGTGTTCGGGGCAAGGGACGACCAGTATGCCCAAAGACCGACGGGACCCGGATATGCTGGAGCCCCGCTTCCGGCCGGAGGGGCCCTGACCTCCGCCCCGCCGCCAGCGGAACAGGTGATGCCGGCCCCAGCAATGGAACAGCTTCCACCGGTCCAGGTCCAGCTGCCACCGGAACAGACCCCGGCAGAACCTCCGCAGGCGCTTCCGGCCCCAGAGACGGTAACACAGTGAGCCTATGCTGGGAGCATTGAAAAAAGGTCCTCTAGACGCTGGATATCATCATTTTGCCAAAGGGTCCGACATCACTTGTTGACTATGGAGACCTTCTTCAGTTTGATCTCCGTTTTGGGCCTGTCGTTGGGCCCCCTGGGGACCATCGTTATCTTGTCAGCGACATCCTGACCCTGCACTACATAACCGAAGACGGAATGGTGATTGTCCAACCAGGGGGTCCCCCCCTCCTTGGTCACTATGAAGAACTGTGAACCTCCGGTGTTGGGCCCGGCGTTCGCCATGGAGAGGGCCCCTTTCTTGTGCCTGAGCTCGGGGTGGAACTCGTCCTTTATGTTGTAGCCTGGTCCTCCCGTCCCTGTTCCCTTGGGGCAACCGCCCTGGACCATGAAATCGGGTATGACCCTGTGGAAGATCTGGCCGTTGTAGAAGCCGCTGTTAACGAGCTTCAAGAAGTTCTGGGTCGTAACGGGCGCCTTCTCCGTCTCGAGCTTTACCATTATCTCTCCCATGCTGGTCTCGAACTTGGCATACGTCGGCATATCTTTTCCCTCGGCGGGAGAAGGCAGACCTCGATATTAAAAACATTCCCTGGACCTCAGCCCCAACCGAGCTCTCTCATCATCCCCGGGGCCTTCTCCTCGACCATCCTCAGGAGGGCTGTCGTGGAGAACTCGCTGAGGTCCGCACCGGAGAGCGCCCCTATCAACCGGTCAAGGGTGGTATCGCTCATTCCCATGAGCATCTCCTTGGCAAGCAGGTCCCTGGCCATCTCCTCTTCCAGTTCGGCCCTCCACCGGGCCTCGTAAGGCGCAAGCCCCGCTCCAGTGCAATCGCCCCCCTCTAAGGCCTCCGCAACGGTCCTGCCCGCGGCCAAGGCCGCCAAGCAGGAGTTGTGGACACCGCCCCCAGTGAGCGGGTCTATCATCCGGGCCGCATCCCCCACGACCAGCAGATTGTCTGCGGTGGTCCTCTCCAGCGGAAGGCAGACCGATACCCCCCCTCCATTCACCTCTGTTATGGTCCCCTTACGAAACCGCTCGTTACCCTTTATGAACCGGTCCAGGTGCTCCCTGACCATTCCCTTTCGGACCAGCTTCGACCCGTTCAGACCGATGCCTATGTTCGCGATGTCATCCCCCTTGGGAAAGCACCATGCATAGCCCCCAGGCGCCACATCCCGTCCCAGGAAGAACTCGGTATGATGCACATCAAGATCGACATTGACCATCTCGTACTGAAGGCAGGAGTCCATATCGACCGGGGACAGCGGACCGGACAGGCCTCCCCATCTGGCAACCTGGGATTCGAAACCGTCAGCGGCCACTACAATATCGGCACGGACGGTCATCCTACCCCCCATGGACAGACATTCAACTATGGCCTTACCGGCCTCCCTCCTCAGGTCCAGGGCCTCTGTCCTGACCATCAGACGTGCCCCCGCATCGACCGCCCTTCTGGCAAGGAGCTGGTCGAAGGCGTCCCTCCTTATGACCAAGCCGACCTCCGGACCGGCCTTGTCCGAGTCCAGGACGACATGTCCTCCACCAGGGGATCGGATGATGGCCCCTCTGATGTGATTATCGACCCAGCCACTGTCCGCAGAGATCCCCAGGAGCTCGGGAGTGGCCATGCTCAGGCCCTCACCGCATCTCACCGGGACCCCTATCTCGGGCCGCTTCTCTATGACCAGGACATCGACCCCCCTGGAAGCGGCCTCCCGGGCGGTAACGGTCCCTGCCGGTCCAGCGCCAACGACCAGGCATTGGACATTGAGCTCCTTCGGTCTCATTGGACACCCTCCTCGAGGCAACCCTCAGGGCAGAATAGGACGCACCTTTGGCACGCTGTGCATCTGTTCCTGTCGATGAAAATGGAGTTCGAGCGGAAGGCCATGGCCCCGAAGGGACAGCTGCCTATGCACGCAACGCACCTGATGCAACGGACCGTGTCCCAAACGGGAGGGGACCTCATGACCCCAAAACGGCATCGGGCTTATTATCCTTGAGGGGTGAACCATAAATAAGCATTCACCTTTCATGCATCATGGTCGGTGGTAGTATGGAATGGCCAGACAAGTGCGTCGAACTTACAGATGACAGCTATGAGGGGTTCGTGAGACAGTACCCGGTCGCTATCGTTGACTTCTGGGGCCCATCCTGCGCACCCTGCAAGATGGTGGCACCCATCCTGGACCAGCTATCATCGGAGATGAAGGGAAAGGTCGCCATAGGAAAGGTCGACGTCACCAAGAACTTCAAGACCCCTGCCAAGCTGTCTGTGAGGTCCATCCCGACCCTTGCCTTCTACAGGAACGGGACCCTGGTAAAGTCCAAGGTCGGGTTCGTTCCCAAGACCGGTATCTTGGCCGAGCTGACGGAACTGTCGAGGTAAGGATGAGGCCTACCACCATTGAGAGCTCGGACCCGCTGGCCGGATGGACCGGTCCGTTCAAGGTCATCATCCTCCAGACCGCAACGAAGGTCGGCCTTCCCGAGGAGAACCTTGAAAGTGCGGCCCATCTCCTCGATAAGGCCCTTGAGAACGGAAGGGCCGACCTTGCCGTCCTCCCTGAGGCCTTCGCCACAGGTTTCCCTTTCAAGGACCTGCGGTCCCTGGGACCGTTCCAGGAACGCATCCTCTCGGATATGAAGGAGCTCTCAAGGGATCGTTCCATAGATATCATCTACACCCAGCTTGTGAACGAGGGCGGGTCCTTGCGGAACAGATGCTATCATATCGACAGCAAGGGCGAGATCGAGGGGAGCTACGATAAGACCCATCTGTTCTCCAGGTCAGGAGAGGACAGGCATCTGGTGGCCGGAGGCACGATGAAGCTCTTCAGGACATCAGGGCCCATCATAGGCCCCCTGGTCTGTTACGAGCTCAGGTTCCCCGAACTTGCAAGAAGGCTCGCCATTGCGGGAGCGTCTGTCCTGGTATACCCCTCCGAATGGCCCGAGCACAGGAACTTCCAGTGGGAGCACCTCCTCCACGCCAGGGCAATAGAGGAACAGTGCTTCGTCATAGGTGTCAACACCTGCGGGACCCACCTTGGCGTCAGGATGGGGGGTCGCTCCATGGTCGTATCCCCGTATGGCGATGACCTCTGCTCACTGGAGGGCGAGGAGGGATGGGCAAGAGCCGAACTGGACCCTGACAGGATGAGGGAGGTAAGGGAGAAGATACCGGCCTACAGGTCCCTAAGGAGCGACCTTCTTGGACCTTGAGGTCATACATCCCTGACCATTCGGAACCTATCGGTACGGGTATGGCCACAATGCAAGCAGGTAACGACCATTATAGTCCTCAATGAGAGGTCGCCAGAAAGAACACTGTCCATGGAATTATTGGACATCAGCTTTCGGTACCTGGTGCTATGGGATGAACCGCAGACAGGACAATTCGTCTGCTGAAAAGGGAGGTACCTATCCTCGACGGTGAGCTGCTCGTTGTAGGGATCGACACCGGGAACTAGGACCTCCCCCATGAACGGGGATTCCTTCATACGAACAAAGAGCCGCCGATCATGGATATAAGGTTAACCGTTAACATATCCCATGTCGAAAATATTACCTCAGACCGAGAGGGCCGAAGGGACGTCCTGCTCGAAAGTGACCTCAAGCTCCTGGGGCAGGTCGGGGGAACCCTTCATATGGGATAGGCGTAGGACCCGTTTCGACCCTCTTTCGCCCTGGACCACCCTGAGCTCCAATATGGCATCGAACAAGGTCATGTCGCTGCCGTTCCAGGGGTCCCACCCCAGAGGCGCTCCCAGGAACGCTGTCCCTTTCTTGTCCCTCAATGCCTCCTTGAGGATGTACACCCTCTGTTTGAGCTCCCCGAGCGAGGTGTGCTCGGCCAGGTCCGAGATGGAATCGAGGACCAGCTTGAAGGGTAGGACCTGCTTGGACGAGACCACGGTAAGAGCGGAGAGCATCCGCTTGTTGAGGTCCCCCCGAGGCCTCCTTTCCTGTGCCTTCCCCGTCATCTCAAGAAGGTCGGTCACCATGACACCTTCGGCCCTGAACCGGTCCTTCCTCTTGACCTGCGCCAGCCCTTCGATGATCACGGGGACCAGGGATATCATCTCCGGCTCCCTTTTGATATCGCAGGCCTTCATGGACGTCCTCAGCTCATCGACGGTCTCATGGGTCGATATCATGACAGAATAGACATCGTCCCTGTGGTCGGAGAAGAGCTGTTTGAGCAAAAGGTCCCCACCGCTCCCCGGCCCGTACCTGAACAGCACGCAGCTCCCTTGACCCAACTTCGCTCCCAATATGACATTGAGCGGTTGTCCACCCACCAAGGCCCTCATTCCGGTCCACCACCTTTCGACAGGTCCAATGAGCCGTCGATCATGGACGATAGCTCGAAGAAAAGTTCGGATGGGGCATCCTTAGAGCGGTCCAGGACAAAGAATGTGACATCCTTCTCGGCCATCCTCACCTGCAAGATGCGGAAGAACTCCACAGCGCTCTTGAGCGGGAACCGAGAGCGGAAGATATCAAGGGAATCTATCACGAGGAGTTCGAACGACCCCTTCTCCCTGTTTACCCTCTCTATGGCCGCGAGCATTGACTCCAGGGTCGCCGGTGTCTGAAGGAACACGAACCCCTCCTGCGGGTCCGTTACGGTCCCATATCCCATGGATATGGCATCAAGCACCTTCAGACCTCCCTTCGGGAGCTTGTCCATGGGGAGCTTCCTGAGGAGGACCGTATAGGGGTGATGGGTGGAAAGGAGGACCGCCCTCCTACCACCCTTGGAGACCTGACCTTCCAGAAGCTCGGATAGGACCTTCAAGTGCATCTCACCGGGCGCTCTTACCAGGGTCTGGGCCCCTTTCGATAGAGGATCGCCTTCTATGAGAGGCCTGGTCTCCTGCCTCATTCATACCACCCCGCCCGAGCCTATCTTAGGTACAAGGATGACCCCGTCAGTGCCGATATCCACCACATAGCTGGCCCTGGAATGTGGCGAGCCCCTCCATTTCTCAATGGTGAGACAGTTCATGCTAACCTCATGCTCACGGACCCGGGAGAAGGCCACCATCACATCCAGCATGTCCTGTTCGAGCAATTGCTTGGCCCACATCTCCGACGGGGCGAGGGTGTCATAAGAGAGCATGGTGACCATGCCCCTGTCCAGGACCTCGCTCCTCAGGCCTCTCATGAAGGACCTCATATCGGTCCTTTCGAGCAGGTTCAGGAGAGGGTTCAATGGGTCTATGACGAGTCGTTTCGTGTCCATCTGGTCCATGGTCTGGACCAGCAGGTCGAAGAGGAGCTCCATATCGTCCTTGTCCATGGTCTCCTCCGAGATCCCCAGCATGTCCAGCATGTCATGGAGGTTGAAAATGGAGATATACCCGTCCTTGACCCAGGAGGGGTCGTAGGACCTGAACCTTGAGAGTTGGCCCGCGACCCTAACAGGAGGCTCGTTGGTGACAAGACAGCAGCTCTCTCCGCGCTTGGCCCCGTTGAAAAGGAAATGCGCAAGGACAGTGCTCTTTCCGGTCCCGGAAGGACCAAAGAGGAGCCCCAGAGAGCCATAGGAGAGCTTCCCGAGCGAGAGACCGTCCAGCTGGTCTATCCCGAACGATGGGCCGTCAGAAGCTCCGACCATGACCTAAGTCATCATAATATTGGTATTTAACCGTATCAATCTGACCCTATCGATCGCTGGACGATGCCCTTTCCAGTTGGGCCTCCACTGCCGTCTTCCTGTCAAGTCCGTCCTGGCTCTCAGGGTCCACCATGAGCACCCTTTTATAGCATTCAAGGGCCTTGCCAAGCTCGTTCTGCTGTCTGAAGGCGTCACCCTTCATAAGCCAGACACGTTCGTTCCTCGGGTCGGCCTGGAGGGCACCAGCAAGGGTCCTGTGGACCGAGGGGATGTCCCCGGACCTCAGATACATGTCGGATAGGCCAAGGTATGATTCCATCTGGGCGGGGTCGGCCTCTATGGCCTTCTGGTACATCTGGACGGCACCCTGGATATCGTTCTTGGACCTGAGGAGGACAGCAGTGGCGGTGAGCACCTCATGGTCCTCTGGGGAGATCGATAGGGACTTCCTGTAGCATTTCAGGGCATCCTCGGTCATGTTGAAGACCTTGGACAGGACCCTCCCCTTCTCGTACCATGCCATGGCGTTACTGTCATCGAGCCTTGTCGATTCGTCCAGGCATTTCAAGGCCTCCTGGTGCTTCTCCAACCCCCTGGAGAGCACGAGACCTTTGTTGTACCAGCCGTTTGTACCCTTGGGGTCGAGCTTGGTGACCTGTTCGAAGCATTGCATGGCCTCCTTGGGATCGTACAGGAGGTCGAAATAGATCGTCCCGAGCTCCATCCAGAGCTCGTGGTCGTTGGCCGTCCGCTTGAGGGCGGCCTTCAGTAGCGTTATGGCATCCTGGACCCTGCCCAGATGTTCGGCAAGTATGTTGGCCTTGGATATGAGTGCGAGCTTGAAGGTCGGGTCCGCCCTGATGGACTCGTTCATCTGTTCGAGGGCTCTCTGCGGGTCCTGGTCGCGCCTCAGCGCCCCGAGCCCGGAGGCATAGAGCGCCAGCGGGTCCTTCGGGTCCTGCGATAGGAGGACCTCCGATAGCTCGAGGGCCCTCTTGAACTTCTTCTTGTGACGCATGAGGAGCTCTATCTCCCTGTGGAGGAGCTCGGATGATGGAGGGGCGGCCTCGACCACTGAATCGAGATGGGCGAAGGCAGCATCGAAATCCTTGTCCACCCTCTCTGCTATCTCGCTCATGAAGACCGCGGCCTGGACATGGGTGGGGTCAGCCTCCAGCACCTTGGTGAGATACTGTTTGGCCTTCCCTGGATTGTTCAACTTCTTGTAGGATATGAGGCCCATTCGGAAGGCCCCTTTTACGTGCTGGGGATTGATCCTCAGCAGGGACCTGTAGGCAAGGACGGCCTCGTCCATCATATCGAGCCTCTGCTCAAGGATGGCGGCCTTGTTGAACCAGGCCTCCTCATTATATGGGTCCTGGGAGAGGGCGAACTCTAGGCACTTGACCCCGTCCTTCTCCCTTCCCTGCAGCCTTCCAAGGATGGCCCCCTTCTTGATCCAGACCGGATAATGCTGAGGGTCTATGTCCGTGGCCTGGTCATAGGCATAGAGGGCCTCCTCGAGGGCGTTCCTCTCATGATGGCACATGCCGGAGAACGCCCATGCATCCCTGTTGTTCTCGTCCTGGTCAAGGACCTTGTCGAAACATGCAAGGGCGCCATCGATGTCCCTCTTCTCCTGGAAGAGCAGCTTTCCCTTCTCCAGAAGGAGCTCTAGATTGTCCGATTCGAGCGCCAACCCCTCTTCTAGGTAGAAAAGGGCCGCTGTCAGCTTCCCGTTCCCCGCCGCATCCCTTGCCCGAATGAGGAGCTCCTTGGTGATCTTCTTCGCTTCGTCCAGGTGCGGTTCGCCCCTGTCCTTGCCGGAGGGAGGGACCGGGCTACCGAGCGAGATGTGCTCGGTGTCCTTGAAGCTGAGCCCCTGCTTCTCGCTCTTTAAGGTCGTGGCGGACCTTATGAGGAGCCTCTCCCTGACCGAATCCATGTATCTTACGATCTGGTCCTGGGTGACCTTGGACGAAGAGGCCCACATCTTGTTCATGTCCTCTTCAAGGTCCGAGACCGCATCCCTGCCCATTACAAGCTGGCCGTAGACCAGGTCCTCGGTCATCCCCTTCGAGGTGAGGTCCCCGGTGGCCATTATGGCCTTCTTGCTGTCCATGAGGACGGCCGTCAAAGATAGATTGGGGAGGAAGCGGACCTCTATCTTTGAATTGGGCTCATCAAGAAGAAGGGCCAGTATCCTGAGCGTCTCAGGGTCCACATCCCTGTTCAGGAGGTCGTCCTCCCTGAACCGGAGGAGGACCCTCAGCTTGAGCTTGCGGTCAGCCCTGGCTATGAGGATGGACTGGAGCTTTCGGAGCAGGTCCATGTCCATGACCGTGGTCGCTATGAACGCTTCCCTCTCGACCTCCATGAAATGCCAAAGGAAGATGTTCTTCCAAGGTCCCTGGAAGAAGAAATATCCCGCATCCTCATCGCCGGTCATGAGCGTTACCCCTTATTTCGGTCCCCCGCAGTCCACCTTGGCCCAGGGGAACGGTGGATTGGATTTCTTTTCTTGTACATTATCTTGTCCCTGGTGTACATCGATATCGGCGATTAACGGCCAAAGGTCAGGACCTCACCTCACGTTCAAAGGCCTCTCCCCCCGAGAGACCCGACTATACCGTCCAACCTTTCGAGCTCGACCACGACCACAACCGGGATGAATTTCGAGGAAACGGCCTTTATCCTCTCTGCGAAATGGAGCTCTCTCTTCCTCTCGAGCTTCCTGAATGCGGAGGACCGGTTCACCCAGGAGTCCCACTCCAGGCAGAAGTCCTCGGGCGTCGTGCTCTTTACCTTCCTCCTGTTCAGCGACTTCAACCTGAGGGACTGCCTCACAAGGGTAAACCCGCCTATCGTCTCAGTATATACCTTATCGTAATCGTCGTCCGAATAGTCCAAAGCTATGACACGAGCGTCGTTCTCCAAGGACCACCTTAGGGCCCCTACAAGGGACGGGGGCGGTATCTGGACCTCCCCGAACTGCGAGAGCTTGAGGGCATAGACCTTCTCGTAGGAAGAGAGGTATGTTGACCTGACCTTTCCATCAACAACTGAACGGAGGCCTTTCAGTTCCTGGGGACCTATGTGCAGACCCACAGCGGCCGGAGATAACTTCGATAGGTGCCCTATGACCAGGTCCTGTTCCGAGAGGAGGCCTTTGATAGTACCCAACAGGTGGATGGTATGCCCATCAACCTTGACGGTCCTTGCTCTGGGAGGGACCAAGGGGCTATCCTCCAAAGCGGCCTTTTTGACGGCCTCCGGGGACCGAGCCACGCCGAACGGGTCCTGACGGACGTTTCCCCCTCTCCATCATCGATGCCGGTCTTTTCGAGGGTCGTTGGACAGGCCTTGGCCCTATGGGACCAGAACCTCGACCCTGCCCCTCCCTTCCCATCCTTGTGCCCGAGGTCTTCACTATCACCAGATAGATGGTCAGTCCTATTATGACCACGATGACTATGGCAAGTATCAGGACCATCATGGCGTCATCGTTCCCATCCACATCTTTCGGGTCAATCCTTGACGGGTCAAGTGGATAATGGTCATCCTTGTCTGAGGCGCCGTCACCGTCCGTATCGATGTTGTTGGGATCGGTCTCGCCAGTATCGACACGGCCGTTGCCGTTCCGGTCCTCTATCCCGTCAAGCAGGAAATCGCCATCAGTGTCGGGGTCCAGTGGATCGGTCGCATTCCCATCGCTCTCGTCGAGCTCAAGACCGTCCATAAGGCCGTCCCCGTCCGTATCGGGATCGAGCGGGTCCGTTTCATCCTTGTCCACGACCCCATTGCCGTTCAGGTCCTCCTCCATGTCGAGGAGACCATCCCCGTCGGTATCGTGGACTGAGGGGCCAGCCCAGATCACGGTCCTGGTGTGGACTGTGGAGGTATGGACCCCATCAAATGCCTGGACCGATATTGACTGCTGCCCTGGGGACAAACCGCTCAACGAGATGTTCAAGATGAAATACCCAGTATCGCCATACGTAGTGACAGGATGGGTGGACCAGGGGCCGGAGCCTGCCCTGAGCTGCACATTATGCACCCCGAGGTCGTCCGTGAGATAGCCCTCCACCACGAGACGGGGTCCGGCCCGGGTCCCGTTCATCGGTCTGAGCAGGGTCAGAGCGGGAGGTCCGTTGGGGGGGTATAGCTCTGCGTTGACCACGGTCGACGCCGAGCGGAGCTCCATCATGGTCAGCTCGTAACCGGTCTTGGACACGGCAAGGCCCAGCGGGAAACCCGAGTTATTACCAACGCTCGTATTGGTCGATATTACTGTGGAGATGACCTGCGTGGTCCCATCGGCACCGGTGGAGTAGGACCCCAAATAGCCCTTGTCAGGACCTATCACATCCACTGTCGCGGACATGACGGGTTTGTTGGTCAAGAAATCCCTTACCGAAACGATGAAGAGGTCAATGACCCTGGCGATAGAGAGCGTGTCTTTGAACACCATGATACCAGGGACGGACGTGTCGATGATGTCCAACCTGGAGCCCCCGTCAATCATTATGGATGTCCTCGGCACTGGGCCCAATGTGGAGTTCTCCACGGTTACCTTGGAGCGCACGGCCTCTATATGGGTATCACCCGATCCCTTGATGCCCATACGTACCATTCTGACGGTGGAACCCCTAAGGTAAAGGGACGAATAACGGAAGTTCCCTGAGCCCTTACCGTTGTCCTCAAGGACCGAGGTGGACAGGTCCATGGTCGACCCCTCGGAATGGACCGCGCTCTCCTTGCACGATGATATCCTGACATCCATCAAGGAAACCGAGGAGTCATTGGACTGCACCCCATCGGTGAACGCGGGTCCGATCTCCATGCCCTTTAGGACCATTGTGGAGCCCGACAGCGCCAGGGCGCAGACCTTCGAACGACCGAGGGTACCGCTTTCGATAACGACCTCAGAGCTATGGACCAGGAGCTGGTAGGTCGTTGAGATACCACTGCTCGCGGAGGAGGTGGCCCTGATACCGGAGCCGGTGAGCTTGGAACCTACCAGAGAAAGGCCTAACCCCCCCGATTCCAGCAGGAATAGCTCCCTTGCCACTGCATCGGTCCTATAGAGCCGGATGCCCGTCCCGCACGATATGGTCGTTATCCTGTCCATCAGGACCTCTCTCACGTCGGATAGCTGGGCCCCGTAATAGGTGCAGTTGGTAAGGATGGTGTCCTTGATCACGACCCGAGCGGTCGGGGTGGACACCTTGCTCGCATCGATGCCGGCCCTGGAGCAGTTGCCTATCCTTCCGTTCTCGAGGACCATGTCCGAGCCAGCTGACCTTATCCCTGTGATGGCCCTCTCGATGGTGACGTTCTTCAACATAGGATTGGCGGTAGGGTCCGCCTCGAGGAGACCGAGCCCGCCCCAGAAGGTGGAACCAGGGGCCGGCCGGAGGACCACAGGGGAACCTTGGGTCCCATCGAAGATGGGGGGGGCTGTGAGGTTCAGATAGGTGCCCTCTTCGAACAGCAACCTCTGCCCTGCGGAAACATAGATGGGGACCGATGCACCGAGCTCCAATGACCTTGTCACTGTGTAGTCGGGACCGGTACCGGAAATATAGGAGGGATAACGGACGACAAGATCATCGAGGGTGCTATGACCCGACGGTGCGGCCCTGGTATGGACCGTTCTCTCGGCAGATCCGTCCGCATCGATGGTCACCAACGATAAGGTTGCCGTGACTAGCAGCAGAGCTACCGCCAAGAACGAGACCAGTCGACCGAAGGAGGTCTCTTCGTTCGAACGCCCGCTGCCGGGTCCGGGCCTAAAAGGGCTGTGAGACATAGGGGTTCGAATAATATAGGAAGTAAAATTAGTTTATGAAACGTCCATCAAACACCATGGCCCGAAAGATAACGGGTCGGGCGCATGTTTTATCTAATATCCCCATCATACGCCCCAATCCAGGCCAACGGGCCATTGGACCAACGGAGCGTATCTGGATGGACAGGATAGTGGAATGCGTCCCGAACTTCAGCGAAGGCAGGGACATGGCGGTCATTGAGGCCATAACGGGAGCGGTCAGGAGCGTCAAGGGGGTCAAACTGCTTAACGTGGACCCAGGGGCCGATTTCAACAGAACGGTGTTCACCTTCGTGGGCGGTCCCGAAGAGGTGCTCGAAGCGGCCTTCCAGGCCGCCAAGGTCGGGACCTCCCTGATAGATATGACCAAGCACAAAGGGGAACATGCCCGGATGGGCGCCCTTGATGTCTGCCCCTTCATTCCTATAAGGAACGTGACCTATGAGGATTGCGATGGCCTTGCGGTCAGGTTCGGAGAGCGGTTATGGAAGGAGCTGGGGATACCTGTCTTCCTCTATGCGAGGTCCGCAAGGAGGGGGGACAGGACAGCTCTTCCGGACATCAGAAAGGGGGAGTACGAGGCCCTCCCTGAGAAATTGAGGATGCCCGACTTCCGACCCGACATAGGTGAGCCCGTCTTCGTTCCCAAGAGCGGGGTGACCGCGACCGGCACCAGGGAGATCCTCATTGCATTCAATGTGAACCTTACCAAGGGGGACAAGACCATCGCCTCCACCATCTCAGGGAGGATCAGGCCCAGCGGTACCTTCAAGCTCGACGAGAAGGGAGAGAAGGTAATGGGGTCCGACGGGAAACCTATCAAGATACCGGGGTATCTGAAAGCGATACAGGCAGGTGGTATGATGTACAACGAGAACATGGCCCAGGTATCCATGAACCTCCTTGACTTCAGGACCACGAACCTAGATGAGGCCTATGAAGCATGCAGGAAGGAGGCCGCAGCCCTTGGAGGGGAGGTGGGGGGTAGCGAGATCGTCGGCCTCGTCCCCATGGAAGCCCTTGTCCTCGCTGGGAAGAGGTACTCAGACAAGGATGGTCCGGGAACTGCGTCCGATGAGAGGACGCTCATGCGGTATGCCATTGACAGGCTCGGCCTTGACCAGCTCTACAGGTTCGAACCCGACAAGAAGGTCATAGACCTGATGGTCGGGGACGGTCGGAGGCTCGCCTCCATGGACCTTGCGGGGTTCCTTGACGAGCTTGCCTCTAGCTCTCCTGCCCCTGGCGGCGGAAGCGTCGCCGCTCTTTCGGGTGCGCTGGGCGCGGCCCTTGTCGAGATGGTGTGCCAGCTGACTTTGGGAAAGGAACAGTACAAGGAAAGCTTCGAAGAGATGAACGAGGCCTCAAAGAGGTGCAGAACATTGAGACAGAGGCTCCTTGAGCTGGTGGATGAGGACACCGTAGCCTTCAACGATGTAATGAAGGCGTTCAAGATGCCCAAGGTCACGGACGAGGAGAAGGCGCTCCGGTCTGCGGCCATACAAAAGGGTTACAAGAGGGCCATAGACACCCCTCTCTCGACAGCAGATAGCTGCATAGAGGTCCTGAAGGCGGCCCTCCCCGTTTCCCAGAAGGGCAACAAAGGTTCCATTTCGGATGCTGGTGTCGGGGCCGATATGGCCCTGTCCGGTCTGAAAGGGGCCCTTATGAACGTTAATATAAACCTTCCATCTATAAAGGACCAAGCGTACGTCTCCGAGATGAGGGCGCGAATAGCGACCCTCTCCTCCACAGGGACGGAGCTCCACGGTACAATATCGGAAGTTGTAAAGAGGGCACTGGAGGGGTAAGACATGGGAAAGATCGAGAGGCTCAATAAGGATATCGAGAAGTACAGGACCGAGATCGAGAAGTACGAGGGCAAGCTCGTCGAGGCCAAGGAGCTCCATAAGTCCGGTGGCATAGACAAGGACAAGCTCTTCTCCATCAGGCACAAGTACCAGGAGAAGATCAGGGCGTCCCAGATAGCGATCCGCAGGAAGGAGAAGGCCAGGCTCCTATTCGAGAAGAAGATCAAGGAGGACCTGGAAAAGGAGAAGGAGAAAGGACTTAAGAACTCCAAGAAATGAGGCACTGAAGGGTAAGAGAGGTGCGTTCCGATCCCGTTCCCTTCGGACCTGCCAACCCTTCCTCCGCTCCCAAGGAGGAACTTTCTTGTCATCTCTCATAGGGCCAGGAGCGATCCGAGATTTTCCCTTGACGACCTGTGCGGGGCCTCCGGTCGGTGGGACGGGTTGGTCCGGTGCGTCACATCGGGGCTCCTTATCTCACACGGGATACGCAAGGACACCGCCGTTCATCTTCTACTCAAGGGACCTGGCGATCCTCCAAGGACTTTGACCGTTCTAGGGGACGAGGTCAAACTGCTGAACCCGGACGAGCGATCGACGGCATCCCTTATGAGGAAGGCCCTGGAAAGGCCCCCTCCCTCCATGCCCTCCGTCCTCTGGGCCGGTTATGGCATCTATGTGAGCAGGCTCGGGCTCGGTGACATACTGGGGTCATGGAACGTCATACCGGTCCTCCTCGATGAGAACGGCGTCGATGTGTTCTCGGACCCAAAGGCGTTACTGCCACAGGACGCCACGACACCCGTATTGTACATCCTTTCCGACGACCAGGACCTGCTCCCGGAGGAATCGGACATGCTAAGGGACCACAGGGCCCGTTCGCTATCCCTCTCGGGCACTGTCCTCCACTCCTATCAGGCGATAACGGTCTGCCACCTCTTGCTGGACAGGGCCCTCAGGGCTTCCCAGGTCTGAATGACGGCAGATATGCACCCTGCCAGGCGATATGTTCTTAAACATGTACCATCTTTTTAAGCCACCGACCGGGACCCGGTGGGAGCAGGATGCAAGTGGCCTTATCCAACGGACCGACCAGGAGCATGGCGTTCATCATGCTGTTCCTCCTATTGACCGTCCTGCCCGCGCCCGGGACCTCCGATGAAGGGACCGGACCCTCTAGGGTGGCATCCATGGTCCACTTCGATATATTCTCGACCAGGGTCAGTTCGGACTCTGTTTCGGGCTGGGAGAACTTCATCATAGGGACCGTGAACAGGACCACGAACATAGAGACAAGGCTCATCAATGATATCGAGGCCCCTCTCTCCGATGTCGAGGTGACATGTACATCCTACTGGTACGAGGGTAATTATCCTGACAGAGGCCATATCATCTTCAGAGAGATGGTACTTGTCGACCTACCATCGGGCAAAGGCTCATCATCGCCCATGATCGTCTTCAGATGGACCCCCACCATCTCGGGGTCCTACATCATCAATGTCTCAGCACATGTCGCAGGGGATGCAAGGGCAATGTCGACCGACCCGATCTTCCTGCAAGGAAGGAAGTACGAACAGGAAGGTAAGGGCTATTTCTACAGCGGGGTATGGGTGGCAAGGGAGTACTGGGACTGCTCTTCGTTCGAGGGGTGGGAAGCGATGTCCGAGGGGGGCGACCCGGCCGAGGGATGGCGTCCGGTCAGACACCCCGTCGGCGAACAGGAGGACCAGCAGCATAGCGCTCCATGGACCTTTTGGGCCGGTGACCTCGGGAACGGGACGACCCCTTTGAACGGGACCCATTCACTATTGTCGCCAGAGCTCGATCTGGAGGGTTTCTCCCCCGACCCGTACGACATCGAGATAGGGGTAAGACGGCCACAGGTCTATCTGCTCTACAGGTTCAGGGGCAACCTCACCCCTACAACTGATGGGAAGGGCAGGATCTTTCATCAGATATCGACCGACGGGGGAGCCTCCTGGAAGCCCTATAACGATTCAAGGGGGATGCAGGTGGTCGTCTCCGGGAGCACACCAGCTGGTTACTGGAGCTATTCCTCCAGACCACCTGCCTTCGGCTCTAACCCTCTCATCGGTCTGGACCTTGGAGGGTACTTGGGAAAGAAGGTCCGGGTCCGTCTGGACCTTGTCCCCAGCGGCCTGAACGAGACTGGCATGCTCATGGACGATTTCGTCCTGATGGGCATAGAACGGCTCGAGGAGAGACCCTTCTCTCTCGGCCCCCCATCGGCCGTTGGGCCGGATGTCGAGCCGTCCGCTAACGTATCATTCTCGTTCATGGTCACCAACCGCAAATGGAACAATGACCTTCTGCTCAGGTTCGGAACGGTCAATGCCTCAGGATATCTGTCCGTGGATAGGGACGTCCATGTTGGGCCGGAGGTGCTGATGGTACCGGCCGGGACAGTTGTCCAAAGGTCGGTCTTTGTAAATGCCACCATACCCAAGGGGGCCATCTCAGGTCCTGGACGGATAGTCGTAAGAGCCGTGGGGGGAGGCCATAGCCAGGATATTGAACTGACCTTTTACGTCCGAGCGGTCCACAAGGTAATTTCTCGCATTGAAGGGAAGGTCAAGGGGACCATCGAACCAGGGACCCCGGTCCCGATCTCGGTCTTGATCGAGAACACAGGTAATATCAGGGAGAGGGTCGAACTGACCTTCGTCACAGGGAGCGATCTCACATGGGGCCGTACACGAAGGACCATGGTACTTGACCCCGGAAGGTCATCCCTTACATCAGGCAATATCTCGGTCGCCTTGGGATCCCCTTCTGGACCCAAGATGGGCTATTTCGTGATATCCCCTCTTCCACTGCCCCCCGAACATGAGGTCCTCACAAGGATTATCTCAGGGAACCCAGAACCAGATTGGACCATATTCCCGGTAACCTACTCATCCAGACAGTTCTATGACATCAGATTGGTCCCATCGGGGACCAACCAAAAGATAGACGACCCCCCATCAAAGGGTATGATGAACCTGACCTACAACCTGTTCCTCATGAACAGTGGTAATGGTGACGATAATGTGAGCTTCAGCTGCTCCGACCTGGATTCCAGGGAGGGGATCACTCTGGTCCTTCCGGAGAATCTGACCATGGGCGCGAACGACACCAAGGTCGTCGATGTCAGGTTGATCGTTGAGTTCCCTCTCCCCGACGGCATCTATAATCTGACCATCATAGCATGTTCTTCGGGGACCGAGGACACCTCGGACAATTCGGTGGAGCTCCTGCTAAATGTGGGAAGGTCACCCGTATCGAGAGGGATCTACCTCCTGAACGGGTCCCTTGAGGTCCGGCCGGAGAATGTGGTCAAAGGACAGGATGCCATTCTCTTCTTCAAGGTGAGGGCCTTTGGTTATCTGCAACCAGTCCAGTTCACCATCAATCTTCTCCTGGACGGCGTCCAATTCGATACGGGAGCATTCACCTCGTCCCTGATCGGCGTCAAGGAATACCAGTTCATAATCCGCTTCCAGGATAACGGGACCAAAGAGGTCTCCCTGATGCTTGCAGGGACCATGCCGCTCCCTGTCCCAGGCGGGGAGCTTCGAAGGTCCTTGAACATAACGGTCACAGTACATTTCATAGAGATAGCCATAGAGGGGCTAGGCCTCGATGGAAGGACCGGCGAGGCCCTCAACCGTACGTTCCCTCCCGGGGAGCATTTGGTCCAGGCCAAAGTGCGCAATTTGGGTGACATAGGGGCCGAGCTCGTCACTATCCACCTGACGGTCCAAGAGGTCTCTGAACCGGAGAACAGGACCGTCATCGTACTCAACCTGAGCGCCCTGAGGCCCGGGTCCTTTGTAACGCTGGAGCACTTGTTCAGGTCGTTCAGGCCAGGAACGACCTATGATATCATACTCTCCTTCCAGGACAGGGGTCTATGGAAGGAGACGAACAGCACCAACGACCTTCAGACCATGGTCGTCAAGATAGGGGAAAAAGAACCACCGGTACCGTTCTGGAGGGTGCCGCTGTTCCTATACATCACCGGCGGGACCGTTCTCATAACGCTCATCGGACTTTCCTATTTCCTCATCAGGAAAGGGTTATGAGGTCTGACCGTACCATTGGATGCCCAGCGTTCCTACCAAACTTATAAATATCCGTTTTAAGTAACCCCGCCGTTAATCCCATAAATAGGGGTGACCCCCATGGCCAACGGACTGTTCACCGGAAGGAAGCTGAAGAAGGATAACCTGAAGTTCCGCTGGAACGATAGGTACTTCAAGAAGAGGGTTTTGAAGCTCAAGGAGAGGTCGGACCCTCTACAAGGTTCCGCTCAGGCCAGGGGCATCGTCCTTGAGAAGGTCGGGATAGAGGCCAAGCAGCCCAACTCGGGCATAAGGAAGGCCGTAAAGATCCAGCTCATAAAGAACGGAAGACAGATAACCGCGTTCGCTCCGGGCAATGGGGCCATCAACTTCATAGATGAGCATGACGAGGTCATGGTCGAGGGCATAGGCGGCAGGAAAGGTAGGTCCTACGGGGACATCCCGGGTGTCAGGTACAAGGTCATAAAGGTCAACAATGTCTCTTTGAACGAGCTTGTGAGGGGCAGGAAAGAGAAGCCCGTAAGGTGAAGGTGAGCTGGATGGACGAGAAGGAAGGCAAGGTCGAGAACGTGGTCGCCGAGGGCGCTCCCGAGCGGATAGAGGAACCAAAGAAGACCGAGAAGAAGGAGACGAAGCCCAGGGCCAAAAAGGCCGCGAAGAAGACGGACGAAGCGACCCCTGGAGCACCTGCCGAAGCACCAGTGGAGATACCAGTTGTAGCTGCTGCACCTCCCTTGGCACCCGAAGCTGCACAGCCCGTGGCGGCACCCGAGGAGAAGCATGAACCAGAGAGATGGGAGCTGGTCTTCGGAAGGTTCCCCACAAAGGATGTCAAGGTGGAGGACCCGAGCCTCAAGGCGTTCATCAACCTTGATCCCGCCTATGTGCCACACAAGAGCGCTCGCCATGGGAACAAACCCTTCCATAAGCACAAGCTCTCCATAGTCGAGAGGTTGATAAACAACCTGATGAGGACCGAGAAGTACACCGGGAAGAAGACCAAGAGCTACTCTGTCGTCCTCGATGCGTTCATGATCGTTCAGGAAAGGACCAAGGAGAACCCCATCCAGGTCTTTGTCAGGGCCATCGAGCACGCCGCACCTAGGGAAGAGGTGACAAGGCTCAAGTTCGGAGGTATCTCGGTCCCCAAGGCCGTTGACACCGCCCCATCAAGGCGTGTTGACATAGCCCTCAGGAACATAAGCCTGGGCACGGTGAAGGCCTCGCACAAGAACAAGAAGACCATCGCTCAGTGCTTGGCTTCCGAGGTGATGGCGGCCGCGAAGGGTGACCTCCAGAGCTTTGCCGTGGCCAAGAAGGACGAGTCCGAGAGGGTCGCAAAATCGGCCCATTAAGGCGGTAAGAGGCCGTTCAATTCAAGAACTACAAGGTGGTAAGCATGGGAAGGAGAGAAGATAATATCCGGGAAGCCCAAAAGCTGATGGACAAACCCCTGTTCATAAGGAACATGGGCACTGCAGCCCATATCGACCACGGTAAGACGACGTTCTCGGATAACCTCATTGCCGGTGCCGGGATGATATCCGAGGAGCTTGCCGGCAAACAGCTGCTCCTCGATTTCGATGAGCAGGAACAGGCCAGGGGTATAACGATAAATGCTGCGAACGCCTCAATGGTCCATGAATACGAGGGACAAAAATACCTAATAAACCTCATTGACACCCCAGGCCACGTCGACTTCGGCGGGGACGTTACAAGAGCGATGAGGGCAGTTGACGGGGTCGTCATCCTGTCCTGTGCGGTCGAGGGGGTCATGCCCCAGACCGAAACGGTCATAAGACAGGCCCTTAAAGAGAAGGTCAGGCCAGTCCTCTTCATCAACAAGGTGGACAGACTTATCAACGAGCTGAAGGTCACACCAGAGGAGATGCAGAAGAGGTTCGTCAAGATCATAAAGCATGTGAACGACCTGATAACCAAGTTCTGTCCCGAGGAGTTCAAGAACAAGTGGTTCGTCTCTCCGGAGAACGGAACGGTCGCATTCGGCTCGGCCTATCATAATTGGGCCATCTCGGTACCTTACATGAAGAAGGCCGGCATCACCTTCAAGGACATCTACGAAAGATTGAACGCCCAGGACCAGAAGAGGCTCGCCAAGGAGACCCCGCTCCATAAGGTCATCCTTGACATGATAATCACCCACCTCCCGAGCCCGGTGGTCGCCCAGAATTACAGGATCCCGCACATCTGGCATGGTGACCTCAACAGCGATATCGCAAAGGCGATGGAGACCGCGAACCCCAATGCCACCCCCACCCTGATGGTCACCAAGATCCTCATGGACCCGCATGCGGGAGAGATAGCGGTCGGTAGGCTCTTCTCGGGGACCATAGAGAGAGGACAAGAGCTCTATACCATAGGTATCCCCGGTTCCAATCGGGCCCAGGCGGTATCAGTGTCCGTCGGGGCGGAGAGGATCCCTGTTGATAGGCTTGTCGCCGGGAACATCGTCAATGTCTCCGGCTTGAGGAACGCCATAGCCGGGTCGACCGTCTCAGGTGACCCGGACCTGGAACCGTTCGAGAAGATCACTCATGTCTCCGAACCCGTCGTGACCGTGGCGATCGAGGCTAAGCATATGAAGGACCTGCCCAAGCTAGTAGAGGTCCTGAGGACCGTTGCAAAGGCCGACCCCTCACTTCGTGTGGAGATCAACCAAGAGACAGGGGAGCACCTTATGTCCGGAATGGGGGAGCTCCACCTAGAGATCACAGAGTACAGGATAATCAACGAACAGGGCGTCGAGATCAAGACCTCACCTCCCATAGTCGTCTATCGTGAGGCCGTCCTCAAGCCCTCCGATAGGGAGTTCGAAGGTAAGTCCCCCAACAAGCACAACAGGTTCTACTTCAAGGTCGAGCCTTTACCTGTCGCCATCGTGAACGCGATCCGGGCGGGCGAGCTGCACTCCGATGAGAGGATCAAGGACCCCAAGGCCCTTGCCAAGCAACTTGAAGCGCTCGGAATGGACAAGGATGATGCAAAGAGCATATACTGGATAAGGAACGGGAACATCTTCACGAACCTCACCAAGGGCATACAGTACCTCCACGAGACCAGGGAGCTCTTGGTCGATGCTTTCAAAGAGGCCATGGACAAGGGTCCGAGAGCCTGGGAACCGGTGAACGGTGTCCTTGTGAAATTAATGGACGCAAAGCTCCATGAGGATTCCATCCATAGAGGGCCCGGTCAGGTCATACCCGCCGCAAGATCAGGTATCTACGGGGCCATGGTGGAGGCGGGGACCACCCTCCTTGAACCCAAACAGAAGGTCTTCGTCAACGTCCCGAGCGAGCTCATGGGTCCCGTGAGCAGGGAGCTCAATTCCAGGAGATGCACCATAGAGGATATGCCCATGGAAGGCGACCAGGTCACGGTCGTCTCCAAGGCACCTGTCGCAGAGCTCTTCGGGTTCGCGAGCGCCATAAGGAGCGCGACGCAGGGTAGGGCCTTGTGGACCACGGAGTTCCTTGGCTTCGAACCCATCCCAAGGGAGCTTCTGGACAATGTAACAAAGGAAATAAGGACGAGGAAGGGGCTCAAACCCGAACCGCCCACGGCCGATTATTACAGCGCTTGAAAGATGACCCGACAATCAAAGCTTTAAATATCTGGAACAAATAAGGGGACTACCCGAACAGGAGATGTTGGCAATGCCCGCAGAAAAACCACACATGAACCTCGTGTTCATAGGCCATGTTGACCACGGAAAATCCACCTCGGTGGGCCGCGTACTGCTCGATACCGGGCATATTGAGGCCCATGTCATAGAGAAGTTCAGGAAGGAGGCCGAGACCAAGGGGAAGGCAACCTTCGAGTTCGCATGGGTCATGGACAACCTGAAGGAGGAGAGGGAGCGAGGGGTCACCATCGATGTGGCCCACAAGAAGTTCATGTCGAACAAGTACTACTTCACCATCATAGACGCTCCCGGGCACCGCGACTTCGTCAAGAACATGATCACCGGGACATCCCAGGCCGATGCGGCCGTTCTGGTCGTGGCAGCCCCAGAGGGTATCATGGCCCAGACCAAGGAGCACGTCTTCCTTGCCAAGACCCTCGGTGTCAACCAGATCATCATCAATATCAACAAGATGGACGCCACCAAGCCCCAGTGGAACGAGGCGAGGTTCAACGAGGTGAGGACCGAGGTGGGCAAGCTCCTGAAGATGGTAGGGTACAAGGACGAGAACGTCCAGTTCGTCCCCACATCCGGCTACACTGGAGAGAATGTCGTGAAGAAGCAGACGAACATGTCCTGGTGGAAGGGGCCTACGCTCCTGGAGTGCCTTGACAACCTCTCGCTCCCGCAGAAGCCCACCGAGCTCGCGCTCAGGCTCCCTGTTCAGGACGTCTATACCATCACCGGTATAGGGACCGTACCTGTCGGTAGGATAGAGACAGGGGTCCTGAAGATAGGTGATACAATAGTGTTCTCACCCTCCGGTGCGACCGGTGAGGTCAAGACCATCGAGATGCACCATGAGCAGATGCAGAAAGCGGAGCCTGGTGATAACATCGGCTTCAACGTCAGGGGCGTCGCCAAGAACGATATCAAGAGGGGGGATGTGGCTGGGCCCAACAGCAGCAGGCCAACGGTCGCCAAGACCTTTACGGCACAGATCGCCGTCCTACAGCACCCCTCGGTAATAGCCATAGGCTATACCCCAGTATTCCACCTCCACACAGCCCAGGTGGCCTGCACCTTCGAGGAGATCGTGAAGACCATCGACCCAAGGACCGGTCAGACGAAGGCGGAGAAGCCCGATTTCATCAAGACGGGTGACATCGCCATCGTCAAGGTCAGGCCTACAAGGCCCCTTGTCATAGAGAAGGTCAAGGAGTTCCCCCAGCTCGGCAGGTTCGCCATAAGGGATATGGGTACCACCGTCGCGGCAGGGATGTGCCTCGATATCGAGAAGAAGGAATGATCCCTTTTTGAAGGAGCAGGTGGATAGGAATGGTCGCCAAGGCAAGGATATCGCTCACCGGTACCAACGCTAAGAGCCTGGACGGCGTTTGCAGCCAGATAAAAGGCATCTCAGAAAGGACCGGTGTAAATCTTTCCGGCCCCATTCCTCTCCCTACCAAGAGGCTTGTGGTCCCGTGCCGGAAATCCCCCGATGGGGAGGGTTCAGAGACATGGGACAGATGGGAGATGAGGGTCCACAAGAGGTTGATCTACCTTGATGCGGACGACAGAGCCCTTCGCTCCCTAATGAGGATCAAGGTCCCCGATGACGTCAACATAGAGATCGTCCTCAGGAACTGAGGCAACCTTTCACTGTGATCTGACCGTAGGTCCCACTTCGGGGGAGGGAACCTTCTCTGGTGATATGTATTCGGACCCGACGTCGGCCTCGGTCCTATCGAACTCTTCTCCACAATATGTGCAGAAATGGGTATGGGCAGGGGTGGCCTTCTTGCAGTAGGGGCAGGTTCGCCTATCCTCCAATTGCCTTGCGTTCTCTTTAGGCCTGGCGACAGGAAGGCCTTCCATTTCCCTTCCTTCGAGAAGGCCCATCTCCCCATTGGGACCTTCCCATACAGCCCCCTTCAGGGCCATCCTCTTGACGTCCTCAAGACCATCGAGCTTGGCAGGCGGAAGTGCCATGAGGAACTTCATGCCCACACGGGTCAGGCCAAGGTGCTTGTAGAGCCGTTTATCCCGGTCAACAAGCCCCTTCAGCTCACCCCTACCGATCATCATCTCCAGGGTCTCGCAGATCTCATCGAATGAACTTATGGCGACCTTGGCAAGGTGGTCGAGAGGGACCAACTGTCCCTTCTTGACCCTTGAATGGTAGAGGTAGAAGGCCATCTTGTAGCGTAGGTCCCTCCACCTCTGGTCATTGAGCCATGATAGCAATAGGCCTATGGATAGGATGATGGAGGTAAGGCCCAAGGTCCCGACAACGGCATTGCCGATGGTATCATCGACCAGGAACTCAGAGAGGTCCTTGAGCGGGGAGGCGTCCAGGAAATGAAGGACGATGAGAGCTATGGCAACTATCAAGGCCAGTATCGATATGGACCAAAAGATCAAGAGCACAATGCCCAACGCTCTGCTTCTCACATCTATCGAAGATGGAACACATTGCTACGATTTAATCCCTATGAAAGACCCCAAGGTGGTCCCTAACGGGCAACCACAAATAGTGGAACGTTTCTCAAGTCCTCGAACGCAGAGGTAGCTAAGCTCGTCCACAACCCTTTTTTCTTTCGAAAAAAGCGTTGATGGAAAAGTACAAGCGACCTAAAATAGTGCTATGCCCTGCGGGTCATAGCACATGCAGAGGTAGCTAAGCTCGGCCAATGCTGGAAAATCCGAAAGGATTTTCCGCAAGTTGGGTGCTACGCCCCCAACTCGGTCCCCGTTGGCCTCGCTTATCTAGGCTAAAAAAAATGCAGAGGTAGCTAAGCTCGGCCAACGGCGCCGGATTTGAAATCCGGTGGGCACACGCCCTCGGGGGTTCGAATCCCCTCCTCTGCGCCATCTTTTTCTGCCAAGAAAAAGACAAGGAAAATCACATAGTGATTTTTCAATGTTTTTCTTCCGTCAATTATATTTAGATCTCGAAAAATGGCGCGCCACACTGCTAGCAAACGCCAAATAATGCTTAGATATAGATCATGACCGTTATTTGGCTGGCTGTTTGGAGTTGGACCATCGTCGATCATCTGACCCTCCAAACATCCACTCCTCTGCGCCATCTATTACATGCATGAGGTTGTTCACGTTCTGGACCCATAGCAAAGTTTTTATGAAAAAGAACGGTACTTGTCCCATATATTATCGGGTTGACCATCATGGACGTTACACCTCCCCAGAGCGGTTTCGAGAAGCTCGAGCGATTCCTTGACGATGTGGACCAGGTCAGGGACCCCGGCTCTCTTGAGGAACCGTTCAGGACCCTCTGGCTCAGGGTCCACGGGCTCGACCCATCATCCCTTGAAGGACTATCTGTGAGGGAAGGGGGACCTGTCCAGGACCTTATACCTTCCACCATAGAGGTCACCCCCTCGACGGGGTTGGACCCATCCACCCTTGAGAGGACTGGAAAGATCAAGAGGATAGAGGTACTCTCGCCACAGGAGGTCGGACCCACCTTCGAGATGAAGATGGAGGACAAAAAGGTCACCTTCAGGATGGCCGACGGCAAGGAGGTCAGGTCTTCAAATCTCAAGAGGGACGCGGGAAACCTCATGGTCGGCCTGCAATCCAGGCTGGTTCCTCTCACAGGTCTTGGAGGGGATGTACCAGCCCTCCAGGATATGATGAGACAGGTAGCTACGGCCTACAAAGATGGCGATTACGAAAAGGCCGTATCCATCTGCAACGACATAGGGACCAGATTGGGCTCTGAGGAGCTTAAGAAGGACATCCTCATTAAGGTCCAGAGAAGGATCTCCGATTATCAACAGCTTGGTGCCGAGCTGACAAGGTCAAAGGAGGATTTCAAGGCCCTTGCGACATCTCTGAGGGATAACAGGGACGATTTCTACACAATAGCATCGACCCTCATCAAGGGCCTAGAGGATTCGGTAAAAGGCCTGGGGATCGAAGAGGTGTCCGCTGAAGTTGTAGAAGTGGCAGAAGAGGTCGCCGAGGTAGCCCCTCCCGCGAAGGTCCTAAAGGAGAGCACGATACCTCCTAAAAAGGAGGTGGGACCGGTTGAACCACTAATACCACCACAAGGACCATCCGAAACAGAGGCGGGAAAGGATGAGCTCAAACCGGTCGTGAAGTTCGTTAAAAAGAAGCTCACTCTCGTCCCTGAAGGAACACAACCCCTGAGGGAAGGGGTAGAAGGACCAAAGATCCCGGATGCGACACCACCAGAACCTAAGAAGGCCCCTGCTCCATCAACTGAGAGACCTACCACAGAACCCAAGCTGGAGGAAAAGGCCTCTCAAGCTCCAGCACCTCAAGAAGTTGTGGTCGACGAGGATAAGGCCGCTAAGCAGAAGGAGGCAACGGAGGCCTTCAACCGAATTCAGCTCGTCCATAAAGCGGCCACAGCTATGCACAAGAAGGGGAGGGACGTAGGCCAGATATTCGACCTCCTCAGATATGCAGAGGAGGCTAGGAAGAAAGGAGAGCTCAAGGTCTACATAGGGGTCTCCAGACAGCTCGAGTCCATGCTATTGTCCATGCAATCGAATAAGTGACCCCCCATTCGAAAGCACATGTAAAAGATAGACTTATATACACTCCCCTTGTTGATAATATGTAGCAAATTCCCATGTCACAAAGGATGGTTGAAAAATCGGTGTGGCAGGGTATCCATGGACCTACCCCAGAAGGTATCGCACTGCGGGGAAGGTTTATCTATACCATGCTTCATACACAATCCCCCGCGTGGCAGACTGGAATTGCCCGATATCCAGCATTTGGAGGGAAACCATGAAAACAAGTGCGTACGCGCTGGTCCTTGTAGGTATTCTTTTAGCTGTAAGCTCCTTTGCCATCCTGATGAACGGCTCGGGATCGGTGGAAGGTGCCGATGCCGAACCAGATGTATCAAGGGTCCCGCCCAGCAACAAGCAGACCCCTTACATCCAGCATACCGGATGGTCCACGCTCGACATGGATTACACGAAACCTGTGAACCAGAGGTGGCATAATTGGACCAATTATTTATCCTATTACCCACAGACGGACTACTGGTTCAGGTGCAAGAACATGACCGAGGACTATACCTGGCTGGACGATGTGAACTTCACGACCAACGGTGAGGAGTTCGGCCTGTGCAAGGAGGACATAAACCTCACCCAGGTCAAGTCCGACCCCATGAACTTCACCTATCCACGGAGAGGCCAGAACCTAACAGCGCTGTACAATACCGAGATGAACGACATGGGGGTCATGAACCTGACCATCAACCCTCTCGGTCTCATCTCAATGGGTACCAATCCCCTTATGGGCCGAGGAAAGCAGTTAATGGTCGATGTCTGGGTCGATACCAATGGTGATTACGACTTCGAGGACCCATCGCCAGATGCGGGAATTGAAGGGAAAATGTCATTCGATTTCAACTGGTGGGACTCTCCCTACGACCCGTTGAACCCAGGTGGGACTATAACACCATACACCACCAATTCTTCCGAGATGTGGAAGACCCAGAGACAGATGGAAGAGTCCATGGACGGTATTGGCTACTGGATCGATATAGACGAGGACGGACGCCCCAACATCCCTGGTGATATCAAGGGCGGGAGGATATGGATCCTCATTTGGAGGATAGACAACCAGCCCGACGATTTCGATAACAGGACCATGGACCTCATTCTCTATTGTGGTTATAACCAGAAGCTCAGCTGGATCTCTCTTCCCTTCAAGCACCCTGAGAGGATCCCGCACGCTGACACCGGTTCCGATAGGGGCTTCCCGGTCAACCGGGAGAATTTCCTGCTCCCCCCGAACCATCCGGACCACGAGGATGCCGAGTTCAATGATGAATATCCACAGCTGAAAGAGGGAATGAACGTCCTCTTCGATGGAAGGAGGTCATATGACCCGCAGGACGATGTCGGTCTTGATGGCATCGGTTACGGTCATCCGAAATGGGTGGCCGAGGATATCGGCGAGGCGAACAAGAACATAGATGATGGGGACCCGGAGGGGGAGGACGATTATGGAGAGACCGACACCCTCGTTTACAAATGGTCAGGGGCAGCATCCTTCAAGGGAAGGGACTGGGCGATACCAATATCGACAAACTTCCAGAAGAGCCCCCTCTTCAACTGGAGGGTGAAGCTCCCCGCTCTCGAAGCAGGGATGGTCGCCAAGGACCAGTGGCTCATAGTGAACGTCACCCTCACCGTGAGGGACAAGAGCAACCTGGTGGGCACTCACACCATAAAGGTACTGGCCTACAAGTCCCAGAACCCGCCCGTCGTGCAATTGACGGTCTCACCTCAGTTACCCAAGGAGTTCGGACCTCAGCTGGAATCATACATAACCCCCCAGAAGGACATCAGGTTCAATGGGTACGCCTATGATAAGGACCCCAACACGGAGCTCAAGTTCGAATGGGAGCTTACCGGTCCGGACGGGTATTACCAGTATTATGAGGGTTTCAATATCATAGATACGACCTTCGACACTCTGGGTGACTATTATGTCGTTCTGACCGTGTTCGACGGTCCAAAGACCGATATCAACACCCTTTCAACGAACAAGACCTTCATCTTGCACGTGGTCAAGAACATACCCCCTGTACCGATCATCAGGGCATCGCACGACCCGAGCGGGGACGAATGGTCCTTGAACGAGTTCAACACCACGAAGAACCGTGTGGTCTATTTCAACAGCTCGCTCTCCTACGACCCGGATGTGTTCGTCGAGGCTCAGCTCAACAAGGAAGCAAGATGGCAGGGCCTGCCCGGGTTCGATGAGGACATGGACGGCACACCCGACATCCCGCTGAAATACCAGTGGGAGTGGGGAGACAACACCAGGACCGAGTTCTCGAGCTCGACCGAGGCTGACCACAGGTGGAACGAGAAAGGCGCCGCTTCCAAACAGAAACTGTTCTGGCCCGTCACCCTGAACGTATGGGACGGCGAATCGGTCGTGAAATCTCCCGAGTACAGGGTGATCGTCAACATGCCCCCGACAGCAGAGGCCGGACCTAACAGACCGACCCCCGAGGAGGGATATCTGGAGGTCGGGATGCCCATAACCTTCAACGGCATAGGTTCCTACGATCCCAACGACGATGTAGATTATGACCAGAAGAGGGACAAGGATTACGTTGACAAGCTCAACTACACCTGGGACTTTGGCGATGGTAGCCCGGTAAGGAGCGGAATGATCATCACCTATACCTACAAGAAGGCCGGGACCTTCACTGTGAAGCTCGTTGTAAAGGACAGGGGCGTTGGTTCGGTCCCTGACGACGACACCTGCACCATAAGGATAATCCCCACCAATCAGGGACCTGTTGGAATTACCAAGATAACTGCAGAGACCTGGAAGGATATCAACAACAGGGAGGTCTATACAAAGGTGAAGATGACCTTCGATGCCTCCGATTCCTATGATCCCGACGGAGCTTTCTACAACGACCAGCTCGAGGAGACAAATCCCCTTGATGACCTGGTGGGGCTCACCTGGAACCTTGGCGATGGGACCATTTCCAAACAGGCCAAGGTCATCCATACCTACGATGAGAACGGGGTGTTCACGGTCACCATCAACATGACCGATAAGAAGGGGACCGTCTGGGAGGAATCACATACGATAACGGTCGCCAACAGGCTTCCCGTGGCGGTAGTTAAGGAACCCACGGTCTCCGCCAAGTTCAAGGACCAGCCACTTCTCTTCTCAGGGGACGGGTCCTACGATGAGGACGGCGAGGTCGTTGGTTACTACTGGGACTACGGCGACGGGACCCACTCACCCACCGACAACGAGTACGGCGGATACATGCCTTCAAAGGTCACCAGCCACAAGTATGAGAAGGTAGGCAAGTACGTCGTCACGCTCATCGTTAAGGATGATGACGGGGCCACATCGCCTGTTGAGAAGGTTGCGATCGTCAACGTCCAGGTAAGACCGGACGTTGATCCAAATGGTGATCCTTTCCCCTTCCTCGCTGTTGGGATCGGTATTAGTGCGCTCATTGTCCTCTTGACCATTGCCTCATCATCCTATATCTGGCTGAGGAAGAGGGTCTGAAGTCTCGGAGCAAGACCGGATGAAGGTCCTTGTCACGGGCTTCGGCCCATTCGATAAATTCGGGACCAATCCCACTGAACAGCTCGTCCGCTCCCTGGCAGCATCAGGGGAAGGTATCAGTTGCCTGGTCCTCCCGGTCGTCTATGGGACGGCATCGGAGGTGCTGATGGCCGCTCTAAAGGACCTAAGGTCCGACCTGACGGTCTCATTCGGTCTCAACCCGACCATAGGCCACATAGCGCTGGAGGAGCTTGCTCTCAATCTCCGGGCATCGGAGGTCCCCGACGCATCGGGGAGGACCGCATCGGAAGAGCCCATCGATCCCAAGGGCCCCTTGGCAATAAGGAGCCTCCTGCCCTGTAGGAGGATGATGACCAGGCTAAAGGATGAGGGCATACCCTCTAAGCTTTCCTATTCGGCAGGGGTCTATCTCTGCAACGAAGTCTTCTATACGCTGCTCCAATGGTGCTTGGGGAACGATCGTAAAGGGGGTTTCGTCCATATCCCCCTTTCATCCGAGATAGTGGCGTCCGACAGGACCCTTGCGGGGTCCGCGAGCCTTCCAGCATTCACTCTCCTGAGGGCAGGAAAGCTTATCCTGGAAGAGGCGGAGGGGTCGCTCAGATGATGTTCGAGGTTATGTTCTCCTGGTCCCTGCCGCAATAGAAGCACCTATAGGCTTGAGGGTCATCCCCGACCTTCAAGAGCCTGCTGGGCACCGGCTCCCTCTGGTTCGTAATGCAGTTCAGGTTCTCGCATTTCACTATGCCTTCGATGTCCGAGGGCAGCTCGACCTTGAACTTCTTTATGACCTTGTAGTCCCTGATTATACTGATGGAAGCGTTCGGTGTGACAACGGCAAGGAGGTTCACCTGCTTTGGCTTGAGCTCCATGTCCTCGACCTTGATGATGTCCTTGAACCCGAGCTTCTTGGAATGCGCCCACATGGCGACGGAGATCTCCTTGTTCTCCGTCACATCGATCTTGAGCAGCTCCAGCACCTTGAGGGCGGTCCCAGGTTTTATATGGTCTATGACGGTCCCGTTCTTGATAGGATTTATCCTGAGGTCCTTCATTCTCACACCCCCATCACGAGCTTGAGCAGGGCCATTCTGACAGGCACCCCGTTGAACGCTTGGACGAAGTACTTGGCATGAGGGGTGCTGTCAAGTTCTGGGCTTATCTCGTCAACCCTGGGAAGAGGATGCAGGATGATCATCCGCTTCTTTGCGGCCTCTATAAGGGACAGGTCCAACCTGTATGCCCCTGCGACCTTCCTGTACTCCTCTTCCTCGGGGAACCTCTCCTTCTGGATCCTTGTCATATAGATGACGTCGGACCGCTCGACCTCTCCTTTGAGGTCGGAAGTGATATGGATGTCGGCTCCCATGGACCTCAGGTCGGCCACTATATGTTTGGGCATCTGGATGATGTCCGGGGCCACAAGGCTCATGGAGGCACCAAACCTGGCAAGTGCCAGGGACAGGGAGTGCGTTGTCCTGCCGTACTTGAGGTCACCGACAAGGGTAACATGCTGTTTGGAGATGTCACCGAGCTCCTCGGTGATGGTGAAGAGGTCAAGGAGGGTCTGAGTCGGATGCTGTCCCGCCCCGTCCCCGCCGTTTATGACGGGGTTCTTCGCGAACCCGGCCGAGAGCCTTGCGGCACCCTCCCTAGGATGCCTGAGCGCCATGACATCGGAATAGACATCGGCCATCCTGATAGTGTCGGAAAGGGTCTCTCCCTTGATGAGCGACGTCCCCTCTGTCCCCGACATGGTTATCACGCTTCCCCCGAGCCGGTGCATGGCCGTTTCGAAGCTGAGCCTTGTCCGAGTCGATGGCTCGAAGAATAAGGATGCGAGGACCTTCCCCTCGAGCGCCCTGCTCTTCTTCTGTCCCCTGGCTATAGGGATCATGGTCCTGGCCATGTCCAGGATGGAATGTATCTCATCATCGCTAAGGTCCCCTATGGTCACTATGTCCTTCCCCTTAAGTGACACCATTTCACCCCTGCTCGACTCCATCACGCCCCCACGATATAAAGACTGCTTCCATGGGTGAGTACGCTCAAGGCCTTGATGCCATAGCTTTTATCCCTGCAAACGGTTCACGGAACGATCCCTATGGGCTGGCCGGACGGTGTCAGGGTAAAGGACCTTCCCAGGTACAGGCGGATGATGCCCTTCTTCATGAGGCGCAAGTCCGAATCCATCGTCTACTGGAACCTCAGCATCAAAGCAAGGGGGATGACGGATTTCTGCCACAGGATGACAGATGAGTACGGCATGAAGGTAACACCCCTGATGCTGGTGCTCCATTCGCTCTACAAGACCTTCACCGTATATCCCAGGGCGAACAGGTTCGCCAAAGGTGGCCATATCTATCAGAGGAGGTCCATCTGGTTCTCATTCTCGGTAAAGAAGGAATGGACGAACAAAGCTACCATATCCCTTGTCAAAAAGGAGTTCAAGAAGGGGTTCACCCTCCGGGATACCGTCGAGGCTGCCAGGGACAAGATAGCGGAGGGCAGGGACCTGAAGAGGATGGACGAAGGGGAAAAGGAGGCTAAAAGCTTCTTGTGGATCCCTTCCTTCATCATAAAGCTGGGTTATCCTATATATAAAATCCTTGAGGAGAACGGTCTGATGAGCAGGAAGACCGTGCTCAAGTCCCCTATGTACTCGTCCGCCTTCTTCGCCAACGTTGGGGCCTTCGACCTATCATCCGGTTACCACCACCTCTACGAGATAGGGAACACCTCCGTCTTCATGGTCATCGGGAGGATGGAGGACCGCCCCATTGCCGAGGATGGTAAGGTCGTCGTCTGTCCGATACTCCCCATACATGGTTCCGTCGACGAGAGGATGGAGGACGGGTTCTACCTGGGCAAAGCGATGATGTACTTCACTGACCAGCTAGAGCATCCGGAGAAGCTCCTGGAACCACCTGGCCCACCAGAGGAATGATGGTATGGAACTAAGGCTCCAGAAGTACCTATCAATGTGCGGCCTTGGGTCCAGGAGGGCCTGCGAACGCATGATAGCGGGTGGCAGGGTCAAGGTCAACGGGTCCATGGTCAGCGAACCCGGTATAAAGGTCAATGACAGGGACCTAGTATCCCTGGACGATAGGCCCGTCGATCCCCTTGAGCGCTCCTATTATGTCCTCAACAAACCCCCTGGGACCCTGTGCGTGGACAATGACGCCAGGGGTCGGACATATGTCGTTGACCTCATCCCTGGAGCAAGGGAACAAGGGTGCTTCCCTGTTGGCAGGCTTGACCTGGACACCACCGGGCTCATATTGATAACGAACGACGGGGAGCTTTCCAACAAGATAGCCCACCCGCGATACAACATTGAGAAGACCTATAAGGCAGTGGTGGCCGACACCGTTCCCGAAAAGGACCTGAAAGGAATGGAGCGGGGTGTCGGTCTGGAGGATGGGACCTTCATCAGGGACATCAGAGTGCTCTCCATCAAAAGGCATCCAAGGGGCAAAGAGGTCCTCATATCCATCCACGAAGGCAAGAGACATATCATCAAACGTCTGTTCCTGGCAGTGGGTTCCAGGGTCCTTGAGCTCGAGAGGACCCGAATAGGGGCCCTTAGGCTCGAAGGGCTGAAGCTCGGGAAATGGAAGAGGTTCGAGGGGAACGAGCTGAGAAAGGCCATAGGGACCGAGCGCTAATGGTCCGGACCTTCCCATAAGGGCATAGCCAGCACGACCCTAAGGCCCTTTGAATGGTCCCCCTGGACCCTGTCCTCGAGCCGTATCATACCCCCATACCTCTCCATGACGGTCCGGACGAGCGAAAGCCCCATCCCCTTGCCGTGAATATTCCCCTCTCCGACGACCTTTGCGTACCTGATCAGGGCCGATCTCTTGACCTCGTCCTTCATACCCTTCCCGAAATCCTCCAGTACCAGTTCTACCACCCCCCTTCCAGCGGTCCATCTGGCCGAGACCACCACAACGGGGGAAGGGTCGTTCTTGATGGAATTGGAGAGTATCTGTACCAGAACATCATGGAGGAACCGGTCCCCCCTTATCCTCACATCATGGCTTGAGCTGTCCAGGGCGAGCTCCAGTTCCCTATCGTCAAGATAGTACCTCACGGACTCCGAGGCAATGGCAAGCCTTGTCCGGATATCCACGGGCTCGGGGACGAAGGGCTCTGTTGATATCATGGTTATCAGACGAAGGTTGTCCAGTAGGGCTGCGATGGCCCTGACCTCCCTCATGGAGTTCCGGAGGAACCTCTCCTTTGGCTCATCTCCCCTCACCATGGTCTCAAGGAGCTCCATATAACCTGTAGCTCCATAGATGTGGTTGTTGATATCATGGGAGAGGAGGTCCATGAAGGTCCTTATGGTCCTCAGGTCCTCTGTCTCGCTGCCCATAGGCGGTTCTTCTTCCAAGGGACCCACCCTGCCCACCTTGATGGACCTTGCGGATTAATTAACCTTGCAATGGGACCTCCCCGATCTCACCTTCCGAACGGATTATTAACGCTCAGTGCATAACCGAAGGTCGATGGACCCAACACTGTCGGTGCTCATACTGTTCCTTGCCGGGATGGTAATGAGCGCTCTCGGTGCCATGACAGGGCTAGGAGGGGGCTTCCTTGCGGTCCCCTTCATGTTATTCATTTGGGGGGAGGGGATGGCTTCCTCGGTCCTTCTCTCCCTCACCATGATACTTGCGAACTCCCTTTCCAGTTCCGTATTCTACCTAAGGAACAGGATGGTAGATGTAAAGATGGCCCTTTGGCTCATAGTCCCGGCGGTCCCAGGGCTTTTTGCAGGCTATCTCATCCTCATCAACCTCTCACCAAGACCTTTCTACATCCTCTTTGCCCTGCTCCTGTTCTGTGTAACGACATATATACTCATATCAAGAACGAGAAAGGGGAGAGGTGAAGGAGAGGATGAAGGGGACCGCTCAGAAAAGAAAGGTTTGCACCAACTTCTCATCACAGCACCCTTCTCCTTCCTAGCAGGGACCGCTTCCTCGGCCTTCGGCATCGGTGGTGGGGCCATATTCATGCCTCTGCAGGTCACCCTGTTGAAGAAGAACGTGAAGAAGGCCATAGCCACGACCATGATGGTACTTGCGATGATGACCCTCTTCAGGGTCTTCGTCATTTCGGGAGCAGATGTGGACCTGCTCATCGCCGTGCCGCTTGCGACAGGGGCTGTATTGGGGGCGCAGTTGGGGGCTATGGTCGTCAGGAAGGTGCGCGGACTATACCTGTTCTACCTTCTGGTCGCCTTCCTCTTCATGGTGGCCTTCTACACCGCCGCCAGAGGTCTTGGGCTCATCTGATGAGGTTGATTGGACCTGATCAGGACCAGAAGGTCCGGCGGACCGAGAAGCATCGGTTGCCGCCTCTTTCCCGTCCTCAAAGCTCTCCAGCGTCGCTTTCGCAACTGTCCTTATCCTCTCCAGAGCCTTCTCCTTCACGTGCCCCTTGACCTTGTTCTTCGTCACGGAATCTATCCCGAAGACCTCGGAGAAGCGGTGAGTGGTGGACAACACCTTCGTAGGCCCTTCCTTCCTGGCCCTGACGAGACCCAGCGATATCAGCTCCTGGACATGGTCGTAGACCTTCACCCCGTACATCTCCACCAGCATCGATTGTTTCACTGGTTGATGATATGCTATTAGCGCTGCTGTCTTCAACAGCTTGGAGGAGACCTCCGGGGAAGCGAGCGTCCTGACCCTGTCGACGAACTCGTCCTTGAGGCGGAGAACGTACTTCGTGCCGGCCTTGGCAACCTCAATGGCAGTAGGCCTTGTCGTATAGGATTGTATGAGCTTCTTGAGATACAGCTGGACCATGGCAGGTTCTATCCCTGTCGTATTCGAGAGTTCCGTTGCATCCACCGCTTTGCCAGCGGAGAACAGCGCCGCCTCAAGGAGCAGCATGGGGTCCGGCCCGTTGTTACCGGGAGGGATAGCTTCATCGGTCAAGGCATCCCCTCACGTGTTCCAGTTACCGGGGATCGGGCGTTCCTCGACTATGAGCTCGGCGGGCTTGTGGACCCTTACCTCACCGGCCTTGGCCTTCTCAAGGTTCTCTTCCAGCTCCCCGTACTCCAGCCCTTCTCTGCCCCTGCCTATGTTCTTGACCATGATCTCCCCGCGAGGGAACTGTCTTTGCCATATGAGGACCCTTTCCATCTTTGCAAGGTATAGAAGGGAGATGAGCGTAGAACCGATATCGAGCTCGAAGCCCTCCTCAATCTGCGAGAAGGGTATAGGGTGCCCGTTGAACTTGTTGACCCTCTGCCAGGTTAGCGTCATGTCCTGTTCGAGGTCCTCAGTATAGACCTTGTCGTTGATGTTCCGTCTGTTCTCCTTCTCCAACCTCTGCCTCGTCTCGAGCCTCTGCTGCCGCTCCGCCCTTAGTAGGTCCATCTCGCTCTCGACGTCCTCGAGAGCGTTCAACAGGTCCAGCAAAGTGACCGGCCTGTCACCCTTGTGAAGTAGCGACTCGTTCAACATGGGTGGGCCTGAGCTGAGGATGGATTTTGTAACGGCGAAGGTCTCATCGTCGTCCATCCATGCCCCGAAAGCATCATCGTCCCTGAGCTCCTCCTCCGTCGGGAGCTCGGCCTTCTTAAGGGTGTTCTCCGACTTCTTATTGTGGACCGTGTATGCCATCCTTATGAGCTTTCCGACCACCATGAGATCGAGCCTTTCAAGGGCTGCGAACTTCTTCATGAACAACTTGCAGAACCGGACCAGGTCCACGTCCCAGGGGTCAAGGAACTCCTCGGTCGCAAGCTCCAGGACCATCGCAATGGACCTGCTGTAAGGGTCCTTTATGGTGACATGGACACCTTCTTTCAGGCCTTTCAGGACCTCCAGGTACTTCTCCAACCGCTTGTAGAGGACCTCGTCCTTGTCATCTATGAGCGACCTGTGGAATACAAGGTGGCTGAAGACCTCCTCTTCGATATCGAGGGTGAGCTGCCTGTGAGGGGTGGCATCAGTGCTCATTGGGCACCCCCTTCGGCAGATGGGGCCTTAACGGCTCTCCCATCCCCTTTCTCGTACGCTTCGACCTCGCTCAGGTCCACCTTGCCGACTATCACCGACTCTCCCTTCTGGAGCGTGACACCATATAGGTGATGCGCCTCTTTTAAACTTATCTTGCGGAGCGATATCAGGACGAACTGGGCAAAGGATGCGTTCTGCTTTACCATCCTTGCGACTATCTCGGCATTTACGGCGTCCAAGTTCTGGTCTATCTCGTCAAGGAGGTAGAAAGTGGAGGGGTCATATGCTTGGACGGCGAAGATGAAGGCCATGGAGGTGAGTGACTTCTCCCCACCCGATAGTGCCCCCAACCGGGTCATCCTTTTTCCCGGTGGCCTGGCGTGGATTATTAGACCGCCCGAGAGCGGGTCCTCGGGCACTTCCAGCTCGAAGAACGCCTCACCTCCTCCCGATATGTTCCCGTATATCCCCCGGAAGTTCTTGTCTATGGCCTCATAGACGTGGAGGAACTCGGTCCTCCTCTTCTCGTTTATCGAGGAGATGAGCTTCTCGAGCTCGTCCTTCTCCTTCTCGAGCGCTTTGAGCTCCGTATCTATCTCGGAGCGTTTCCTATCCATCTCCTCGTACTCCTCGAGGGCCTTCAGGTTCACGTTGCCAGCGTTCTCAAGGATGGTCTCGAGCTCCCTGACCTTCCTCTGGAGGTCCCTCTCGGTCGGAAAAGGCCTCTCCAGCAGCTCCACGTCCTTGAAGGCCTGGAGCTCCCTCATGACGTCAGATAGCTTTTCCTCCGCTACCCTGATGTTCGTCCTCTGCGTGATTATGACCTGGTCCTGGACCATGATATCGTTACGGGCCCTCTCCCTCTGCGAGAGCACCCTCTCGTTCTCCCTGGTGAGCTCGTTCAACCTCTCATATAGCCCTTTGGTCCTCTCATCGATGCGCATTATCACTGTCTCAAGGGCCTTCCATTCTATCTCGAACCGCTCATGTCTGGCCTTTGCTTCTTCCATCTCCTTCTTGGCGGCCAGGACCGCTGCATCGATCTCGCCAAGCCGCACCTCTAGCTCCTTGGTCCTTCCCCTGAAGAGCTCCTGCTGGGACCTTGATGATTCCCTTATACCCGTTTGTTCCAACCTCTTCGCGGAGAGCGCGTCGAGCCTGTCCCTCAGCTCCTTCAACCTCTCCCGCATGGACCTTGGGGTCGCCCTTTCCAAACTTCCCTGCAGGGAATCTCGGTCCTCAGTGGCCTTCTTCAGGTCGGCCTCCATTGAGACACAGTCGGTCTCTAGCCCGCCAATGGCCGCACCGATCGAGGCTATCTCTTCCATTAGGGCCGCTCTCTCCCCCTTCTTCTCCGAAAGCGATGTCCCGGACGAGTCCAGGCCTTCCTTTATCCTCTTTAATCTGGACTCCCTGTCCTCACGCTCCGAGTTCTGCTTGCGTATCTCCATCTCAAGGGTGTTCGCCCGTTCCCTGGCCTCGTTCAGTTCCACGGTAAGCTGCTCGGATTCTGCCATCAGACCCTGGAGCTTAATGGATATGCCCTCCAACTCCCTCCTTGACCTCTTCCCGAAGCCGGAACCCTCCTTCCTATCGGCAATGGACCCGCCGGTGATGTCACCCCCCGCCCCGGCAAGTTCACCATGCGTGGTCACAATCCTGACACCGCCCATGAGCCTCCTCAGGGCCGACAGGTCATCGACCACCACCGTGTCGCCGAAGACCCAGTTGAAGGCGCCGCTGTACCTCGCATCGAACTTCACAAGGTCCACGGCCAGTCCTATGACGTGGGGGTCGTCCTTGATCATCAACGCCTTGGCGCCTGGACGTTTCGATGATACCTTGTTCAGGGGGAGGAAGGTCGCCCTACCCCTCCCCTTCCTCTTGAGCCTCTCAATGCAGTTGGCTGCGACCTCATCGTCCTCCACGATCACGGCGGAGATCCTCCCACCGGCCGCTATCTCCAGTGCCAACGAGTACTCTTCCGGGACGTTCCCCAGCTCGCCAATCGTACCGATTATCCCCTTGATCTCACCCTTGTCCCTTGCGGTAAGGACCTCATCGACCGCCATGCCCACACCCTTGGAAAGCTTCTCGTTGGCCTCGAGCTCGAGCTTCATCTGGGTGTATGTCCTGTTAAGCGCAGTGATCTCACGGTCCAGCTCCTTCATCCTGGACCCGAGCTCCTTCTCGGCCGCCCTTGCCTGCATGAACTGGCCTTGTAGGGTTTTTACCATTTCCTCGGGCGACCTGCTGCTCGATTCCTTCAGTTTCTGGGAAAGGTCCTTGACCTCGTACTCCAGCGTCGATATCAGCTGGTCCAGGTCCGCTTGGGCGGTCCTCTTTGCCTCGAGAGAGGCCCGTGCCCTGTCCAGCTCTATGAGCCTTTCTCCCCTGTTGTCCCTTACGGTCTCAACCCTCTTAGAGGCAAGTGCCAACTCCCTTCTCAGCTCAAGGATGTCCGAGTCGTTCCGTTCCAGTTCCTTCTCTATTCCCTCAATGTCGGACCTGCAGGAGCCTATCTCCTCGGTCATTTTTGCGACCTCTGCAGAGGCCTTCTCCTCTTCCTTGGCCAAGGACAATGATTTCCTTTTGATGTCCTTGATCTCATGGTGCCTTGAACCCTTCTCGGTCTCGAGCTCTACCACGGCCTCCTGTGCAGAGGCCATGACATCCTTGGCCCTTAGCATCTCGAGCTTGGCCGTATCCATCTTCTCCTTGAGCCTTCGCCCCTCCTCCCCGGTGATCTCATCTATCTCCTTACCGACCTTTGTGGATTCCTCCTCGTTCCTCTGCCTCTCTCCCTCCAGGACCTCCATCTCCTGTCGAAGCTCTATCTTTCTCCTCTCCGAGCCTGAGATGGCCTTCTGGTAACCCTCGAGCTCTCCCTCTATGGAGGTCCTTTGGACCGAAAGGAGAGTGGCCTTCGCTTTGCTTATCTGCACCTGTGCGTCCCTGTACTTCTCCGCCTCCTCCTTCTCCTTCTTGAGCTCGCGGAGCCGCCCCTTGATGAAATCGAGCGACCAGCCGATCCTCTCCATGTTCTCCGTGGTGGACTGCTTCTTCTGGAGGGAGGCCCTTATCTCCTCGTCATATCGCCTGATACCCGCAATATCGTCTATCTCTTCCCTCACCTTCTGAGGGGTCTTGCTTATGAACTCGTTGATCTGCCCCTGAAGGACGATGTTGTAGCCTTCAGCGGAAAGGTGGGCATGCACAAGTATGTTCTCGAACTCCGACTGTGAAGATGACCTTCCGTTGACATAGAAATATGATAGGGTATTGTTCGGATCGGTCACCGATATCCTGAGGACCCTCCTGAGGGAGACCTCGTCGGTATCGACAGGTATCACCCTGTCGGCATTATCGAATATCAAAGTGACCCTGCACTCTTTGGCCGCTTTGAAGCTGTCATTACCATGGAAGATCAGGTCAGATAGCTTCTTGGCCCGGACCATCTTGGAACTCCTTGGTCCCAGGACGAAAAGTATGGCATCGGCGATGTTCGACTTTCCGGACCCGTTGGGTCCGGTGACCCCTGTGAAACCCTTGTAGAAGGGGACCGTGACCTTCTTCCTGAAGGTCTTGAAGTTCTCCATCTGGACCTCTTTAAGGTGCATCTACCCTTCACCATTGCCCTTTAGACCCAATGCTCAAAGTTCTCTGATGTCCGTTCCCAGAGCGAGACCCCATCCCGATCGTGCTCGTAGACTGTATTGCATCCATACATATATATATAACCTATAGAGGGAACCTGTTTTGGGCCTAAACTGGAATTGCCGCATGTCCAGACCCCTTCAACGAAAACATTTAATTGCCTGGGGCAGGGTTCACATCACATGGTCCGCAAGGTCCTCTTTGGGTTTTTGACCTTCATCCTTATGGCGCCTATGCTCACCGGAGCTCTCAGCATAGGTGAGGCGCCCGGTAGAGAGATCACCGGACCGCGGCCTTTACTGTCCAAGGACCTGGACAGGGTCCTTGAGGACGAAGGGGCGGAGCTGGACCTCATCCTAAGATTTCGCGGACCTCCGACAGATCGTGACCTGGGGCGACTATCGGACCTTGGCTTCATCTTAAAAAGGACCTTTACGACCCTAGATGCCGTATCGGTGAGGGGGCCAAGGGCCGGTCTTGAGGTGCTCAGGTCCTGGGACCGACTTGCGTATGTCGAGAACAATGACCAGGTCGTGAATGACATGGAGATGGGGACCAAGGTCATAAACGCAACAAAGGTCTGGTCCTCATTGAGGGACCTGCCGCTGGGCCTTCAGGGTCCAGTGGACGGCACGGGGGTCACGGTGGCGGTCGTTGACACCGGGATAGACGCAGGGCACCCCGACCTTGACTACGGCACCAAGACCGTTGTCAACGTCTATGATGCAGGTAACAACATATGGATCGAGGCGGAGAACACCGACGTGAACTACGGCCATGGGACCCATGTTGCAGGCACAGTTGCAGGCAACGGCGATGCCTCGGCTGGTGCAAGAAGAGGGGTCGCTCCGGGGGCGAACCTCATAGGTGTGACCATTTCCACCCCCGAATCGGCCACAACACCGACCGAGGACGGCTACATCCAGGGACTGGAATGGGTATATCTTAACTCGAGACCCGGGTCCAACCCCCATAATATAAGGGTCGTGACCAACTCATGGCACTCCACCGTCACGGAGTATGACCCTGAATCTGCCCTAACGAAGGTCATAGAGAAGATCACTTTCGAGAACAACGTCGTCTCCACTTGGTCCGCTGGCAACGACGGTAGGGACGACCCTGAGGGCAATGAGCTTACCACGTCCGGCCAGGGCAACACCCCCATAGCGGTCATGATCGCAGCCTATGAGAGGGATGGCTCGGCCGTTACAGATTTCTCATCAAGGGGAAGGGTCGGAGCCAACCATACCTATCCTGATGTGGGAGCCCCGGGAAGGACCATCTGGTCGTGCTCTGCAAGGAGGACCGTCATCAGCTCCGGTACCTATTTCGGAGGCAACACGAACCCTTACTACCTGGCGATAAGCGGGACATCCATGTCGACCCCGCACGTAGCGGGGCTCGTTGCCCTCCTCTGGCAGGCCGCCCCTTCCATGAAGGTCTCGGGACTCCATGAGGACTACTCGGGGGACGACCCTGAGTGGTGGTACGGGAACCCCAATACCCGCATACACGAGGTCGAATGGATACTGGAGGCCTCGGCAAGGTTCCTTCCCCCGACGCCCGAGAGCGGTAACGTTGCAGGGGACACGGATTCGACAGGGTGGGGCGGGAAGCCCATAGATTACGTGCAGGGCTACGGCATCGTTGACGCTCACAGGGCGGTCGGCATAGCCCTGACCCTGGAGAGGCTCAGGCGGATGTGCGCCAACCCCGGCCAGATAACGGTACTGGACGCCATCAAGGCCTACGACGAGCAAAGTGTCTCCGATACCGCCCTCGTAGGGGCTGCCGCTGCATTGGCCCAATGGTCGGGGGAGTATTCACGCTACAACGATCAGGCCATGAACCCGCTCTCTCTCGTGAACCAGACCAAATACGTGAACGTGCCCCAAGGCGCCACCAAGGCAACGGTTACCATGACCTACAGAGGGCTTGACCTTACCGAGTTCAAGGCCGGGGACCTCTCCTTCACGATAGATACCAATGGTGATGGGGGGACGGACCACCAAAGCACCCTGTCCTTCCTTGACGGGGGCGTGGACACCCTGGAGCTCGATGCGACCCCAGGGGAGGTCTGGACGTTCGGAGTGGTCGGGAGAGGCCTCAAGGCCCCAAGACCGTTACAGGGAACGAACTATGTCGAGTTCCGGCTCGAATATGACATGTCCGTAAGGTTCGACCTGGGAGGGAACGGGACCCAACTGGCTATGGACCAGAACGCCGTCCACTCGCCTATCATGCCCGATGAAGCGGTCGAGACAATGGGATCGCCTTCCAACATCGAGGTCTTCGTATATCGGTTGAGGCAGCTGGAGCTCCCCCAGGACGAAAGAGGAGGGGGCGATGAGGGAGAAGGTCCACCGTTACTACTGTTCCTACTGTTCCTTATCGTGATCATCTCATCCATTGCCCTATTCTTCCTTTGGAAGAGGCGAAAGAGGGTTTCTACCCCTTGAGATCATCAAGTAACGGAGATCGACCGATGGTTAGGACCGAGGGAACGGATATCGAAATGCTCCATGTGAAGGAGTGGCCTATCGATGAGGTTGTAGGTCTCTATAGAGCAGGTAATTGGTGGAAGGACGAATATGACCCTTCGGGGATACCTGATCTAATTAAGGGGAGCGCCGATTTCGTCATAGCCTACGACGGTCGGTCGAAAAGGGCCATCGGGATGGGGAGATTGATATCCGACAGAGCAAGTGATGGCTACATCCAGGACCTGGTCATCCTTCCCGAACATAGGGGGAAGGGGCTTGGGGCACTCATGGTCAGGGAGCTTATCGATGCGGGCCTGAAGATGGGACTGGTTTGGATCGGTCTCATAGCCGAGGAGGGGACGGAGGAGTTCTATACCGGTTTGGGATTCGCCCCATTCCCCGGGAGGCCCATGCTTTACAAGGGGGGGCGGTCCAAATGATATCGTTAATGGATTTCACACCCGTGACCTTCGATGATATCAATGATATCAGGTCACATTATCGTAACTATCCTCCAGAGCACTCTGATTACCTGCCTGGGACCATGCTCTCATGGGGGAACTACATGTCCTATTCCAAGGCCTGGGCAGGGGATTCGCTCGTAATAATGACAGAACATGATGGCAGAAGGTTGATTAGACCCCCGGTTGGTCCTCCCGACCTGGAGCTGCTCGATGATATCATCCGTCTTTCAAGGGAACTCAAGCTCGACCTTGGTCTGTCCATGGTCGGAACGAATACCCTCACTTGGGCAAAGAAAGCTAGACCGGAGCTAGAATTCGTTCCTCACAGGGACTATTTCGAATACGTCTATCTATCATCGGCACTTGCCGACCTTTCAGGAAAAAGATACTTGAACGTCAGGAACTACCTGAACAAGTTCAGGCGTGAGAACGAACATTCGGTCGAAAGCATCGATGGGGGAAATATCGAAGATGTCAAGGACTTCCTCACCCGATGGTGTGTTCAAAGGGGGTGCAAGGATGAGGTGTTCCTGCTCCATGAACGGGAGGCGAACCATCTTGCCCTTGATCACTTGGAGGAGCTAGGAATGGGTGGATTGGTCGTCAGGGTCCGCGGAAGGGTCGAGGCCTTCTCGATCTTCGAGGAGATGACCAGTGATATGGTCGTCATCCACTACGAGAAGGCCGATCAGGGGATGACCGGCCTATATCAGGCCATAAACAACGCAGCGGCCAACCACCTGAGGGGAAGATATACCTACATCAACAGGGAATCGGACATGGGCATAGAGGGCCTCAGGAACGTCAAGGAACGGTACGGTCCTGACCACATGCTCGAGGTCCATGATGCCCGTACCTGAGGACCCGTCAATCCTCCCAAACCGCACCCGACCTCTTCATCCTCCTCGATAATACGAACAAGATCGCTATCACCACCATCGAGAGAAGGATCGTTCCTATGGCGACCATTGCCAAGGCCGGGAGGCCCTTCTCTTCGGGGCCCGCTCCATCTTCCGGAGGTTGGGGACCGCTGCCCTTGTCCAGGGACCGGAGCTGGAGCGTAAATGATGCTGACCTACCACCTCCGTCCTTGATGAGGACCTGGATGATATAAAGGTCGGCGGTGAAGTTCCTTGTCCAGATAGGACCGGAGAAGAGGATGGTCCCGTTGATGGTCCAATCGAAGGTCAGTTCGGTCCCGTCAGGATCGTAGGAACCGGACGCATCCAGGACCATTTGGTCCTTCTCGAAGGTCCTGACCTCAGTGCTCTCCTGCCAGATGGTCCCGTTCACCTTGAGGACCACGATAGGAGAGCGGTCGTATACGATTATTGTAACGGAGTCCACACCCCACAGTTCACCATCGGATACATTGAGGGCCAAGGTCCATATCCCGGCCTCGAGCTTCATGGTCAGGGCATCCATGGTCGAAACAGGTTCCCTGTTGATGGTCCAATGGTAACTTATCGGGGTGCCTTCGGGGTCAAAGGTTCCTTCCGATGTGATGGATATATCATCTGAGACGTAGAAACTGTCCCCGTCCCCCGGCGAGCTTATGACCGCGACCGGCGGCCGATTACGGGGAGGCTCTGATGGTGCAATATCGATGCTAACATCGGTCTCCCTTACATGTCTTCCATCGAAGACGGAGAGCGTTATGGTATGGTAGCCCTCCGTAAGGAGGACCAAATCCTCCTTCGATGAGCTAAGGGGACCGTCCTTGGAGCTGTTCCAAGAGTAATTGAGAGGGTCGCCATCGAGGTCGAAGGTCCCATTGGCCGACAGCAGGACCGGTTCGCCCAAAGTATGGACCGTCCAGGGCTTAGGGGACATGATATATGGAACGGGAGGGTTGTTCAGCGGTACCACCGAAAATGTGACCGTTGCGCTGGAACCCAGTTGGAACGGGTCCAGGACCGTTAGGGTCACATTATGGGTCCCGGTCGTAAAGGCCCTTTCGAACCCTTGATCGTAAGAGAGGGGCTCCGCTCCCCCTTCCTCAGACCAGAGGAATTCGATAATGTCCTGGTCCGGGTCGTAGGAGCCGTTGGAAAGGAATCGAACGATCTCTCCCTGCTGGAAGACCGAGCCGTTCTTTGGGGACGAGATCACGGCCTTTGGAGGGTGGTTCGGCCTCACGACCAGAATGTCCACATAGGCCTTGGAGACTATGCCTGTCCCGTTCCAGGCCATGAAGGTGATATTATGCTCCCCCTCACCCAAAGTGGCTTGGAAGCTCTTGGAGTCAGATAGAGGGTCAGGGTCCTGGTCCGAGGACCAGATGTACATCATCCCCTGTAGATAAGGTCCTGGAGGCTCGACCTGACCGGAAAAGGAGATGGGTTCCTCGGTCGAATAGGTCCCTGGCAGAGGGCTCAATATCCTTGCACTGGGGACCGGCTGAAGGACCTCGACCATGATCCTAGCAAGGGTCCTTGTCATTGGCAGCGAGAGACCGGTGGCCACTATAGTCCATTCCCTACCTGGACCGAGGGTCACAGTTCCGGTCGCATTCCCTGTGAGCGTAAGTACCGCTCCGGGGACGAACTGAGAACCTGATCTGTAAAGGGACAGGTTCTCTTGGTCAAGGAAGTAGAATGTCAATGAGGTCCTGTCAGGGTAGGACCTCCAGTGGTCCACTCCATAGTTCATGGGATCGGTCCATGCCTCGGTGAGCTGAACGATGTCCTCCAGGGTCACCCTGAAGGCGATCTCACTTCCCGGTCCTTGTACTTTTGAGAGGTCTACCCTCAATGGCATGCTCTGTGTCAAAGTTGCATTGAACTCGAGGGTCTGGCCCGAAGGGGTGAACGGAAATGCTAGGACAAGGGGGTCGGTCTCGTTCCCGAAGAGACCTATTGGGCTCAGGACCTGAAGGAAGTATGCACGCCCCGAGCCTACTACGAAGGTCGTCTCCCCCCTGACGTCCGTAAGGTTCCCGATAAGGGGTATTATGAACGGGTTGTTCATCGTTGACTGTGAGGTCAACCTCACCATAGCGCCATCGACGGGCATACCCTGAGCGTCCTTGACCCGGACCCTGAGGGTTGTGGTGGTCGTATAACCCGGTGTGGCGCTGAACTGGGACATATCCCCATTGAAGCTGGTGAAGACCGAGACCGAACCGGGAGCACCCTCGGCCATAGGGTCATCTATATGACCGCTGTAGGCCTGCCACTGGTGCCATCCCCTCTCGTAGAACTCGTTCCATGCATGCATGCCCTCGAAGGTGATGGTAACCACCGCGGGTATGAGGGCCGTCTTGGCCGCAGCTACAAGCACCTCGGCGTTCTCGCCGCAGAGACCGAAGTGCTGCTTGTAGAGGGATACGGGCTGGTGGTCCCTTCTCATACCGTCCTCATAACGGAACATGATGCAGCTATTTGCCCAGAACGTGACGGCACCTACTGCCCCATTGCCTTCCATCTGGTTCTTCGTCCCGTTCCAGAGGGTGGTCTGTTTGGATAGGAGGTCCTTCAGAACAGGATAGCCTGGGTCATCCGCGGTGTAAAGGAAGCTTCTCCAGAAGGCGCCGTTCGGGTCTATTGTCTTCCTGAAGTTGGAAAGGTCTATGTAGGAAGGGGTCTCAAGTTCGCTCCTGGGCATGACCAGGTACCAATAATATACCTCCTCCGGGAGCGTGATGTTCCCAGAGGGCGTTGCGTAGATGACGGTCGAATGCTGCCCGTCGGCCTTCTGGACATCCACGATGTCGCAATAGCTCACATCGGAGGACACCACGTACATCATCTCGACGTTCTCGAGAAGGAGGGGGCCGGTGAGCAAGTAGGAGTTGATGTAATACTCTGGGAGGAAGGCTATCAGGAACGCGAGCTCATCAAGATATCTGGGGTCAATGGTCGTGTTCGTCAGGAGGTCGATGTACCTGTTCAAGTAATACGGATAGATCTCGTGGAACCTCCAGGAAAGGGTGAGATTGAGCCATTGGGGAGCCCTGTCTATAGCATCTCTCACTGTGGAATTGTGGGCTATGTAGGGGTCGAGGGAGCCGGTCCTGTTCAACTGGACATTAACGGGATCATATTCCAGCCTGAGGTCGGTGGTCGAGTTGAGAGCGAACTCGAAGCTATCCTCAAGAAGAACGTTCCATCCGAACCTGCTAGATGGACCGGCCGCATCATCGGTTAACGGCCCTGGTCCTGCGCCTTCATAGGACACACCTCCGGTAACATTAGTGGATGACACGAGGATAGAGAGCGATGCTCCGATAAGAACAATGACCGATAGCAATGGGACCATGGCTGATCTCAGGGGCATTGACATGCTAATCACCGGATGGGGCTTCCATCCTCGGCTATGTGAGGTGGTATTTCCCTATTTAATAGAGCTGGAATGTTTTTTCAAGATATGTAAAACCTGCCATGGGTCGCTCTTATCGTTCTGACCTCAGGACCGCCTAAAACCTCTTTCTCGCTTCGACCTATTCCATCGGAACATGAACATAACTATTAGCGTTACAGCTATGATAAGGATGATCGCAGACCCACCGACCGCAAATGCAACAGGCCCTTTCAATACCGAGCTTGATGATAGTGTCGTTCCGAACTCCATATCGCAGTAAACGGTCGCGTTGAGACCCTGATAGCTGCTTCTTGCCCGCAGTGTGAACCTGTTCGTTGATGGCAGTCCGCTCCTCTGCCTTGCGGCAAAGGTCACCTCCTTGATCTCGCCCTTCCTGACCTTGATGACATCCTTTGAGAACCTCACCTCTATCCTGGGATCGTATTTGAAAAGGTCTATCTGGACCACATCCTCGGTATTGGCCAAATTGACCAGTGTGAGGTCCATGTCGGTCCATTTGCCTACAGGAGGTTTCCAGTCCCGAGGCTCTGCGCTCATCTGTAGGCATCCGTAGGGCGGGACCGTGATCTCATCTATTCTGGGAGGGACCTCGCCCTCCGATTGTCCAGGTGTCACCTCGTAGTTCCCGGATATCACAACAGGTATCACCTTTAAAGCTGGTGTGTCGGGTGGGACCCACACCGATAATGAGAATTGGCTGGTCTCTACCTGATAGGTGAAAACCATCTCATCGATATGAGACACCTCAAAACCTTCTGCCTGCCCGATCAGAGAAACGGTGCAATCCATTCCGGGGGGAGCACCTGGAGGCAGGACACATGATATCTGGTAGAGGAGGACTATCTCGAGCGGTGTGTTATCATAGAACATTATGTTGGTCGTCATATATCTTAGGTGTATCTTTATGTCCGGTTCGATCACTTGGGCGTCCAAGGAAGGAATGGTCGGTCCATAACTGCCTATGACATTACTTGATCGAGGGGGGAGGAACGATATGAAGAACAATGAACTTAATATGATGAGAAACGTAAGTCCTTTCGACATTGGATCAGTCCTATGCCCATTCATCTCTTGTCGTCAAATGGGTTTGTGAACTATAAAACCCTATGCAACCCTAAAAGGACCGGACCTTCATCTGCAGTCCGCACATTCAATCTTGGAGCATACTTTGTTGTCACCCTTCCATTTCAAAGCCCAACCCTTCAGGGACCTAATAACGGGCATGAAGTCCTTGCCCATCTCTGTAAGCTCGTAGTCGGTCCTTATCGGAACCCTAGAGGCATCCACGGTCTTGGATATCATCCCGGCCTTCTCGAGCTCCCTCAACCTCTCAGATAGCATCTTTGGGGATATGTCAAAGAGACCGGCCTTCAGCTCAGTATAGCGTTTTTTGCCCCCTCCACCTCTGTAGAGCTCTAGCATTATTATTAGCGTCCACCTTTTTGAGATGAGGTCGACGGTACTATAGATCGTGCAGTCCCTGTTCATCGTTACCACTTAGAAACCTTCCCCTATATATACCATAGTATATTATAGGTATCACGTATAATAAGGGAACAATGGTGACCGATATGTTCTGCAACCAATGCCAAGAGACGCTCAAGAACAAGGGCTGTACCGAGAAGGGTGTATGCGGAAAGACCGGAGAGGTGGCCGACCTGCAGGACCTCCTAATCCATATGCAGCGAGGGATCTCATACTACCAGATCAGGCTAAGGGCCATAGGTAAGGCCGATGAGGAAGCGGACGTCCTTGTCATGGAGAACCTGTTCTCCACGATAACCAACACGAACTTTGACAGGGCCAAGATGTTCGAGTTCATCAGGACATCCATTAAAAAACGAGATGAGCTCATGGCAAAATGCCAGAAGCTCGGGATAGACATAGGCAAGGACCTGCCCGATCACGCGACCTGGAAGTTCACCACCGAGGACGCTGCTCTGGTCAAAGCGAAGGAAGCAGGTCACCTCACATACTATGATGAGGACCGAAGAGCCCTCTACCTCTTCGTCCTATATTCATTGAAAGGCATGACCGCATACCTGCATCATGCCCTGGCCCTTGGATTCAAGGACCCGTCCATCTCAGCGTTCATGAACGACGCCCTAATAGCTACCTGGGACAGGAGCAAGACCCTTAATGAACTCCTTGAATGGACTATGAGGACCGGTGAGTACGGAGTAAAGACCATGGAACTCCTGGACAGGGCCAACACTTCGACCTATGGTGTTCCCACCCCCGTTAAAGTGAATTTAGGTGTTAGGGATAAACCCGGGATACTGATATCCGGTCACGACCTCAAAGACCTGCATGAACTGCTCGAACAGACCAAGGGGTCCGGTGTGGACATCTACACCCATGGGGAGATGCTTCCTGCAAATTATTATCCATTCTTCAAGAAGTATGACAACCTGGCGGGGAACTATGGGAGCTCCTGGTGGAAGCAGCTCATGGATTTCGATACCTTCAACGGACCGGTCCTCCTGACATCCAACTGCCTGGTCCCCCCTCTTGATAAGTACAAGGAGAGGGTCTATACAACTGGTGTCGTCGGTTTCGACGGGGTGAAGCACATCCCGGACAGGAAGCCAGGTAGTGTGAAGGATTTCTCATCCATCATAGAGCATGCTAAAAAGTGTCCATCCCCCAAGCAGCTTGAGAGCGGGGAGCTCGTTGGAGGGTTCAACCATGCGACCCTGTGGGACCTTCGGGAGAAGATACTGGATGCCGTTAAGGCCGGAAAGATCAAGAAGTTCGTAGTGATGGCAGGGTGTGACGGCAGGCACAAGACAAGGGAATACTACACCGACTTTGCCAAAGCCCTTCCGAAGGATGCTGTCATACTCACTGCCGGCTGTGCAAAGTACCGGTATAACAAGGATGTGAAGGATGATATTGACGGCATCCCCAGGGTCATAGATGCTGGCCAGTGCAATGATTCCTATTCGCTGGCACTTTTCGCCCTCAAGCTATCAAAGGAACTGGGAGTGGATGTGAACCAGCTCCCGATCTCGTTCAATGTCGCCTGGTACGAGCAGAAGGCCGAACTTATCCTTCTAGCGCTACTTTACCTCGGCTTCAAGAACATGAGGATAGGACCTACAATGCCCGCATTTGTAACGCCTAATGTCGCCAAGGTACTCATCGACAAGTTCGGTATCGGATTGAACACTACTGTGGAAGAGGACATGAAGATATTGGTCGGATGATATCAGCGGATATCCTCACCTTTCCTAATGAACGTCCCCTTCCTATACTCGTCAAAGGCAATTTCCAGCTCCTTCTGGGTGTTCATAACTATAGGACCGTACCAGGCCACCGGTTCCTTTATAGGGACTCCTGAAGCATACAGGAACCTCAGCTTATCCTCCGCCGTTGAGAGCTCTATGCTGTTCCCCTCCCCCAGTAGGACCAGGTCCTCTGCCTGGACATCCTTGTTCCCGACCTTTCCCTTACCTGAGAGCACATAGATGAAAGCGTTCCTGCCCTCCGGTTCCTCGAGTAGGTGCTTTATCCCCCTGTCCATGGAAACATCCATGTAGGTGGGATCTACCGATACATCGTCTATCGGCCCTTTTGCCCCACCGTGGCTCCCGCAGACCAATCTGGCCCTGACACCTTTTTGCAGCTCGACCTCCGGGATCTGGTCTGCCTTCACCTCACGGTACTTGGGGTCGGTCATCTTCTTTGAGGCGGGTAGGTTCACCCAAAGCTGTGTTCCCCACAGGTGGTGCTCATGACCCTTTGGCATCTCCTGGTGTATTATCCCGCTCCCGGCCGTCATCCACTGGATATCCCCAGGACCTATGGTTCCCTTGTTCCCCAAACTGTCCCCGTGGTCCACCCGCCCCTCGATCATGTATGTGACGGTCTCGATCCCCCTATGAGGATGCCAGGGGAACCCTGCTTTGTACTCGGAAGGGTTCGATGAATGGAAATCGTCAAGGAGTAGAAAAGGGTCATAGAGGTTCGTGTCCTTGAAACCGAAGGCCCTTTTCAGATGGACCCCGGCGCCTTCTATGGTCGGAACGCTCTTGGTGACCTTCTTGATCGGTCTGTGCTTGAGCATGAGGATTATCATTGAGCTCAGGGATAGAAATAACTTGAGGTTGAATATTTAAAGGAAGCCTGCAGAGCTTACCTTCGAATGCCCTTCCAAACGACCTTAACAAGCTCCGCGGGCCGATGGCATGTTATCGTATAGGCCCTGCCCATCTTGGTTTCTATCTTCACGCCTTCCTTGGAGTTCGAGATATAGCCTATGGAGCCGTCGGACCCGGACCTCCACCCCCACCCCATGAAATCACGGACAGCATGGACCTCTATTGCCTGGATGGACCTGATATCAGTGAACCTGAGAGTCCTCCCGAACGGGCCGTAATTGAACGATACTGTCCTATCATCGGCCCTGATATCGAGCTTCCAGAAGAATAAGAGCGCTAGGGAAAGGATCACGACAAAGGGCAGCATTATGAGGATCAGGACAATGTCCATCAGAGCGAAGGATAGGGCGAGAATGAAGATGTTAATAGGGACTATGATCCAGATCAGCATGTTCATCCTCACTGAGTCATGGTAATGGACCATACCCCCTCGTGATAGAGGTCCCCCCTTGCTGCTAAAATCCGTAGGTTTCTTCTCGGACCTCCTCATCCTTATAAAAGGAATGTTGATAACTATGATCAAGGGGACTATACCAACCACCGATACCAACATCACCGCTATACCAAGGACCAATTCAAGGGATGGGAATATGAACAGTAGTGCGACCATAAGGAATACCGATGAAAGATAGACCAGGGTCGCACCCCACCGGATATTGCTCCATTTCTCTTGTTCTTTCATAGATGTCGGTGATCCATTGTTCTGCAAGTATTCATTTCTATTCATCGTGAATTGGACTATATCCTTCGATAGTAGATACCTGGCATGAAATTATTCGTTTCTACGTTTCCATTTTTTCAACCTTCTCTATTAAAAACGAGCAATCCCGTCGTTAAAATTAGCACTTTGTTACATCAACTTGTGAACATGCCGTTATTATACCCCTCTGAATACGTGATGACAGAGGCGGAAAAGGCCTTCTATATACCGAAATGGGTGAAAAAAAATGTGCAAGATAGAACTTAGGAACGTGGACAAGGTCTACACGACCGGCAAGGTCCGATACCAGGCCTTGAAGGGAATAAATTTGACCATCTCCAACGGCGGGGTGACCGCTATCGTCGGCCCCTCGGGGTCCGGGAAATCGACCATACTGAACATGATCACCGGGATCGACCGGCCGACAGTGGGAGAGGTGATAGTCGACGGTACACGGATCGACACCATGACCGAGAACGAGCTCGCCAGATGGCGGGGGAAGAATGTCGGCATAATATTCCAGTTCTTCCAGTTGATCCCGACGCTCACGGCCCTTGAGAACGCCATGCTTCCCATGGACCTGGCACACAAGGGACCTCCCTCGGAGCGGAAGAGGACGGCGATCAAGAACCTGACCATGGTCGGTCTGAGCGATAAGCTCAACAATCTTCCGTCCGAACTCTCGGGCGGGGAACAGCAGCGAGTCGCTATAGCCAGAGCCCTGGCGTGCGATCCCAAGATAATCATCGGGGACGAGCCGACGGGGAACCTAGATTCAAAGACCGAAGCTTCCATGTTCGATCTTCTGAAGAAGCTCAACGACCAGGGCAAGACGATCATCTACGTGACCCACTCAAAGGACCTCGCGGCCCGGGCAGCACGTCGCATCACGATCCGGGATGGCATGGTCCAGGAAAACACCTGAGGAGGTGATGTGTATGCGGAACACACTCCTGAGCAAGTCATGGCGCGACCTCAAGGTGCGCAAGGTGCGCTCGATCTTCACCGTCCTGACCATCGTGTTCGGCGTCGCCGCCCTGGGCATGTTCGCGGTGATACCTCTGCTGGACCGGGCGATGATGGACGAGATCAGCTCCTCCAATATGCATGACGTCGTCCTCCGGTTCAACGACACGGTGATGGACAAGAGCGTCCTCCAGGCCTTGAACGATCTGGACGGAGTGGACCATGCACAAGCGATGTCGATACTTTACACAAAGATGTTCATAAGCGAGCGGAGGAACCTCGCCTGTATCGTTGGCTTGCCCGATCTCAAGGATATGTCCGTTGACAGGATCTCTTTGGAGGACGGGCGTGCCCCCGAGATAGGGCAGGGGCAGATACTTACCGAGCGAGCCAACGCGGAAGTGGGACTCTTCGGTGGCGGTATCGGGGACGGGATGGACCTCTACGATGCGTTCGGGAACGTCAAGCGCTTGGAGATCACCGGGGTCGCCCATAATCCCCACTTCTCCGGGATGCCATTCGGGCAGGTCGTCGTTTTCTATACGGATATGGAGACCATCCATGACCTTTCCAACACGACCGGGTACAACTTCTTGGCCCTGGACGTGGATGGATCGAACGCATCGGTCGTGATAGATGGGGTCGAAAAATGCCTCTCCCAAAGGACATCTTTTGATGGTTTTACACAGATGCCACAGGTCCGCAAAGTTGGGGAATGGCCCTTGAAGGAGCTGTTCGAGAGCGTTGGGACTCTGTTCAACTTAATAGCTTATATCGTCCTTTTCTGCGCGCTGTTCCTCATTTCGAACACCATGCACACGATAATCACGGAGCAGAGGAGGGAGATAGCCCAAATGAAGGCCCTTGGGGCCACGAGGGCGCAGGTCGTCGCCTCCTATCTGACCACGTCGATGATCATGGGCTTGACCGGGTCGTTCATCGGTTCCATACTGGGGATGTTAATCGCCATTGGGATGGCGAGTGTGTTCGGGACGATGGTCGGTATCCAAGTAGGTATCGACGTGCATTTGCCGACCGTCATTATAGGTTTCATCGTCGGGTGCGCAGTGACGGTATCGGCTTCGCTCCCTGCGGTCCTGATGGCCTTGCGTGTTCCGGTCAGGGAAGGTTTGGAGGGCACCGGCCTGTCATCGTCCTTTGGCTTTTCGGTCCTGGACAGGATCATGATGAGGATGGCGACTCTACCCATGATTGCCCGTATGGGTTTCAGGAACGTCTCCAGGCGCAAGGGGAGGTCCATATCAACTATGCTCCAGGTGGCATTAGCGGTAGGGATGTTGTTGGGTGTGGTGACATCCTGCGTGGCGATGTCGGACGAGATCGACAGGGAGTTCTCCTGCGTCACCTATGATATCCAGACGACCGGTCAGGAGGACGGTGCGAATCCGCTGACCGATGATGTCGGGCCGATCATCGAGGGCATACCTGGTGTTATGCTCGCGGAGCCGTACGTCTCAACGATGGTCCGGCTCGACGACCATGATACACTAGCGCAAGCATATCCTTGCGATACGAAGGCGCTCGACACGGACAAGGCCATTTGCTCGGGGAGATGGTTCTCCGAGATGGAGGGTGAAGCTCTTGTGGTGGTGCTCAATAATAGGGTGGCCTCGAGCCTCGGTGTCTCTATCGGGGACAAGGTCCCTATCCAGACCAGAGCGGGGACGATGACCTTTGAGGTCGTCGGTATCGGGATCCAGGTCAACGTGGAGGTCTACATGCCCCTTGGGACGGCGAAGGATGTTCTCGGATACGGAGCTGTCGTATCCGGGTTCAACATCATCACGCAGAGCAAGGACCATACTTCGATCGACCGCGTATCTACGCTCGTGGAGGATACCCTCGTCGGGCAGGGATACCTGGTCAACGGCCAGGTATGGTATGCGACCGAAGAACAATCGAAGCAGGGCGCGCAGACCACGGTGACCATGATGATAGCCTCGGGCGCGCTCATTGTGTTCGTGACCATGATCGGGCTGATGAGCATGCTCACGATGAACGTCGTGGAGAGGACGAGGGAGATCGGGATCCTACGGTGCCTGGGATCATCCTCCTCGAGCGTGATAACGGTGTTCGGATCGGAGGGGGTAGTCGTGGCGTTCGGAGGCTGGGTCCTCGGATTGCCTGCGGGATACCTTGTCCAGATGCTCCTGACATGGACGATATCCTCTAGCAGCGGCATGGACATTCCTTACATCTACCCGCTGCCGTTCATCCTCGCATCTCTCTTCGCCACGTTGCTCATCACGTTGCTGATCATCCAACCTCCGCTGTGGAAGGCCGGTCATTTCAGGCCGGGGTACGCTCTGAGGTACCAGTGAGGAGGATATGGTATGGAGATAAGGATCGGGATCGAGGATCTGGAGGGGGTCGCGCTCGCGTCCAGCGATGGCGAGGGATTCATGATGGTCAATAAAGGGGACGGTTTCAGAATAGGGATCGTTGCAAGGGTGGTCCAGGGAGGGATCGCGTATTCGATGGAGTTCCTGGTCCGCATGATGGACCGGGAGCATAATGTCGATCCCGCTCGTATAGAGCAGGCGCTGATTGTGACGAGGGCTCTCATAGGGCGCGGGTACTCCCTAACGAACGAGGACGACGGTTGGATCTACGCCGAGAGGGCGGTCGATCGCTCCCTAGTTGAAGATGAAGTGATGTTCCTTAAAGGCATCGTTGCAGGGTTGGCGCCATAGAAAATTTTATATTACGATGCCCTCGTTCGTTTTACTATATGGACGCGATGGACATCCGTTTGTGCCAACTGCTGTTCTCGAACTCCCGGGCCACGGTCCGGGAGCTATCCGACAAGCTGGACATATCCGTTCAAGCGACTCACCGCAGGATGCAGAACCTCAAGGACGAAGGGATAATACGAAGGTATATGACGTTCCTCTCGGTTGAGTATCTGCACACGTGTCGGGTATACGTTTCGGGCAGGTCAACTCTATCGGACCAAGATGAGGTCAAGAGGGTCCTGAGATCGAACGATATGGTATACGTCGTCCTCATCGCTGGCGAGGACTTCCTAAACATCTCGTTCATCCCGAGGGAAATAAAGGACCTGGATGACATCGCCATGTTCGTCAAGGACAAGGTGAGGATATCGGACCCTTTCATCTCAATTGAGTCCCAGGTTCGGTTCGGCGGCACAGTGCTCAACAGGAGGTATACGGGCCCTTCGGAGCTCTCATCGGTCGACTATAGGATCGCCCACGCGATCCAGGACGACTCCCGAAAGATGCTGGAGGATATCGCCGAGGATCTGGAACTATCACCCCGGACCGTGAAACGGCATCTCGACCGGATGATTAAGGAGGGGGCGCTGGAGTTCGGGTTGGATTGGAACCCTGCGTACTCGACAGGCATCACATCTATTGTTATGGTTAGGATCAAGAAGGGTGCGGAGATTTCGAAGGTGAGGGATGCCATCGGGTCCGCTTTCGGGTATTCCGTTATATTCATCACATCGTTCGTTAACATGTTGGATGTCCTAGGACTCTATTGCTGGACGCCGACCGTAATGGCCCAGAAGGACCTCGTCGACGACATTGGTAGGACCGAGGGTGTGGATATGGTGATGTCAAAGATGCTCCAGGATGGCTGGGTCCAGGACACCTGGCGGGACCGGATGCTTGTCGATAGGGCAGGATTTTTAAACCGTTAATCCAATAATCCGCCGATATGGACGAGACAGACATACGGTTGTGTCAGATGCTCTTCGTCAGCTCGAGGGCCCCGGTCCGGGAGCTGGCGGACAAGCTAGGGATCTCGGTCCAGGCCACGCATCGCCGAATGCAGTTGTTGAAGGAGGAAGGATTGGTCCACCATTACAAGGCATCATTGTCCCTAGGATACCTTCGTGCCATCCGCCTGCTGATAGAGGGAAGGTCCACGGGAAGTCCCGAGGAAGTGGAAAAGGCGCTCAGGCAGAACGAGATGGTCCAGTCCGTCTTCGTCGGGGAGGGACAAGACCATTACTTCTTGGAATGCATACTGCACGATATCAGGGACATAGACCCGTTGGTCGAGTACATGCGTACGGCGGTACAGATGCCCGAACCGCATGTATTATTCGACTCCCAGGTCAGGTTCGGGGAAAAGGTCCTCGATAGCAATTATAAAGGTGTCCCTGAGCTGTCGAAGCTGGACCATCAAATAGTAAACGCTCTACACGAGGACGCCCGCATGTCGGTCGCGGACATCGCAGCTAGGTGCGACGCCTCCGTCCGGACAGTGACGAAGCATCTGGACAGGCTGATGGAGGACGGGGCTGTCCATTTCGACATCGACTGGCGCCCTGGGAACGCGTCCGGCCTAACCGCCCAGATGGCCATAATCTTAAGGAAAGACGCCGATCTGAAGCGGACCCGCGATGAGATAGATCGCAGGTTTGGTGGATCCTTGTTCCTCACTGCATCTCTGAGCAACGTAGTAGGAATGGTCATAAGCAACGCTTGGGCTCCTTCCATGAAGAAATACAATGAGCTCATTGAATCCATCCGGAACTGTCCAGGGGTCGAAAACGTTTTCTCGACCGTCATTAAGAACGGATGGATGCAAGATACTTGGCGGGACAAACTACTTCGAGAAAAGGCGAAGGTAGGCCAGTCTTAAGGGTCGACATAATGTATAGTATAATTTTATAAAGCTAAGATATCCCTAGGATACATATCATAGCCAAGGGATTTTCACTTTCCCACAATAATCGTTCCAGGCTTTACCAAAGGTTCGAGATAGGTCCTGTTCTTCCTTGGGTGAAAAAAATCTAGAACCAATATAAATGATAGCTCCCAATAAAATCCCCAACCATGAGTTCAAGAACCAGCCAATCAATGGAAGCACCAAGAAAGCCATACTGGTATACAAGGGATGTTTGACAATAGCGTAGGGGCTGTTCGTTATGAGCTCTTTCTAAGGTACTTTTACTAAAATCAACACCACGGACCAGGTCCAGATCGTTTTTCTCCGCCCCCTACGAGCTCCCTCTACCTCATACCCTCACCTCGAATCTTCCTGTTTACCTCGTTCCATGATGGTAGAAATGGTCTTTACGAATTCTGTCACTTTGGTCTGCCAGCCCTCCTCAAGCGGTCCCTTTAGACCAGCCACGATTATCTTACCTTCAGCAATCCTGATTAGCCCCCTCTTCCGCAGGATCTCGTTCATTCTGAGAATGATCCGTTGGCAGTCGCCCAACCCCTCTTCGCTGGGCATCTTTCCGGTCCTTTTATCAGGTTGGGGGGCAAGCTCAGTTGTTAGTATGGCATATTTTGTTCCTTCGGGCAGTTTGACCTTCTTAAGGAACCGGCGCATACCCCATGTCGGTCCACCCATCCGTCCAGGTGAGCTGAACAGATAGAGCTCTGCTGAATGTATCATCTTAGGACCAATATCCTTGATATGGTGAATATTTACACTTACACCTTTTCTTGAAATCTGTTCCTTGAACTCCTGGGCGACCATGATCCCATTTCCGTACTTCGATGCATGGAAATATTCGATCCTCAAAGCTTTCCCTCCTTAACTATACAATAATATCTTTTCGTTCCACGGAAAATGATCCATTCTGTTCTTTCATATCCTCGATCCTAAGGTCTGGGTGCCTATATCTGCCTCGTCCTTCGGTCCCTAGCATTACCTTCATTTGGATCGCCTGCGTGGGGCAGAAATTCAGGCAGGCTGCGCAGCTGGTACAGTCATGGTTCCAGACCGGGCGAACGTTCTTGTCGAGGCTGATATTGTTCATGGGGCAAATCCTATTACAGATACCACATCCAGTGCACCTATCGTCAACTGTGTAGAAGGTATCCCCCTTCCCCTTGTTCCTCTCTACCCCACCCTTAGTCAAGGTAAGGAGCGCGACTGAGAGCGGGTCCCATCCTGGTCTCATCTTCTTTCCGGACGAGATCGCTTGGATTATCGCCTCTAACCTCCTTCCGGATTTCTCTAGCTGTCGGTCCCTCTTCAGCCCATCTGGTGGCCTCTGCATAGGTGCGAAGTTTCCTGGCATAACAAGCGCGAACGAGGCGTCCGGGGTTCTACCGCATTTCTCTTTCACCAGCTTAGTGGCAAACCTGACCGCGCCGTTCCCGATCCCTCCCATCGTCATGACTATGAAGATGTATTTCGCCGAAGAGAGATCCAGTTTAGGCAAGACTTCAATAACGACCTCGGACACCGTGAACCTGTGGACTGGGAATACGAACCCTATCCGCTCGGCCGAAGGTACGATCGGGCCTTTTTGAGATCTTAAACCGATAAGAGGTACAAGCTCGGTGTCCCCTAGGGATGACGCGATCCCCCTGGCCGCAGACAACGAATTGCCAGTTCCTGTAAAATAGTAAATAATCGTCCTCGTCCTATCCATCTTTCCTTTGGGTTGAACGTAACCTTGCACCTCCCTATTGGGAGCCTTAGCGTTCGTATGGGATTCATTCTTGGTCTCGCTCATTTTCAACACCTTTTCATATTCTACGAGAGGAGCAAAACATCAGATGGATATAATCCGGTGTTCACAGAACGATTGATGAACGGGATTTTTTCATCGGATAGGTGTACGTTCCTTCAATTAGGAGATTGAAAAAATGCATCCCATACCTCTACCAACGGTTCTGGCCTCCCAATGGTCTATCAATAACCTTTCGTATCCAACAGTTTAAGGCGCTATGGGTAATATCCCAAGACCCCATGGGAGTTCAAATCCCTGCGTAACATTACTTTCTTCGAAAGTAAAAATTAAGCCACCAGAGTAGCTAATAGCATTTTGCGGGTAAATAATAAAAAAAAATCGGAAATCAGACCTCATTTCTGGATTCCCCATGCCGTACTCCTATCGTTTTAATATTTTGCATATATATTTAAATCGTAGAGGGTTATATTTTGATGTAAATTTTATTATATTTTAAATATTCACCCTCTACCATAGATAGTCTTCAAATATCTCCCTGCCTTTCTTAATTGACTGGCTAACGGTGAAGGGATTGCTTAAAGAGGATACAGTATTTCATGCCATTTTTAAAATATAGTTTGATAAAACATAACATTCTCATGGAATAATTGATTATTAATATAAAATTGACTTCCAAGAAAATGATTGGGAACTTCTTGAGGAAGCCTGGTGGAAGAACATGATGTGCTATATTCTATACGAAATCCAATCCTTGGAAAATTACAGGACCATAGCAGAGGAATTTGCACAGACCTCTGACCAACTTACTAATGATCTAAGAGACAATATCATGCAAATGAGGAAAATGATCCGATCGGATTCATTGAAATATATCACATCTCAAAATCCTAAGGAAAAAATCGACCTTCTATACCAATCGTCCCTGATCAGGTCGTTAACCTTAAAGTAGGGTAGATTCAGGCCATATTCAAGGTTATAAGGTAGGGCTATAAGACCTGGTCTCAGATTTTTTTATGGAATAATGTAACCAGAAAAATCCGGAGTTAAAAGCTCAAATCACTTTTTAAACAATTTATAGTAGATCACGGGATCCCATTCTACCATAGAATCATTCCGCGTTCTTCCTGCGCTTCAATACCTTGATCATTATAAAAATGACGAATAGGAGCGGGAGAGCGAGGATGAGATAATAGATGATATCTCGTTTAAGAGATAGGTTCTTGGTTTGCAGGTCCTTCACATGAATGGAGTAATCCGTATCCACGCTAGTCTCCCCGTAGGGTGTCGTGAAAGGACCTCTCCATAGATAATGCACACCAGCTCCAAGGGTCAATGCGATGTGATAAGGGTCGGTCTTTGCATAATTGTCGAATTTCTGGGCCTTTCCCCACGTGGGATCTACCTGAATCCATCCGAAGCCAGGCACGTTGAACTCCGCCCAGCCGTGGGCGAAGTTCGAGATAGGAATGTCATCCCCCTCGGCAAAATGATAACCCCAACCAGAGATGCGCCTTGCGGGGACACCGTTCGCGCGTAATAGTGCGACGTAGAGGTTAGCGATCTCCGCCGAACCCCCCTCCATGTTTCTTAAGGTCGTCGCCGCATCGAGCTCTCCCGCGACCTGCTGGTACCTAATATTCTCTATCACCCATTCGTAGGTGTTCCAAGTGATGTCAAGAATGTCGCTGGACATCGACGATATCGACCTTGCCCTTTCCAGGACGTTCTCGTCATTTACGTTTATAAGGGCACTTTCGAGGATATACTTAGAGAGGTTCTCCTCGCTGCCTCCCTTATGGCTCAAAGTAATGTCCCGAGACCAAACCTTGAGTCCCAAGGTAAGGGTAAGATTGAACTGGCCTTGCGGAGGCAGAATGGGGATGTCGAAGTGGACGAAATCGTTCCCGAAGCTGTCGTTGGATACCCTGCTAGGTTCATGTGAATATGAGACTGAGATCAGCTCTTGTCTATCCGGGATGTCTAGAGGCAGGGCTAACCTAATAGGGACGTCCATAGCGGGAGCGCTCCCGAGGTTCTTCACGGAGATAGTGACATCGACGGACATGGTGGTCCTTTCGTAGGTATCGATCTCGGGCTTGTCCAAGAGGAAGAACACTAGGAAACCTCCGGCGACGATGAGGACCGCAGTGACGATGAGGGTGACGACCTTTCTCATCATTTCCATCCCTGCCTGTCCCATCTCTGCGAAAGCGCAACCTTCTCCTTTATGGGAAGGAATTGGACCTCCTGCAACCGGGCCTCGATGTAATTGATCCGTTTTAATAGGCCTGCAAGGTTCGTGTTCTGTATCTCAAGCCCTGGCCTCTTGTTCACCTCGAGGACCATAGGCCCGCTCCGGTCAAGGACCACATCCACACCGACATAGCCCAATCTGCTCGAGGCCTGGGCATGGGATGCTATCTCAAGGAGCTTGGTCCAACCAGGGACCTTAAGAGATGTCAGGTCCTTTCCGGTATCGGGGTGTTTGGTCAAGGTCCCACCATGCCCTTTCCAGAACGGGTTCACCCCCTTGCCATCGTCTATCCTTAGCCCCATCCCTATAGCCCCTTTATGCAGGTTCGCGGCCCCGTCGGATTCCACCGTCGGCAGCCTTGACATGGACATCACTGGGAATCCTTCGAATACTATCACCCTTATGTCTGGTACACCTTTGTGATAATAACCGTCGAGGACCACATCCGTGACGACCTTCTGTTCTATAATAGCAACATCGGTCCAATCGGACGTGTATTGTCCATCAAGTATCTGGACGATATGCCGTTTAAGCTCATCCATCGAATGCTCCCTTCCTTTGGTGACGAACCTCCCCTTCTCGTCCTTGTTCACCACAAGGATGCCCTCCCCTCCCAATCCCCCTGACGGCTTGATGACGAAGGAGTCGTACTTCTTCATTACGATCTCAGCGCAGGCTAGCTCAGTCTTTGTCTTAATTATGCAGTATGTATCAGGCGTAGGCACCCCAAGCTGATGGAAGGTCCTCTTCATCCTATCCTTCTTGATGTGGGGATAAAGGTTCGGTGGATTGTATCTCGCTATTATGTCACGGTTCCTCTTGTTCAGGGATAGGACATCGGTGGTCTTCCCCGAAGCTTTCATAGCAGGTTTGAACCTGAGATATTCCATCAACCTGAAATTGACCTTTAAGGCTATCACAACGTTAATTAGTATCAGGACGGCCCACGTCTCGGGATTCAGGGCGATGAACATGACCAGGGGGTCTATGGAAATGATGAAGAACGAAACAATGATGGCGACGATGGTCCCGAGGAGCTTTTTTGAGGGTTCTATCCAGTCCGTTTCCCTGACTTGCATTATGAACCTGTCCCCGAGCCATGCGGTTATGACTATAGGGAAGAGTATGGACAGTTCAAGGGTGTGGAGGTGGAAAATCTCCCCTATGAGTTCCAAAAGGGTGATGGCTATCGCCGAGATGGTGATCACAACAGCGATCCTGTGGCTGGAGGATATCTCGAGGCGATGAAGGACGAGCGACGTAAGCATGGCAATTAAGAAGATGTCCATATAAAGGGAGAGACCTACGATAAGTCCTATCTGGATGAGCCCGAAGGCCACGATTACGGGTCCGAATACGCCGAAGGTCTTCAGGCCGCCCACGTTCCTGAGCACGGCTATGACGGTAGAGGCGATTATGAGCATGAAGAACAATAGCGATGCCTCAAGAACGGGAGAGAAAAGATCGAGGTTAAGGCGAACCCAGATCACCGCTATCAATACTATGAAAACCGATCCCCCATAGGTCAGATAATCCTGCAGTTTCATTTCAAATCCCCCTAATCCCCTCTATCCTGTCCATTCTATCCCTTCTTCCTATAAACCATGTAGAGGCCCAGGGTGACGATCGAAAGGACGAAGATAAGGACAACGGCTAGGGCTAGGAATGATAAGAGGTCGGTTTCTTCGTTGTCCCTCTCATCGAAGATCCTCTCACCATCATAGGTCACAAAGACTTGCCTACCGTCCAGAGCTACCCTCCAAACGAGCTTGCCGTCCTTCGTCTCTCTAGTGACATTATCGAAATCCACGGTCTGTCCGTAGGTCCTGTTGATGAGGTCTTTGATCTTAAGGTAAGTCGGCCAATCTGGTCTCGAGGGGCTCAGGGAGTGGACCACCGGGCCGTACATCTTATCGGAATATACGAAGTCATCACCAGTAAAGGCCCGAGCCCGTGTCAAATGAACACCGGGCTTCAATGTCGCCTCTATCGAATAATGGTCCGAACTGTCCATTGTAACATTCTTCCACTCTCCGGAGTCCAGCTGGACCTGGACATAGACAGGGTCAATTATTTCAGGGCTATCGTAATCGACGAGGAAACTGAACTTGGTATCTTCCATTCCTTCGACAGGGTCGATAATGACCCTTACAGACCTAGAGATGGTTGCCTGATGGATATCGATATGAGATGGGGTCGACCTCACTAGGTTCAACCCATCGCTCGCGGATATGTAGAAAGAATGATTACCCTGGGGTAGCATTATCTTTGCCGTATAGAGGTGGTTTTTCGGGGTGATGGGTGACATCAGATACTTCGATCCGTCCACTTCCAAATGAACATACTCAGGGAACTGTCCCTCCGGGTCCGACCACTCCACTGTAAACTCGATCAGTGTCGTAGAATGAGGGTCTTTTGGGGAAAAGGACTGGTTAATGAGCGACGGAGGCATGTCGATGGCATTGCCCGACAAGTAGAAGATGGCCCAAAGCGCTGTGAAGGTGTCCGTAACAGTGGATGTGAAGAAGGGATTGGGTCCGAAACCGAGGTCAGGATTTCGAAGGAGCCTAAGGAAACTATAGGTCAGGGCTTTGTCCTGCAGAGGCTTGCCAAGGAAGTATAGGGCAAGGACCGCATTGTAGGTGTTTAGGGAGGTCGAATAGTTCATAGGTGCTGTGATATCGGAAGGGGACCTCTTGAATCCACCATCGGGATTCATCGAACCTAGAACGAAATCCTCCGCATTGTCAATGTATAGGGGTTCGGCACCAAGGATCTTCAGGCTCCTGATTGCCCTATAGGTCGATGTGAGGTCGGAGTCCTCCTCACCCTTGAAGTTCCCAAAGCCCCCGTCAATGTTCTGCAGGTCCTTTAAGAACCTGACCGCCCCATCGATATTGTAGGGGGAAGAACCAAGGACCCCAAGGGTCCTTATTGCCCTGTACGTGTAGGCGCCTCTCGAGATATAGCCCTCCGCGAAACCGAAACCTCCATCATTGTTCTGGAGTCCTCTTACGTAATCGATCGTCATTGCAGGTTCCTCCAGAGGCTCCCCGAGCATCTGGAGGGAGAGGACAGCCCTGTAGGTGGTCTCTATGTTCGAGAGGTTGTTCGCCCCGTAGCCTCCGTCATTGTTTCTGAGAATAGTCATGTGCCTTGCTGCAGCCTGCCGGTCAATGGGACGGTGTCCGATCCTGTTCAACGCAGAGACCGCATCGAAGGTCGTCCTTGAATTGGAGCTGAAACCCGGCTCCTCCCCGAATCCGCCATCCATCCGTTCCTCGAACTTCATCCTCACAAACGATTCAACTGAACTAGCATCGAATGACTCCCCGAGAGCTTTCAGCGTCAAAACAGCGAAATAGGTCGTGTGGAGGCCTTCCTCGGTGTCAAGGGCATATTCTATGTACCCTCCGTTCCCCATATGGTTACCCCTTACAAAGTCGATTACCTCAGACCTTCTTGGTATGGGTTCGCCGAGGGCCATCAAAGAAGTGACCGCATCGTAGGTGAAGGACACCCTTGATAGTTCGTTCGGTCCATTGCTGAATCCCCCTACCTCATCCTGGAGCCCCTGGATGAATTCTTTCGCCGCATCTCTGAGCTCGGGAGCCTCTCCCATTGCATCTAGGGCAAATATCCCTCTATGGGAATATACCATTGTCGAAGGCCAAATGATGCCCGATCCCCTGTTGGTTTGATACCCAAAACCCCCGTCGATGTTCTGGTGGTCATTGAGGTAGAAGATCACCTCGGACGCGTTGGGCACGGGGATATCTAAGAGGCCAAAGGCCATTACGACATCGTGAGTGCTCGAAACATCGGCATCGGATTCCTGCAAAGAGGACCTGAACCCGAAATTACCGTAAGCCAGCCCCGTCACCTGGAGGCGGCGAAGGAAATCGACGGTACCTGTCCTGTTCAAAGGCTCCGAACGCAGGATAGAAAGGGTTTGCAGTGCCATCAATGTCGAACCGGCCTTGGACCTGTCCCTATACCAATCCCCGAACCCTCCATCCTTGTTCTGGAATGACCTTGTCAAATTGATGAGATGCTGCCTCTCTAAAAGGTCCATTTGTCCCCCAGTGATGTCCATCAACGAGACCAGATAGAATACCTCATCGAGAGAGCCGTAGCGGTTCACTTCGATGTTCTGCGCGGACCGGATGATGTCCTTAGAGAGGTAAGGGGAAATTGGGTCCGTTACTACAACTTCCTGAGCCGAGACCGGGTCCGGAATCAGAAGGGATATTAAAGGTCCAGATACCAGGACCACCACCACGACAAGTAATATGTATCGACTCATGGCCTTCTGGTATTGTTTTGACAATGATTACCCTGGTCCCTAAAAGGTTAACCCTTCGTATTATCCCTTTGGTGGGAAATCCCCCGCATCTTTACCTACTATATGAACAAAACAGATGTGTCTCCCCTAATGTTTAAACCACAGGCAATTTTCACTCTACCGATATATGAAGGGATAAAACTATAGTAATTGTCAATTGCCCGGTTAGATTTCAATCGCAACGAAGGTATTTTTCCTGTATCAATAGAACCGGACAACAGGCATGTTAAGCGACCTTTTCGGCGCCACTACTAATGAGCAAATGTTTCAATCCACCCCTACCATGGGTCCCCATTACGATTAGATCATAATTCCTTGATGCTTTCGTTGAATAGGTTCAATGAGTATTTACACGATTTGACCGTCCACTTGCTCCAACCCCGAAGTTCAACATCCTTCAAGAAATCTCTAATAATGTCCTCATTATCCAATCCACGTCCACCCCCTTGATGTGTACTTTATCAGACCATATGACGATTAAGTGTCGAGTTGGTTGGATACACCTTTGACATGGTCTGTCTCAGCCATATTAACGTTTATCAGGGTTAGGATCTTGTCATTTGACACCGAGGTCTTGGCTTCCTTAAGGACTTTAATGAAGATATCGTTATGGAACCGGAACCCGGGTCCTGGTTCTGTGAAGGTGATGTTCTTGGAGCGACTCAGCTCCCTCTCCAGAATTTCAATGTATTTCTCAAGTCGATGATTATTTATCTTGACCATCTCGGTCTCCATCATTAGTTCCTGGTTCTGATCATTCAATCTCTCTTTGGCATCGAGCTGGCGAGCAAACCACCCGAGAGTAATGATTCCATCGTTTTAATGATTACCTTGGAAAGGGATGTTTTCTGTTTCTCAGCGTATTTGATTAATCTCTCTTTCTGTTGTTCTGACCTGAGATATACATCGACCCGTCTTTTCCTGTTGGTCTCGGTCTTCCCCATAGGAGTGTGATTCGGATGGAAGTAAAATTAATTTGCGGGTAAAAATGGAAGAGCCACCAGAGGGATTTGAACCCCCGACCTGCTGATTACAAGTCAGCCGCTCAACCGGGCTAAGCTACGGTGGCATGGTCCTTGGCATCCTGGGGATGGAAGGGACTTACTTGAAGCTTTTGGCCCCCTCACTGCTGAGGATTGACCTCTTTTAAGGGGAACTTCTCCTTGGAACGCTTCAGCGCCGTGATCACGGGCATCTCCTGGCCAGTCAGATAGCTTATCAATGCACCACCGCCCGTGGAAACATGGCCTATGTTGGTCAGTTTGAGCTGTTTTATCACCTGGTTCGTCTCCCCGCCTCCCATCACGGAATACCCCTTGGACTCGTTTATGGCCCTGAAGAGCTCGAATGTCCCCTCCGAGAACTCCGGTTTCTCGAACACACCGGCCGGGCCGTTCGCAATTATCGTCATGGCCTCCTTCAGAATGTTAGAGAACTTGGCTATAGTTTCTAGATCGATGTCCTGTAGGGGGTATGCGGCGGGTAGCTGGTCAAGGGTGACCCTCACCCTCTCACCGTCCTTGTTCATGGCCATGTCCTGGGGGTAAAGGACCTTCCCTGTGTGTTGTTCCAGCATCCTTTTGCACTTTTCAAGGAGCGCATCGCAGTCCGGTACCTCGGACCTTATGAAGTTCACATTGGGTATCCCAAGGTCGTAACCAGCGGCCCACTGGAACATGGACCCTACCACCCCGACCGTCAGTAATCTGTCGATGATACCTGAATTGAGGAGATGCTCCCCGACCTTGATGGAGTCGTCCACCTTCAGCCCGCCCAGCAGTGCCACCGAAGGCCTGGCCGGCTCTTCCATGACCCTTACAAGGGCCCTCAGTTCGTTCTCCATGCTTGGCCCTGCGCAGCTGGGGATGGAACCGCAGAACCCCAC
>CAZLVP010000014.1:0-1620 GCA_964563055.1 uncultured Thermoplasmatales archaeon | reverse complement strand
GGTCTCGATTGATGCGCGAGCAGGACAAGCTTGCATGCAGGAAGCTTCTTTATGGAACGGGCATGTTCATCGATCCTCTTCATCGACAGGATCTCCCCAGTTTCCGGGTTGATGGGAGAGTTGATATCCACCCTCATCAGGACCGTTCTGTCCTCTAGCAAAAGGTCCTTGGTCGTGTAGAAGGGAAGGAGCATGGGGCGCACCGCTGCCTGAATGATGGGGGGATTTAAATCCTTTTTTACAGGATGGGGGGCCGACCTTCGTATCATGACCGAACATTGAAAGGTTAAATACGGAAAGAGGACTTATGGGAAAAGGCATCCCAGGTGAACGATATGGAGCGCGAGGGGGCAACGGAGGCCCAAGCACTGGACCTCAAGGAGAACCTGGTCAGGAGGGCCTTGGCCCTTACGATCGACCATGCCATTCTCTCGTTCATTTCCACCCTTGTGGGCGGTTTCATCATAGCTGGGATCTTCTTCGGTAACCCTCTAGCGATCTTCTTTGGCCTACCGGCAGGCTTCCTGTTAAGCTCATCCAACTCCATGGGAGCCACCCCCCAACCCTTGATCTATATGATAGCATTAATAGTCGTTTTCTTCATAATATCACTACTCTACTTCTCCTTTTTTGATTCCAATGGGAGAAGGACGCCCGGTAAGTCGGCCATGCATTTGGAGGTCCTTACAGAGGAGGGCTACTTCCCTGGGTTCGTTGCGGCCATGAAGAGGTCGCTCCTCAAGTCCATCTCAGGTGCGTTAACGGGGTACTTCCTAGGCCTACTTGGTGCAGGTCTGGCAATGGGTGTGGCCTCATTCATAGACCTAAAGACCTCACCCTCCAAGAAAGGGGACCTGAGGCAGCGTCTTACTGAGGTCTGGGCCGGTACCGTGGTCCTGCTCGAAGATGAGGACATCCCTTTCGGTGCCATATCCGGTTTCAGCGGGGATTGGAAGAAAGGTAGGGAGGAGAGAGAGAGCAAGCGTATCAAGCTCCCCTCCTTCGGCAAAGGAGAGAAGGGTCCCGCTGGTGAGAAGAAAAGGATGAGGTTGTTCTCGAAGAAAGAAAATGTGGCCGAAGGGACCGAACCTCCAACTGTCAAGGAAGATGCTACCCCCATTAACGCTAAAGACGAGGTCCCAATAACCCCTCCCATCGAGAACGCGATCTCCAAAGAACAGGAAAAGGAGGAGGCGGTCCTCAGATTGATGATCGACCTCGATATCGAGGAGAACAGGGCCAGGGCGCTCGCTGATTCAGGCTATCGAAGTAAAGAGGACCTTGCCGATGCCATACCACAGGACCTGTTGATGGTCAAAGGCATCAACCCGACGCTGGCCAAGAAGTTGATCGAACGGGCAAAGACGCCCGCTCAACAATGATACCTCCTGATCATCAAAATGAACCCCCCATCTGATTTTATATAGGGATTGATGCTTCGAGGGGCTAAAGCCCATCCAACCAGGCACGGGCCGGTAGATCAGCGGTAGATCGCCTGCTTCGCAAGCAGGAGGCCTCGGGTTCAAATCCCGACCGGTCCACTTGATTCTTTATTAATGATAGGTGTGGACCTCAAACGCAATCGATTTCTATCGTCGTTTTAAAAAGATCTCGAAATCG
>CAZLVP010000013.1:77318-81748 GCA_964563055.1 uncultured Thermoplasmatales archaeon | reverse complement strand
GGTATAATTGCCATCCTGGGCATATCTCCAATCGAACAATGACGAGGTGGTCCAACCGCTCGAGTTACCGTCCCCCATATCGAAAATGTGGTCCTGAACCCCATAGACCTCATCGCTCGATAAAGATGCATCGAACCTGATGTCATCACCGGTCATGACCATAGAACTCGATGGGAAAAGGACAGCTACGGGCAGATCGTTCACAGCAACCATCTTGAAGGCCTGATTGTTTGTCTCACCGGATTCGACGATGGTGTTGTCCGGGTCCAACCTGACCGATATATTATGGAGACCTAACGATGCTTTCCAGAAAGCGTTCGTCACTAACGAAGAGTTCGCCCTGACAAGAACGGTCCTGGTAGCGAATGGAGAGCCATCACAGTAGAAGCCGACCTGCAGGTCCTCAGCATCAAGGTTCCCGGTGTTGTTGATTGTCACGGACACGTTGACATCATCGCCCTCATCCGGTCCCGTCGAGGAGAGGACCAACCCCTCGGGGGGTATGCTTACATCAACGTAAAGGAGCCTTGCCCATTCCGCCAGCGCTGCGATGGCAAGCTGTGTGCTTTTCTTTACAAGGGTGAAGTTGAGCTTCTCGACCGTGTCCGCCCTGGTATGGTAATATGGGTTGAAATCCTCCTCTATGCCCATGACCCCCTGGTAGCCCTGGTCGTAGAAGGATTGTATGTCAGAGGGTATCCTTGATGTTGTCAGGTAGGGGAGTATCCTGAGGTCTATCCCGTACTTGGTATTGATGTCCAACAGGTCTGATGCAATTGGAGCTGAAGAAGGTCCATAATAAAGGTCGAGCTCATACTCCGTCGTACCTTTGCAATAACCGATCATATCGTAGTCTATGAAGGCCGGGACGTTCTCTCCGGACGCTGTCATGTTCTGGGCCCAATGATCCGAACCGATGAGCCCTATCTCCTCCGCGTTGAAGAATGCGAACCTGAGCGTGTCCTGGAACCTGTACCTGCCCAGCACTCTTGCGGCCTCTATGACCGCTGCGCATCCCGAGGCATCATCATCCGCTCCTGGACAGTTGGTAAGGAGGGCATCGTAGTCCTCGTATTGTACGGAATCATCGTGGACGAACAAGTAATAGACCCTGTCAGAGCTCGAGTTAAGGCCAGGTAGTGTAAGGACAATGCTCGATACCTGGAATATCCCCAGGGTCCCCCTGTCCAGAGTTATGTTATGGTAGGTAACGATGAATTCACCGTTCCCTACAAGGAGGTCCGCCAGCCATTCGGTGGCCTGGTACATCCCAGGGGCCCTGTACAATCTGGAACCGAAACCTTGGAGCTTTGATACGTAGCTATGCAGGTACCCCTCCTCCACCTGCTCCAGGACCGACCTTATCCCCAACTCCTGCGCGGATAGGTTCTCTGCGAGGATAGGTCTGAAAGGTATCCTACCCCAAGGGACCCCCTCGTTAGGAACGGGTTTCTCTCCAATTGGACCTACCTCATTGATTTGAGGGTCAGACCCTTGAGAGAAAGGTGTCGATACCGCGATGAGCATGACCATCGACAATATCGAAAGGACCTTTACCAACGGAGCGAACATTGGTTCCTATCAGGAAGACCCTAGATAAAGCTTTTATGGGTCCTCACATCCAATTTCGGGCAGTGAAATGAACATACCTATGACCAAGGCTTATATATGAAAAGTATATATGCTCCCTTCCACCCGAACCGGAGTATGATTGTCCATGGCAAGGATGCATTCAAGGAGAAGGGGCAGGTCCTCTTCCAGACGGCCGATAAGGAACCAGAGGCCAGCATGGATAGAGGCTGATAGACAGAAGGTAGTATCTCTGATCCTCGAAAAGCACAACAAGGGGCTTACCACCTCAAGGATAGGGATAGAACTAAGGGACCTCCACAGCATCCCTGACGTCAAGACCGCTCTGGGCACATCTATGTACAATGTGTTGAGGGACAATGGTGTCAAGATGGAATACCCTGAGGACATAGTCAACCTTATGAAGAAGGCGGTCAGGCTCCATAAGCACCTGAATACTAAGAGAAAGGACCTTCATAACGTAAGGGCCCTCCAGCTCACCGAAGCGAAGATAAAGAGACTTGGAAGGTACTATTCCAGAAAGGGTGTCCTACCCCAGGATTGGGCCTACCGGATAGAAAATGCCAAGCTCATAGTCGCAGAATGAGCCCTCTTGGATTACCTTTTAATAATCCGGACCTCCTCCAAGCATTGGCAGAGTGCTTCCCATGGAGGACCCCCTGAAGTCACTGAAGGTGCCCGCACCCATGGCCGAGAGGTTCAAGGAGGCAGCGGCCTTAGTGAACAACTGCTGCGGGGCGGTAAGGATCCATTCCCATTACGATGGGGACGGTATCTGCTCAGCGGGGATAGTTGCGAAGGCCGTTCACAGGGCCGGTAAGAGATTCCATGTCTCCATGAGCGACGTAATGAAGAAAGAGGATGTCCAGGCGATAAAGGGCGACTTCGAACTGCTGATAATCACCGACATGGGTTCGACCTATGCTTCTGATATCTCCGATAAGGTCAGGGAGCTGGGGGTCCGCGGGATCGTTCTAGACCATCACAGGCCCGAGAAGAGGGACGAACCGTTCTCTTCACCGGACGGGACCAGCTTATTGGAGATCAACCCTCGCTTCCACGGCATAGACGGGACCAACGGCGGTTCCGGTTCGACGTTGTCCTTCCTTCTTGCCATGGCGCTCTCGCCCGAGAACGCTGACCTCTCCATCTATTCGCTGGCCGGGTCCATAGCAGACAGACAGCACGTTCCGGAGTTCACAGGACTGAACCATGGTATCAAGGAACTGGCTATGGAAATGGGGCTTGTGACAGGGTTCAAAGGCATGCCATTGCAGGGGACCAACATCGAGGATGCCCTCATCAGGGGCAATGAGCCCTTCATTAAAGGTGTCTCCGGAGACCTATCCGGTGCAAGGGCGCTCCTTGGTAAGCTCAGGATAGACCCCGAGAAGAAGGTCGATGAGCTCGACGAGGATTCTGTGAAGGTATTGAACAGCTTCATTTATGTCCACCTCCTCAAGAACGGTGTTCATCCTACCACTGTCGCCGAGCTGTTCAGGGAGAACCTCTTTTCCCATGAATGGGGCAGTCTTTCGAACCTTGCCTACATGATAGACAGCTGCGGCCGGAGCAAACAGACACCGTTGGGGTTCGAGGTAGTATGGGGCTCCAAAGAGGCTTTCCAGACCGCCATGAGGGTCAGGGTCGATACAAGGAAGAGGATCCAGGAGCACCTCCTTCGGACGATAAAGGAGGGTGTCCATACGATGGACAGTATCCAGTGGCTAGAGGTCTCCGAGGACTCACTTGCCGGTACGATAGCTGGGATCGCCCATAACTTCCTCTTCGACCACGAGAAGCCCATGCTGGCGCTCTCAACCCCTGAGAACGGTGGGGGGAAGGTCAAGGTATCGTCCAGGGGCAGCAGGAGATTGTGCAGCAAGGGATTGGACCTGGGAGCGGTGATGAGGGAGGCCAGTGCCATGTACGGAGGGGAGGGCGGTGGGCACGATGTCGCTGCCGGGGGAAGCTTCCAGGAGGGAAATACAGAGGGATTCCTCTCCATGTGCGATATGCTTGTTGGTAAGCAGTTGAAGGGCAAGGGGTCGACCAATGCCAAGTGACAATGGTAATGGTCCAATCATCAATCGGACCACCATCACTGTAGAGCTGGATAGTGAGAAGGAAGCAAAGGTGATAGGTGGGTCGCTCTCGGTGGATGATGATAGTTGGGTAACAACCACCGTCGAAGGTAAGGTCGTGAAAGCGACCATAACCTCAGATTCGGTAGAAGGTTTGAAGAGGGCGGGGGACGATTGGCTAGCATGCTTGATAGCAGCGTTGAAAGGGCCCAAAGGAGGGTCCGAGAATGAGGCAGAAGGAAGAGGGACCAAAGGCTAAGGATGACAGCACGAGGAAGACAGCATCCGTAGTGACGATGGTCCTGGGCATCCCGAACCTGATACTGTCGCTGTTGTCGCTACTGGTCGGGGTCATAGCTTCGGCGGTCCTGATAGTAATACTGGTAGCTCTTATCGTGGACGATCAGGGTAAGGGCGATGCATGGGCTGCATTCTTCATCATACTCTTCATCATACTGATAATATTTGCCTTGATAGCGCTTGTCGTCATCATAGCAATATTGATGGCCCTGGCATTCGCTCTGTCGAGTCAGGTGATAGGGGGCATCCTTGCTTTCAGGGGGAGGAGGTTCGCATTAGCAGTCTCCCTGATGGTGCTGGGAGCAGGTCTGACGTTCATCTTGGGAGGTATCATGCTGATATTCGGAGTGATATTCGGCATCAATGATAAAATATTGGCAATGTTACCCTTGCTACTGTGGGGAGGATACAATATCTTCTCGTCCATAGTGACCGGAATATGCACGGGTGTGGTCG
>CAZLVP010000013.1:13726-77218 GCA_964563055.1 uncultured Thermoplasmatales archaeon | reverse complement strand
GTGAAGCTCTGCGCCCACAGGAACACTACGCCCGCTAACACGACCGTTATCGCAACCATCAGGATAACGGCTATGACGGGCGACACGCCCAAATCGTTCTTTTTCGTCTGCATGTTTTTGTCCTCCGTGCCCGGGATATACCCGAACACAAGAAATCGAGTGTAGAGTTTAGTATTTAAGATTTTGTTCATTTTTAGCGCTAAAAAGGGATATCCCCGAATGAGAACATTGGGATATTAATAATTAATTTTAAATATATAATTAAGAAGACTAGCTTTCTATGTTTCCAGTGGAAATGAAGGGGTAAAGGTCTTTGTTAGATGAATAGGAAGGTTATTATCGTTCTATTCGAAGGGTTTATAGGTTATACCTCGTTCCCCCTTCTAATATATACGACTAAAATGCCCCGATAGGGTAGTCTGGATATCCTAGGAGCCTGCGGAGCTTTTGACAGGGGTTCGAATCCCCTTCGGGGCGCTTTCAATTCCTTTTCTATCCTACCCCAGCATTAATAATCCTTCTGTCCATTCCACCTCCAATGGATATCAACACTGGTTCGTCGAAAATCACCGCTGCCGAGAGGTTCAGGGACCGTACCTCTTCATTCATCATCTCCCTCAACGAATGGTTAAAGGAGGAATGCAGGAGAAGGTTCGTCCCTTGCGTGGACCTATATGGTGCCTTCGGCAGCCCCGACAGGCAGGACCTCCTTGATCCAAGGGTAGCTTTAGGTGACAACGCACATCTCAACCTTGACGGCCACAGGAGGATCGCTGACACCTTTCTGAAGGAATACTTCACCCCCGACACGGATTTCTCCGTAGTCGTTTGCCTTGGAGACTCCCATACCCAAGGATATCCATTAAGAGAGATGGACAGGAACGGGACCCCGGTGGACCCGGAACTTGACAGCCCCAATCAATATCCCTTCTGGATGGTAAAGGCCACAAAGAAGACCTTCATCAATCGAGGCATAGCAGGGAACACTTACTTCGGCATGACCAAGAGGTTCGACAAGGAAGTACTGCCCCATTACCCCGACCACTGTATAATCCAGGGTGGCAATAATGATGCTTTACTAGGCACACCATTGGAAGAAACAGAAAGCGATATCATCTGGCTCATAGAACGATGTATAGAGAACAACATAACGCCCGTTGCATCTACAACGGTCCAATTGGGGTTCTAGACCGATCATTCCTTGGGATTGATGGAAACCACATTGTTCCCGCGGAGCACAACGGTCCCAAGCCTCCGTTTGTTCTCCTTGTTCTGCTCTTCTGTCCCCTCAAGGACCATGTTGAGGTACTCATCGAACCCGGTGAGCATACCCTCCATGCTCCTTCCGTCCTTCAAAATGACCATTACCTGCTTGTTGATGCTCTTCTCAAGGAGGTTCTGAGGGGTGACCATGGGATTCTACCTGTGCGGTGACAGGGCCACAACATATTTTAAGGTTTCACAACGGCCACATTCCCGTATGTCCCGCAGTGGGGGCATTTCCTGGTATATTGGACAGGGACGGGCTTCTTACAGGTCAAGCACTTGCCTTCAGCACCACAGGACATGCACCTCGTCGCCAAGGCCGGCAGGGACCTGCCGCAGGAAGGACAGGCAAAGAAGTTGCCACACTTCCTGCATGAGTCGGATAGGGAACTGATGTAAGACCCGCACTTGGGACATGGGACCTCCACATCCCTCTCGCAATCGGGACACTTTCCGCTCCCTTCACAGTTCTTGCACCTTATGAACAGGTACCTCCTCCCCCTACCGCCGCATTCCACACATTTGCCCTTTCCGTTACAGGTGGGGCATAGGACCCTGTACTCTTTCTTGTTCCTCCTGTAGTCCCCGGTGGGATCGGCCCTTTCCAGGGCCTTCCTCTCGGCGTCCGGGGAGGGTGGAGGGGGTCCTTCTGTATCGTAACCTTGGACCTTTATTGTGGAGACCACATCGTCGAGCAGGAGCTCCTTCTCGATCCCTTCCGTCTCCATAGTACTCGCAGCCTCTGGAACGCTGAAGGTCCTCATGCCCTCAAGGTCCTGGCTGCGAGCCTTTTCCAGTTCCTTCCTGAACCTCAGAGGGTCCGCCTCATCATCATCGGCCACAATAGGTCATATAATTTCCTTGATAATAATACATTTACTTGATATTCTCCCAGAACGCATGAAAACAATTTAATAAATGGTCTTGGTTGGGTAGCTCCAATGGCGGACCTGGCATCCATACTGCTCCCGAACCTTGACGGTAAGATGCTCCTGATATCCTTGGCATTATGCACACTTCTAGGGATATACGTCTACTTCAGAGGGGTCCTTGACAAGCTCGCGAGCATGATAGCGGCCGTCCTAGGCTTCTTCCTGATAGGTTATTCCGATATGTTCTGGTTCCTATTACTATTGATCTTCCTGTTCATCAGCTACACGGTCACGATGTGGAAGTACGAAAGGAAGGCCGATAACGGTTCAGCTCAGGGGAAGAAAGGTGAAAGGGGAGTAAAGAACGTACTAGCGAACGGTATCATACCACTCTCGATAGCGATCCTATCTGGGCCGTTGGACCAGGTGGCGAGCGGACTGCCCGGTTTCATGTTCATCACCGCTCTGGCTGTGGCGGCAGCGGATACCTTCGCAAGCGAGATAGGAATAATGGCTAAAAGGCCCAGGTTGATAACCGATCTTAGACAGGTCGTCGAACCAGGTGTGGATGGGGGCGTATCCATCTTAGGGAACCTCTCCGCCGCCTTTGGCGCCCTTTTGATAGCCTTCTTCGGCTTCCAGCTCATAACGGACAAGTGGCTCGCTTCATCATCCCACACTTTGGCAGCGTCCTGGTGGCTCATCCCGGTCATAGGTTTGCTGGGCTTCGCCGGATGCCAGTTAGATAGCCTCCTGGGTGCTACACTTCAGAGCAAAGGATACCTGTCCAATGACTCCGTGAACCTTATCACTATTCTGATTGGCGCATTCCTTGCCATCCCCATATACCTCCTGCTCTTCTAATGTTTATATTTTACACCTTTCTTAAACTTGGACTATATACCTTAAGGTTTTACGGTTCCAAAATGATTATATCGAAAGCATATCCTCTCCAAGGATGAAGACAGATGCCCATCCCCAAGACAAAGAGGATGCTCCTGGTGGTCCTGGACGGCTGGGGGCATTCGAATGAGACCGAACACAATGCGGTGAGGCTCGCAAAGACGCCAAACTTCACCAGGTACGAAAAAGAGTACCCCAATAGATTGATCGAAGCCTCTCAGGAAGCGGTCGGCCTTCCTAAGGGGCAGATGGGCAACAGCGAGGTCGGGCATCTGACCTTGGGGGCCGGCAGGGTCATCTACCAGCCTTTGGTCAAGATATCTAAGGCCATAACCGATGGCAGCTTCCGAAAGAACAGTGTGCTCGTCCATGGCATGGACGAGTGCAGGAGGGGAGGGGGCACCCTGCATCTCATGGGGCTCACGTCCAAGGGAGGGGTCCATTCCCATATGGACCATCTTTATGCTCTAATAGAGCTCGCACTTGAAAAAAGATTGGAGAATATCAGGATTCATGCCATAACCGATGGAAGGGACGTCGATCCTAAAGCAAGCTTGGACGATATGAAGGAGCTGATCTCTAGGTTGAGGACCATGGACCCTAGGGGCAGGGTCAAGGTCGCTTCGGTGATGGGCAGGTTCTACGCGATGGACAGGGACCGAAGGTGGGACCGCACAGAGCAAGCATACCAATGCTACACAGAGCCTATTAAGAGCGCTTCCACGGACCCGATCAAGGTGATATCCGGTTCCTATGCAAGAGGGGAGACCGACGAGTTCATCTCCCCGGTACAGATAGTGAACGAAAGGGGAGAGCCCGAAGGGCTCGTCGAGAACGGTGACACACTGATCTTCTTCAATTTCAGACCTGACAGGGCGAGACAGATCACCAAGGCCTTCATCTACCCCTTCTTCGACGGTTTCCTGCGGACCCGGATGGTCAAACCACACTTCATAGCGATGACCGATTACGATACTACCTTCTTCACACACATCGCCTTCAAAGAGCCTCTGATGACCAAAACGACCGGTGAGGTCATATCACAGGCAGGCCTAAAACAGCTGCGGATCGCTGAGACCGAAAAGTACGCTCATGTCACCTTCTTTTTCAGCGGGGGAAGGGAGGAACCGTTCGATAACGAGGAGAGGGTTTTGGTTCCCTCCCCAAAGGTAAAGACCTACGATCTCCAACCCGAGATGTCAGCAAGGACGGTCGTCGAGAGGACATTGGAAGAGCTTAGGAAGAGAACGTTCGACCTAGTTGTACTGAACTTCGCCAATCCGGACATGGTGGGCCATACGGGCATCGAACCTGCGGCCATAAAAGCGGTAGAGACGGTGGACGAATGCCTGGGTAGAGTGGTCTCGACCGCTCTAGAGAACGGTTACCACATCGTAGTGACCGCAGACCATGGGAACGCTGAGCAGATGTGGAACCACGAGAAAGGCTCCCCTTTCACAGCCCATACGACCAACCCTGTCCCACTTATCTATATCGGTAAAGGGGTGACCAAGAATATGTCGCTCAGGTCCGGTGATGGCTCATTGGCCGATATCGCACCGACCATCCTTAAACAATTGGACCTTAAGGTCCCTGAGGAGATGACCGGGGTCCCGTACACATGAGCATCTGCATAAAGTGATCTCGAACTGAACGAGCAACCTGGACTTTGTTTTTTTTTTTCACATAGAACTGATAATAAAAACTATATGACCATTTCACATGAGATAAATATATTTATAAAAAGAACCTACGATGTTCTTGGATGGTTACCATCCAGCATGTTGGGGGCAACCGAGCGAAGGATGAAACCATGAGGGAGCCAGCAGCGTACCTGGAACACCGCTTTACACAAAGTTTAAAATATGCCGCGGTTGTTAGGGGCTTCATTCCCGCCCATCTCCTTGTGGGACCCATTTGTCTCAGCTATCTCTCGGATGCTGGAACCACCGGAGGAATGAGATGAGAAAGAGCCTCATAATGATAGTAATGATGATGGTAGTGTCCACCGCTTTGTTCACGTTGGTCGCTCCATCTTCAGGTTATGCCGGACCATCCACTGACCAATTCAATGACCTTGGAACGGTCCCTACAGCCCAGAACGACCCTGTCCAGGTTGGTCCTGACATCTCTGATGTCGTTCCAGCACCGGATCAGACCGTCTTCCCTTATGAGGACCTGGAGTACAGGATCTCGGAGGGGCCGAATGTACCATGGCCTTATGACCCTTCGGACCTTGCTCAATCCAGGGGGGCTGTGAACACCTCCACCCTGTTCTACATCCAGAAGGCATCGAAGAGCGTTACGTACGGTGACCTAATAGAAATTGAGGGTTTGCTCCTCGAGGACAACAATTCAGATGGGGAGAGGAACTCGGGCGATGAACCCATAATTAAGGAATGGATCAAGATACTCTGGGCGGATGGGACCGAATGGATGCAGGACGTTTCTATAATGACCGAATGGCAGAGCGAGGAGTTCAACCTCACCGCTGGCAGATGGAGCATTCCGACCGCTATTTATGGTCCTCTCAACAACGATACTTTCGTTTACTCGCTCAGGGCGAACATAACAAGTATAGAATCGAACCCGGTCGAGCTTGTGATCACTTACCCTGGGGTTTGGACCGTCGACGGTGCCAGGTTCTATAATATGACCCAGGAGATATATGATGCACTTGCGCCTACGAGAAAGGGGTTCGATGATGACGGCGATGCGGCCCAGATGCAGAATAACGGTATAGATGATGACCTTGATGGCGTCGTAGACGATGGAAGACCCGGCATCCCCGCAGTGGGAACTCCCGAACCACCTGCTCTTTACAATAATGGCCTTGATGACGATGGCGACGGTGTCAGGGACGATGGAAGGCCTGCCATTAGGATCGAGGGGACCTCTGAGGGCGTCGATGAGGAGAAGCTTAACGGTCAAGATGATGACGGTGATGGGTCAATCGACGAGGACACTGACGCATTCATAGCCCGCAGGGGATGCGAGAAGAGGCTCTACGTTGAGATATGGCACAAGACCAAGCTCACGACCGAGGTGAAGGGCCCTGACCTCATAGATATTGGCGGTACCTATACGATCAAGGGGACCATTAGGGATACATCCTGGGAAGAGACCTATATGGGGGAGAAGGTCGTCAGGGTCTTCTTCGACGGACAGCCAAAGACCGACGTAAAGACAAAGCAATCCCTGTCTGGATTCCATTCCGAGTTCGAGGTCTCCCTCAGGATAGACGAGAAGATAGAGGCAGGCCCGCACAAGGTCACGGTCGAGTTCAGCCCGGGATATGATGCCTCACGAAACATGTTCTTCTATCCGAGCAACGCATCGGTCACCATTAACGTCCGTAGACCTACGATCATCCTCTTCGAGGAGTCGGAATCCGGCTTCCAGTGGGCCTATAGGGGAACGACTGTCTTCATCAATGGGACCATCGTCGACAGGTACAAATGGGAGAACGACAAGGTCCTTGAGGGACCAAGGCTCAAGATAGCGGGTACTGATTACTCAATAGAGTACACATACAAAGCATGGTGGGGAGAACCTCAGCAGGTAGGAGTTTACCAACCCCTTAACACTGTACCCATTTCCGATGATAATGGTACCTTCTCCATACCTTATGATATCCCTCCCGAACACCCGCTCGGACCTGTTACCATTACTATTAAAACGGATTGGGACCTCCTTAGGACCAGCAATCCCCTCATGTACTATTCCTGGGCGAACAACGGCGAGGGAGCGAGCACTGTGGTCAAGATCAGGGCCGGCACCACGCTCTCTCTCTGGCTCGATCAGAACAAGCAGAACGGGGATGATGAGGCCGAGGGATTGAACAGCTTCATCACCAGGAAGCCCTTCAAGGAACCTAACGGTAAGGTCTTCGATTGGAACGTCGCAAGGGTAAGGGGCAAATTGGTCGATAAGACCCAGTCCTCCGGTGGATATACGAAGGGTGTGGACGGGAAGGAGATATCCTTCACATGGAACTTCGGTAAGACCAACAGACAGGTGTTCACAACAGAGACCAAGGACGGGGGTCTGTTCTCATTCGACATTTCAATACAACCGACCGCTGCCCTCGGACCCGTACCTATCAGGGCCGCTTTCGATTCGGATATTAACATAGATTACTTCGACAGCTCGACCTATGTCGACGTTGATGGTATGCCCTTCTCCGTAGTATCCTATACTACCCTGGATATCAATACCACGACCGGTGTGAAGGGGAAGTCTGTCCAGGTCTCCGGGAACCTCAAGGACGACCAGGAAGCGGGAATAGGTGATAAGACCGTCCAGATCTACAGATTGTCATCATATGATGGCAATTATAACTCCCTGTTCAGACCAGGCGGCCTTGGAAAGCAAATAGGGACAGCAACGACGAATTCCGCTGGAAGGCTGACCTTCACCGATTATGTTCTCGAAGAGAGCATGAGCGTAGGGTCCGTATGGATAGTGGCCAAGTACGACGGTTCCGTCCAGTTCCCACCGGAGCTCGGTGGTATAAGGTATCTTCCCAATGATGCCTTCATGCCAAGGGTCTCAACGCCCACAAAGCTTACCATAACCTCTGAGACTGTGATCGCGCTTGACAAGATACCTAATATCATCATAAGGGGCGAACAGGTGAGGCTCACCGGGAAACTGCTCGAATCTTTCCAGGGAAAGCCCCAGACAAGCAGGGGTGTCGCTGCACAGACCGTCAATGCTTACATCAAGCAGGGCGATGAACTCATCTATCTGGGGTCGGACAGCACAAAGAACGACCCGACCATACCCGAGTTCAATGGTTTCTTCGACATCAAGGGAACGGTCCCCGCAAACCTCAGGGTCGGAACGGTCGAGCTCCTTGTGGAGTTCACCCCGACCCCGGGTTCCGAAGGTGTCACTTTCTACCAGCCTGCCTCTAACATCACAAGGGCTCAGATCTGGTCATCAACAAGGATCAAGGAGGTCGCAATAGGACCTCTTGACCTTGATTCGGACAGAAGGATAGACCTCATGGATGACAGGATAGACCAATGGTTCTTCACCTTCCAGGTCGTCGAGGGGACCGTCGGAGCTACCAGCAGGGAGCCCGAACCTGTGACCTACGGAGAGGTGTGGCTCAACATAACCATGGGCGTCTATTCGAACACGACCAAGCTCATAACCGATATCAGGGGTAGGGTCCACTTCAACTTCACCTCTATCTTCAAGGACACCGCGACCGGAAACCAGTTCAAGATACAGTCGGTCGAGAAGAACGCTCGTGAGCAGAACATGACCATAGATGTGAAGTTCATTGGCAAGCAGGACTACAGGTTCAGTTCCAAGACCCTCCTTGCGACCTATCATAACGTACCTATTCCCCCACCACCTCCTCCACCGTGGCTGCTTATCTTCCTGGTGATCCTCATAGTCCTGATACTGGTCGCTATAGGCCTCTACTTCTTCTATAAGTACATCGAGAAGAAGAGAAGGCTCAAGGCCTTGAAGAAGATCATCAAGAAAGCAGCCGACCAGCTCGAAGCGGGTAACCCCTATTCCTATGTCATATTCAAGGCATACCAGAAGATGGGAGCCCACCTCAGGAAGTACGGTTTCCTCAGGCGCGATGCGGATACTTTCAGAGAGTTCGAGGACGCCGTTAGAGTGGCCTTGCCAGTTGATGAGAGGAATCTGGATTCCTTCCTGGACATCCTTGAAGAGGCAAGGTACTCCAAGCATCTGATAGGAGAGGCCCATAAGGAAAAGGCGCTCGGAAGCCTGAACGCGGTCCTGAAATCCCTGGACACGGTCATGCTGGACGAGGAGGCCGCTCTCAGGCAGATGGAGATGGCCGAGGAAGAGTATACTGACACCGAGATAGTTGATGCTAGCAGAAAGGGGGCATAGATAAGATGAAGTGGAACGAGGCCCTGGCCTACGGCACTGCGATAATGCTTGGGATCATATTCGTACTGGTCCCCATCCTGTCCTTCATAGGTCAGGGTATAGGGATCGTCGATGTGGACCCCAAGTTCTCCGCGTACAGCGAAGGGAGCTACGACATCCGCCCCTTCATGGAGGACCTGGAGAGGTACAATAGCCATGTCAGGAACTCGGTCTATTTCAGGAACAGCGTCAAGGACAATGACGGGGTCTATGATTACGAAACACGCTCTATAGTATCCAGCCCTGTCATCCTCCTTGGTAAGTTGATAGATCCCTCCAATAGCATCTATATAGCCATCGGTATCGAGAAAGCTTATACCCAAGAGGAGATAGAGGCCCTTAATAGCTATCTCGCAAGGGGGGGCCATGTCATAGTCGCAGATGATTTCGGGAACGCCAACTCCCTTGCCCAGTATTATGGGGTCACATATTTCGGGGGACAGCTCTTCGACGAAAGGTTCGACAAGGACGTGAACTATACCCTTGTTACGGCCAGGCTCGGTTCCGATGTGTACGACCTGGACGGTGTCAACAATAACATCTGGACACCGACGAACCCGTTCAATGACGGTGTTTGGGACGATGACCAGGATGCTGACGGCAAGATCGACGAAGATGACAATACTGGCAGTTCCAAGAACTACGATGACGATAGGGACAACAGCAAGCTCAAGAAGGACCTTTGGGACAACGATAATGATGGCATCGTCGATGAGGAGAACGAAGGTATAGACGAGGACCCGGTGGATGATGACGTGGTCTTCATGGGCCCCAACGGAGATTCCAACGTTCTCTGGTACGGCCACAAGAACGTTGACCTGGAAAGACTGGACGGTATAGACAACGATGGGGACCAGATCGTGGACGAGGACCTGATGACCTACGAGATCATAACGTACAAACCCACCGGTCTATCCTCCTCCGTCAATCCTTGGGTCTGGGCGACCGGCACTTCCAAATCCTTCATCGATATGGACAACAACCGTATCCTATCTATCCCAAGCGGTAACCTGAAAGGGAAGAACGCCGATGAGATATCATCGATAGGCAATGAGATCCAGATCTGTGTCGAACTGCCAATTGCAGATGATGGTACGGGAGCGGTCGACGTTATCTCCGGTGAGTCAAAGGAGACGTTCAAGAAGGCGGATGGCTCAGCCAAGAAGTACAGGGTCGGTAACAGGAACCAGGATTCCGATAAGGTGCTTTCAGAGCTAGGGTCCATCGTCTTCATATCCGATCCATCGATCTTCATGAAGGACCTCTATGAGCTCAACCACCTATCATATGATGTTAACCTCCCGGACGATCCGCAGGGTAACAATGAAGATGATGACGGGGACGGGCTCATAGACGAGGACAGGGAGATACTAAGAGAGGTCGGTCAGTTCAGCGATGAGGACCAGAAGGACCCGAACAATGTGATGGACAATACTGAGGATTTCTGGTCGCAAGCCGAGGTGGACGCCTTCCCGTGGCTCTCGCAGAACATGGTCGGCAAGCCAAAGCTCGACTATGATAACAGGCAGTTCCTATTGGACCTGGTCCACCATCTATGCCCCGCAAAGGAGGGTGAGACGAATCTTGTCCTCTTGGATGAGTCCAGGCACCTGACCGATAAGCACGTCCTTGTTCCGGTCTACAAGACGTTCGAGGTGACAGGTTTCCTGACCTCGAGCCCATATTATGCATACCCCATAATCATCTCGCTGGGATTCCTTTTGATATTCTCCACCCTCCTTGTGAGGGACAAGGAGAGCTGGGTGCACAACTTCGACATAAGTGTGCTGGTCCCCAGGAAGGGGGTCCCCGTCGACAATAGGCTCCAAACGACCAAGCTGAGGCTGGCGATGAGAGAGAAGGTTCGCCTGCTCAGGGGTCTTTCACCGGAGGAGTTTACCTCCCTGAACGAGAGGACCATTATCTCTAGCGTGAAGGACCCGGACCTCATAGAGCTCCTGCAGAACCAGGAGAGGATATATTCTCCTCAAGAGGTCCAGAGGTTGATGGAGAAGATCAAGAAGATACAGAATATCTAAAAAAAAATATGGATGGAGAAAAACATAGGTGATGAGAGATGACACCGGATGGAACCCAAACAGCACCGCAGGCACCGGGGGCCCCTCCAAAGGGACCTGCCCCGCAGATACCTCCCCGACCGGCCGCGGCACCAGCTGCCCCACAGGCAGCTCCCGCACCGAAGAAGCCCACCGGGACCTCACCCGAGGTCCAGAGGGCCATAAAGGGAGTGTCGGCGACCTCCACCGCGCTAATTGGCGAGGTAGAGAAGGCCATAATAGGGAAACGGAACGTTCTCGAGCACGTTCTGCTCTCTATCCTGGCCGACGGGCATATCCTTTTCGAAGATTTCCCTGGGACCGCGAAGTCGCTGATGGTCATGACCTTCGCCGATGCCTTGGGCTGCAAATACAGGCGTATACAGTTCACGCCTGATCTGCTCCCCACGGACATCACGGGGACATACATCTACGACGAGAAGGACAATGAGTTCAAATTCCGGCCTGGACCGATTTTCGCAAATATCATCCTGGCCGATGAGATAAACAGGGCACCTCCCAAGACCCAGGCCGCCATGCTGGAGGCCATGCAGGAGAGGCAGGTGTCCATCGAGGGTGTAACGCACAGGCTGCCAAAACCCTTCCTTGTGATGGCAACACAGAACCCCATCGAACAGGAAGGGACCTACCCCCTCCCCGAGGCCCAGGTGGACAGGTTCATGCAGAAGATGTCCATGGGATATCCGTCCAGAGAGGACGAGAGGGAGATACTCATCCGCAGGATGAGGAGGGGAAAGGACAAGGTGGACATCAATGTGATAACCTCCCCCGAGAAGATCATCGCGATGCAGCAGGTCGTCGAGAAGGTCCACATGGACCCCGCCCTTCTGACCTACATCGTCGAGGTGGTCTACAGGACGAGAGAGGACCCAAGGGTGGTCGTAGGTTCGTCACCCAGAGGTTCACTGGCCCTTTTCAAGCTCGCAAGGGCAAGGGCTGTCCTTCAGGGAAGGGACTTCATCACGCCTGATGATGTCAAGGCCATTGCAATGCCCGCACTGGCGCACAGGATCATTCTTAAGCCCGAACCGAGGATAAGGGGTGTCCTGGCCCAGGATATCATAAACAAGATCCTTGCAGAGGTACCGGTACCTGCCGTGTGATGAGGTCTACGGGTCCTGCCTCGAGAAAGGACCCGATGAACAGTGGTGTGAACATGTGGACAAAGAAAGCGGCTTCAATCGTGAGCATGGCAGTGCTTATGGCACTGCTAGGTCTGGCAACGCGCAACCTGCTGCTGGTCCTGATTTCGTTGGCCGCACTCGTCTACACGACGGTCAGCCTGTTCGCCAACACATCAACAAGGTTGACGGCGGACAGGGAGATGTCCCAGGAGAAGATATTCGAGGATGGGACCCTCAAGGTCGAGCTGAGGATACTCAACCAGGGAGGCAAGACAGGCTTCCTGGAGGTCAGGGACAAACTTCCCAGGACCGTTCAGCTCAAGGAGGGGACGAACTACACCTATCTGAACCTAAACCCCAAGGGAGCCACACGGTTGAAGTACACCGTGAAATGCCCCCTGAAGGGCGTTTACAAGATAGGTCCCATCACCCTGAGGACGCACGACCCCTTCAACATGTTCTACAAGGAGAAGACCGTAGCCTTCGAGTCAGACCTGACGGTGTTCCCGCAGGTGAGGGACGTCAAGGAGCTATACATAAGGTCCAAACAACCGAAGATGTACCCGGGGGAGATGAAGGTCAAGATGCCCGGGCCTGGCTCCGAGTTCTTCGCCATAAGGGACTATATGCCCGGGGACCCGTTCAGGGACATCAACTGGAAGGCGTACGCTTCCACTGGCAAGCTCCTTGTGAACGAGCATGAGAGGCTGTCCGTTTCCGATGTGACGATTGTGTTCGACTCAAGGTCGGCATCAAGGTACGGCATGGATTCCGATAATGCCAACCTATACGGTGCGCGTGCGGCGGCCACTCTGGCCAACTTCTTCCTGAAGAGGAGGGACTCGATCCAGATGGTCGTATATTCGGACAAGGTGCTCACCATCAAGAAAGGTACCGGACAGAAGCAGCTGTTCGAGCTTCTCACTGCCTTGGCCGGCGCGGAGCCCAAGGGCGATATCCCGCTCTCGGGCATCGTGGAAGTGGCCATCCCCTATATGCCAAGGCACTCCCCTGTGGTAGTGATATCCAATCTTGAAGAGGATGATTCCATACGGAAGGCAGTGAGCATGATGAGGATGCTCGAGTTCGATGTGACCATAATCTCCCCCAACTCATTGGAGTTCGAGATAATGGCCAAGCAGAAGAAGGGTGAGAAGATCAACACCCTGGCCTATGACATCCTGAGGCTGGACCGGGAGATACTCATGCAGGAGCTGAGAGGTTACGGGGTAAAGGTCCTTGACTGGAAACCAGCTACTCCGCTGACCCAGATCCTGTTGGAGGCGAGGAACTACTGAGGTGAGATGAAGATGGCTGAACATCAAGATACTTTCGAAGACCTTGTCCCGTTCGAGATAGGTCTGCAATCGGGGGAGACCGTGCTCATGTGGGCACTGGGCTCGTTCTTCTGGCTGCTTACCTTCGTCTTCATGGGGATGGCGGTCGAATGGCAGCTGAACATATTCGGCATCCTCACCTTTGTATTGGGAGGGATACTTATGCTCACCTCCCAGTTCGTGACGAGGTACAATCCGTTGAAGACGACAAGGGTCCCAGTAACGGGGATAATCCTTTGGTTCGAGGTGGTCTTCCTGTCCTTCTTCGTTCTGCTCGAAGGATGGAGGACCTACATAGATTCAAGCCCGGTCTTCTTCATAATCGGCTATCTTGTCATGGCCCTGCTCCTCACTGCTCTCCTTTTCGCTTCGAACTTCCTCACAATAAGCCCTCTAAAGGTCCTTAACTGGATGAGCTTGGACATGGTAGGCCTTCTCTATACGGGAGGGCTCATCTCCATGCTTACCGGAATAACCTACATAGGGTTCAACAACACCGCACTTCTCTGGATAGACAAGCTCAACGTGGGTAATTGGGCATGGCTTTTCCTGTTCGCAATGTCGTTCTTGTTCATGCTCGAGCTCAACGACGGAGCCCACCGCTTCAATGAGATAATCAGGTATGCAAAGAAGAGAGCGACCGGTGAGTTCTCTCTAACCCCCGTGATCAACAACTATTACATAATGGGTTTCATCCTCATGCTGATCATTGGGGTCTCCATCCTTGTGGTCCTGATACTCAATTTCTTCCTAAGGTGGGTCTCTGACTTCCTGAGCGAACAGCTGGCAGCCTCCGTCATGGTCAATTCGATATACTCCGTCGTATTTACCATAGCTCTTGTTTTCATACCGCTATGGATAGTGCTCATTCTTTGGACGGAGCACAGGGCCAGGAAGGAGGTCCAGGAAGAGGAAGAGACAAGGAAGCAGTCCCAGAAGTCTACCAGACCCGGCATTGCCTGAGTCCTTTTTTCCAGGCAATGCTGTTATTTTTTATTTTTTTTTCTTAATCTTTAAATCGACGCCCAGCATTAGGTCCGACCTGTGAGAATGCTCCTATCGGACCCAAGGCATCATAAACTTCGAACAGCTGTGCTCGTCCTGGCCATAGCCGCCTCTGTATCGTTATCAGCAGTGCTCTCATCATTGAGCCTAGGCCTGAGCAGGTCCACAAGTTCCTCCCTTGATATGGTCCGGTCCGATGTATATGTCGTGCCAAAGGACCTGAACCCGCTCCTGATGGACCTTCAGAGGTTCGATCAGGGACATAAGGTTCTGGAGGCCCTTTTCAACTCACCATACCCACCTGACAAGGCCGCACCCCGATTGAGCGATTCACTTTTCATGGCCATGGGGACCGGTGGGTTCGATGAGATATTGGTCACGGGGGTCGATCCCCTGACCGAACCCTACTTTGGACAGTTCAGGACCGTAAAGGGAAGTTGGTTCACCACGCTCGGCGATGAGACCTATGATAACTTCAGGACCGATGGTAAAGTGGACAATTCTACGTTCTCCTACGAGCTGATGATATCTGAGAGGCTATCCAAAGAAGAGGGTTTGGGTCCTGGGGACCATGTGAGATTGTTCCCCTCTATGAACACACCTGATGAACTAGTCTATCTTATAACAGGTACCTACATGAACGAGCTATCAAGGCTTGACAGGGGCCTTCTCATCAAACTTGGAGAGCTCCAGTACATGAGGGGTGGCCTTAAGCGCGACAGCATGACCGAGGTCCTTCTTTCCTTCAAAGATAGTGAAACTGAGGAGGGCGCTATCATGTGGGCCTCCTCAGAGGGATTCCTGTTCAGGGACATAGTGGACCTGACCCCCAAGGAAGATATATTGTCCGAGGTCAGGAAGTTCACGACCCTGATAGATGCTTTCTCCGCGATCGTTGTCATCTCTACGACCGTCGTCTGCCTATTCTTCACCTCCACCCTGTTCTCCATCTCCGCCAGGAGGCAATCAAGGGTCCTGGCAACGATCAGGGCAATAGGGTTCCCAATGTCCAGGCTCATATTGATGTTGATCTCCGAATCCATCACCTTCTTCGCGTTAGGGACCGGTCTGGGGATCATGGCCTCGTTCGTACTTGTTCGAGCCTTGGACGACCTGATGATCAATAGGCTGCAGGTCCTACCCTCCTCATTTCACCTTTTCGTTCTAGACCAGACCCTACTCCTGGGGATAGTAAGTGCAGCCCTGTTGCTTTCGTTGATCTCTGGTCTTGTACCTGCGATAATATCCTCTATGAAACCCCCGCACAGGGAGCTGCAGGAGGGGTCGGATTGATAGGCAGGAGGTTCTTAAGGAGATGGAAAAGGAACCTGTTGACCATCCTCGCTCTCTCTATCTCATTTCTCATGGTGCTCTCATTATCCTCGCTTTCGAGAGGAATGGACCGAGCGGCCGAGGGTGCGAGCGGAAATACACCTAGGGACATCGTGATAGCTTCATTGGGGTCAGTCCCGTCCATAGAGGGTGCCCATTCCAAGAGCATTGAGCTCATGTCCGATTCCAGGAACATCACTGCGGCCATGCCGGTCCTGACCCTCATAGGTCGACTGGGGGTCCCTGGTGACGAATTGAGGACCGCTCTCAGAGGGTCGGCCCCATCGCCTATCAAGGGGTACGAGGGAGGATATATCTCCGAGAGCACTGGAATGGTCGGCCTTGTTCCGGGGCTGGCCAGGTCCTTCGTCCGTGACGGGTCCCTGGTAATAAGGTCAGAAAGGATGGGATTAGAAGGGTTCTTCCAAGAGGATGGCTCTCCTTTCCATGATTCAAATTACACGACTGGCTGGACAGGGGAACTGATGTTGGATGAGAACCTGGTCCGATCACATTCCCTGGAGATAGGGGACCCTATCTTGTACATAACCCCTGATGGTAGGGTACTGGATGCGTTCAGGCTAAAGGGATCGCTGAGGACATCCCTTCTAGGTGAAGGTCTGACATCACAGCTCCTTGGGGGTATTGCTATGGTCCATCTGGGAGAATTGCAGTTCCTTGAAGGGTATGGCCCTAAGAGCGAGGGTCAGGGTCGAGAGGACCTTTGCAGCGCGATCTATCTAGACCTTTCAGAGGATATATCATCCAGCGGTTCCATCGAGAGGGTCAGGTCAGCTCTCAGGGACAGGTTCCCCGGGAACAAGGTCGTATCTTCGGAGGGACGTATCTATAGGCTTGAGGAAGAGGTATTGATATTGACCGTCTTCTCTTTCGGCGTAGGAGGGACCGCGCTTCTGATCGGTGGCCTTTTCCTCAGCTCCATATTGATCATGGATGTGGAGGACCGTTCCACGGACATAACGATCATGAGGGCCATAGGGATCTCAAGGAGCAGGATATACCTTGAGGTCCTCAGGGATTCTCTGGTCCTGGCCTTATTCGGTATCTTGCTAGGAGCTTTTACTGGACGGTTCCTGCTCGATGGTCTTGATAGCTATATGAAGGACCTATATGGTCTGAACATAGATTTCTTCGTGATGGAGGGTAGTTGGGTACTAATAACAGGTCTATCAATGGTCGCTTTCGTTGCTGCCTTTTCACTGGTCCCGGGGATGCGCGCTGCCATGATGGGGCCCGGGAAAGGATGGAACGGTGCAAAGGGCAGGTAATATATCACCGGATGCATTATCATTGACCGAAGAACGGACCGGAACGCTCTGGTCCAAACAGGGGCGCGGCCGAAGTGAAGGTGGATCTAAGGAAGGTGTCCAGGGAGTACAGGTCGGGTAACACCACCGTCCATGCCTTAAGGGGGATCGACCTAACGATCAAGAAAGGGGATTTCCTGGCAGTGATGGGACCCTCGGGATCTGGGAAGACCACACTTCTCAATATGATGGGAGCCCTTGATAGACCTACAAGTGGGAGGGTCCTGCTCGACGGTGAGAACATAGGGACCATGCACGAATGGAAGAGGTCCCGTCTCAGGTTAAGGAAGATTGGGTTCATCTTTCAGGAGTTCAATCTTATCCCTTCTATGACCGCCCTTGAGAATGTCAAGATGCCCATTAGCGGTGTCAGACCGTTCGATAGTGGTAACAGATCAAGGGCACAGGAGCTTCTTGAAAGGGTTGGTTTGGGGGACAAGGCAAGAAGGTATCCCTCTCAGCTTTCTGGGGGGGAGCAGCAGAGGGTCGCCATTGCAAGGAGCCTTGCCAATGACCCAACTTTGATCTTGGCGGACGAACCCACTGGAGAGCTCGATTCGGAGAGCTCCGCAAGGATCATGGACATCCTTAGGGACCTTAACATCAATGAGGGAAGGACCATTGTATTGGTCACGCATGACCCTGAGGTCTCAAGGCGTGCAAAAAGGGTCGTTAAAGTGAGGGATGGGAGGTTGTCCTTGTGAATGCCATGATCGGTTCCACACCATAGGACCGAAGCACCGACCACGCTAAAGTTAATATTGTAGGAAAAACCAATCCAATACCTTTAAATAAAAAATATCCGAACCCTTCATTCAGAAGGTAACGGAAAGGTTCGATTTTCGTTATCTTGGGTCTCATAGGGGTGTTGATATGAAAAGGACCAGTATCATAGGGTCAGCCATGACGATGTTCTTCACTGTATTTGTGATGGTGCTTCTTTTAGGGGCACCTTCATTGGTGATCGGTGACGGGGGCAATTCCGAACCCTCCAGGGACTCGGTCCCAACGGCCCAGTCCCAGTTCATTGGAGAGGTCGACCTAGCATCACAGGTCATGGAACAGTACATTGTAGGCCAGGAAAAGGACGATGGTGCAGGGTATGCGCTCATTTCTGCTGACCTGAACGGAGACCGTTTGGACGATTTGGTGGTTTCCGCTCCAGGGTTCAACGGAACAAGGGGGCAGGTCTTCATCTTTTTGGGCGGGAACATAGAGAGGGTCATAGACCTCAGGGATGCCGATGTGAAGATCGAAGGTCAGGAGGAGAACGAATTCTTCGGCCTCAATCTTGAAACCGGTGATGTGAACGGGGACGGATACAACGACCTCCTTGTGAGCGGGTACCTTGACCAATATACATATCCCACAGCACCAAAGAGGGTGCATCCCATTGTCAGCCTGTTCCTTGGAAAGGCAAAATGGAATTATAGGATACTTTCCCCTAATGCGGATACCAGCTTCATAGGTCCTTCCAAAACGGCGGCATTCGGGTGGGACATCGAGATAGGGAACATAAACAACGACGATTACGATGATATCGTCATATCCGATGTATACCATGGGCCGTCCCATTCATCAGGTTCGGTCTACATCTATGAAGGGCGTTTCCTATTCCAACCCGTCTATAATGCCTCTATGGGACAGTATGACCATAGGATCTTCACCTCCTACGATGATTACGAAGGTGGTCATGGCTATTGGGGGCTGGCCTCCTCAGACCTGGACCTAGCGGACATAAACGATGATGATTATGAGGACATCATCATAGGTTCCGATATGATGAACTCCAACGGAATGGGGTCCGGAGAGGTGGAGGTCGTCTTTGGCGCAACAGGGCTTCCTATGGACATAGACCTGGAATATTACACATATGCTAGGATAGTCTCCTACGTTGATTACGGGTTGGGACAGGTCTCCCATGCGGATTGGAACGGGGACGGGGTCCAGGACCTCATCGTTTCCGCTCCTTATGGTTTCTATGACCACAAGGGCGGTATCTTTGTGTTCCACGGCAATGTCCTCTTCCCTGCAGGCGACACGTACCTTATAGACTACGATTTCCTTGTGAGGGGTCCGAGCGCAAATTGGGGGTTCGGTGTCCTTGGTATCCCAGATGTGGATACTGATGGCAGGGACGACCTTGTGATATATTCCGAGCGGGGTAAGGCGAACGATAACGTCGGTTGCTATTATATCCTGCACTCAACGGAGACCGCTTCCCTGAGCGATAATATCTTCTACATGCAGTTCGAAGAACCGGATTTCCTGATGGATGCGGCCGAGAAGAACTCCGGGTTCGGTTACAACCAGCTCGACAACTTCGCGATAATGGATTTCAACGGGGACGATATCGATGAGATCCTCGTTGGGGCACCTATGGGCAACTTCGAGGGTTACCCAGTGAACGTAGGTGTGGTCTTTTTCTATTATCAGGTCCGGTCGGTCCTTGCCATAGAGAGGTTCGATCTCATAGATGCCGACGGTCCGGGCGGTTCCATCCTCGGGGCGGGGAAACCTTATCATATCTCCGGCTATGCCTTTAACACCTGGGGTATCCAGGACTTCAGGCAGTTCGATGTCAACTTCATCTTCCACGGACCCTCTGTTGAAGGAAGGATGGTGGTCCTTGCCTGGGACCGTGGTCTGATGAAGATGACCGAAAAGAGCGACCTCTACGGTTACCTTGAGGTCTTATCCAGCTCTGTAAGAGTGGACGGGACCACTGGAATGGCGATAGAGATAGAGCTCATGTTCAATCCGATCATCACCACAGAGGAGAAGGTGGATATGACCGTGACCGTCCTTGGTGGCAGGGACCTTTCAGCATCGCTCTCAAAACCCTCCCTCTTCAAGGTAGAGGCCGATGTAGATTATTATGGATCTTTGCAGGTGATATCCGATTTCAACGGCCTGCTGACAAAAGGGTCCTATGTCAAGGCCAACGAGAAGATAGAGATAACTGGGCTCAAACCGGTCTATCAGGGCACGACGGTGTCTCCGCCAAACAGCTACTACAAGATCAAGATGACGGATTCCGTAGGTAACGTCTTCGTCAACTCTTCCACTTCTGGAAGGGACATCTATTTCACCTTCAGGACAAGGGAGGTCCCTGGCAGGGAGGATTTCAACATATCTTTCATAGACCTTTACGGAGAGGCTGACAATGAGGCGGGTGTTGTGAGCTTCTTCTACCTGGTCGATACCGATATGCCCGAACCACCAAATGATGTCGTGGCCCGTGCCGATTCGGATATTGATACCCTTACGGGATATGATAATGACCCAGAGGTCTTCCTGACATGGTTACCAGCGTTCGACCCGACCTCCGAGGTCATCGGTTATATGTACAGCACGGAGGACGGTGGAGGGACAGAAATGGGAACGTTCACTTCGAGGACGACCCTCCGCTATACCCTCACACAGGCTGGATGGAACACGGTCTATCTCTGGAGCGTGGATTCGGCACACAACTACGGTCCGTCCACCATGGTGAACATCTATTATGACATGGAGGCACCTATCTTCGGTGTACCTGATCCTGCGCCTGACAGCTGGGTCAATACGAACTCTGTGAACTATGAGATCACCTTGAGGGACCAGGACGGTTCCGGTGTCAGGGGAACATCAATCGAGTACTCAACATCCTTTGATGGAGGACAATCCTTCACCGCCTGGGAGCCCACCGGTATCAGACGGGAGGGTGAGCAGGTCACCGTGAAGCTCCTCATCAACTTCAGAGAGGGGGAGGACAACCTCATAAGGTGGAGGGCCAAGGACATCGCCGGGAACGGTTATGTCGTTTCGGACACCTTCCGTGTGAAAGTGGATTCTGTTCCCCTCTCCTACAAGCTCCCTACACCCGAGGAGCCCGTGACCGACAGCTACGTGACCTGCGGGATAACATTGAACGATGTTGGCTCCGGGATCGATGCGAGCACCATAGAGTACACGATATCCCATAATGGCGTGTCGAACTACGGACCCTGGGAGACCCTTGACATCAGCGGCGCCTTTGAGACCATAACGGCCAATACACCGTCCATCTATTTCGAGAAGAACAGTGTCAACTACATCAAGTGGCGGGCCAAGGACATCGCCGGGAACGGGTACACTTATTCTTTCGACATACCCATAGAGGTATTACCAGAGAAGGTCAACAATAGGCCGGTACCCATAATATCAAGCCCTGATACGAAAAAGACCTATACCGATACAGAGGCGATCCGGTTCGATGGGTCCAATAGCAGGGACCCCGACAACGACAAACTGAAGTATCTGTGGTATTCCAACATCCAGGGTTATCTTGGTACCGATCCGGTCATAGAGAAGCTGATGTTGGTCGGGTACCATACCGTGACCCTGCACGTCTTCGATGGCGTCGATAATGAATCCATAGCCATTAACGTCCAGGTCAGACCAGATATCAGGTCACTTGACACAGATAGGGACGGCATCCCTGACTTTGAGGATGATGACGATGATAACGACGGTCTGTTGGACATAGAGGAAGATGTGAACAAGAACGGGATCATAGACGGGAACGAGACCGATCCTAAGAACCCGAACACCGACGGCGACCCTGTTAACGACCTCAAGGACATCGCACCGCTGGACCCGACGATCTGGGAGCCAGAGAAAGAGGACAGCCTTGCATGGTGGCTACCGCTACTGATCGTCATTTTGATAATATTGGCCATAATAGTGATCGGATTGCTCTTGGTCCTTAAACAGAGGACGGACAAGGAGACCATCAATGCCCGGAGGAGCCTGAGGCGGACAAGGAGGAACCTGCGGAGGTTCGAGGTCCTTACCGGAGTGCCCACGAACGACCTGCCGGCGATAGAGGCGGTCCAATGGGCCCTGCCGGGTGTCATCAATGAGGCCTCCGGGTTCGTCCTGGAACCGCCATCGTCAGAAGATATGTTGCCACCCTCACCAGAGGATGGTGTGAAGGGTGCGGAGGAACCGGAGAAGCCCGAGCTCAAGGACATGGAGGTCCCGGAGCCAGCACCCATACCGGATGCACCAAAGCAGCCCGAGTCGCCCAAGGCGGATGAGAAGAAGAAGGTAGAGGGGAGGTCGAAGAACTGCTCCCTCTGTGGGTCTGAGGTCGTCATCCCCGATGGGGCGAGCTCGGCCGAATGTCCGCTCTGCGGCGAGATGATAAAGCTCTGAGATAGGATAGCTCTTACTAAAAAAGGACGGGAATGTGGGGGGACGGGGCCCTAAGAGCAGGGCCCCGCATTTTTTTTTAATTTTTCTCAGATTTTACGATCAATGACCTTACATAAAGGATTCGAGGGTTGTCTCTTGGTACTTGGTCGGGAAGATGCTCTCTATGGAACGTGACATCAGGTCTATCCTTTGCCTAAGGTATTCAGATACCCCATACTCCTTCGCTATGGACTGCGCAATCCCTAAATATTTCCTGACCGAACCCTCCGATACGGTCAGGACCAACTTGTTGTTGCATAGGTTTGGTCTGCCCCCATACCCTGTGCCCCCTAACTCCCTTATGCACTTCCCAGAGAGCGGTAGCCTCCTGTACTTCTCACCGCACTTTGTGCATCGGAACGACTGCTGGGTGAATGACCTCAGATTACCTATCAGGTCAGGGAGGAGATGGGTGGTCAGCACCCTCTCCGCGACATCGTCCTCGTCCACTGCCCTAATGGACCTGGCAAGTGCCAGCTGGCGGTGGATCTTTGCCTCTGTCAGGCCTATGGTCTTGTAAACGGACTCCACGGGAGCAAGGTTCATATCCCTGGTCTCGTCGGTGTAACCGAACCCTTCGTACTGGAGGAAGGTCCCTACCCTGACCTTCACAGTGTCCAATCTGTACATCCAGTAATCGTTGGCCTTCGCCCTGCCCATGGTCGCCCTCAACATATCGAGCGGATACCTCCATGATACATCGACATTGTGTGCCTCCTTATCGACCTCTGACGGGTCGAGCTTCATGGACAGGACCAGGGGCGCATCCATCTGCCCACCCCTCCTTTCGGGAAGGAACTTCCTCGAGAAGTTCAATAGTCCGTCCAAAAGGAGCATCACAGCGTCCTCATCGCCGTCGCAGTTGCGCCTCTTGGCCGCATGGAAGAACGGATGCCCGAAACAGCCGGCCGCCCGGGTATAGCCAACTATACGGCAGAGCACACCCGCAGATGTGTGGGGTGCGAGCCCTATCGCAAGGTGGCCGAGCAGATCGGACCTTGTGCTCGCCCTGTAATAAGAGGCCTCTCCATAGATCCTTTCCAGCTCTTCATCAATGAACTTGGAGACCTTGACCAGATAATCCCCGCACCTCTCGTTCACGATGATGTCCTGGACCTTGAGTTCAAGGACCTGATCGTCCGTGACCAGGGGGGAGCCGTCCTTGTCCTTGGTGTAGCCAAGGGCCTTCAGCCTTTCCACGGAGGCTCCCACCTCCAGAGGTCTGAAGTGGGTCAGGGTAATATCGGTCATATCGTACCTTATCGTGCCGTCCCTGAACACGAACACATCGTGCTTTGCCCTGAGCAGCCCCTTTTCCATACGTTCAGGGACCTTTTCCTTCGATATCAGACCCTTGACCCCCTTCATCTCCGGAAGGGATTCCACCCCACCCATTAGCAGCCTTACAACTGCTCTTTCTGCCTCGGCCCTCATATCCATTTCGAACCCCTCACGGGCCCCGGGCTGAAGGAGGATGGTCCCGACCCTGCAGTCGGAGCAGAACAGGTAAGGGGTGACCCTGCCACATGACGGGCACTCCCTTCCGAACACGTTCACATAGACCTTTCTGTTCATGACCTTCGAAAGCAATCTCTGGGGTCCGCTATCGATGCCAACAGGGAAGATCCCATGGACAGGGGGCTTCATCTTCCTGACGTCCGCCTTCTCTGGCCTGCCCATCCGCGCCCCTATCCTTGTAGGGGCCCGCTCCATTATCTTGATGCCTGAAAGCAGGTTCACGGCCTTCATCACATTATTGGCCTCGGAGAACTTCTGAGGAAGCGTACAGGACCTGAGATCCTCGGTTATCCCCAGGCACCTCAGCAGCGGATATGCCCACCTATCAAGTCGGTAACCTTCCTCCGTCTCCCTATGGTGGCAGCACAGCTTTATCAGGAGTTCTTTGATGGTAGGGTCCTTGCGCATGACAAGGGCGCCTTCCTCCATCTTTGAGCCTGTGAGGACATGGCTCCTTAGAAGGCCCAATTCTCCGAGGCCTAGATCATGCCATAGCAGGGTGTGCTCGGGATGGAGCGGTACTCCAAGCTCCTCGGAGACCTTGAACGCAGACCTGCTGTCCTTGGGGACATAGGGTGAAGGATCGTATAATGAGACCTCTCTGTCAACTGCCTGGGCCTTCTTCGCGGCCTCCTTGAGATACCTCTTTATCTCGAAATCGGCCCTGTCCTCGCACCTTTTCTGCTCCTCCAGGACCTCATTGTCGGAAGGGGGCACCGCCCTGCATCTTAGCGCGGCCACAGGGATCAGGCACTCCTTCCTTATTGCCTCGGTCCTTTCCTCGAGCGTGTAGGCTTCAGAATAGGGGTCCTCGGTCATTCCCCTATCACGCATAAAGAGTGCAAGCTGGACCTCCATAAGCCACCAGCTCACTGTATAGGCTCCCTGGACCAGGGGATGGTTGTTCTCTGCGAACTCCCCGAACGGTATCAGGAGCTCTCCCAGGTCGGTTATGCTCCTTACCTTGTCCCTGACCGCTATGAAGGTCCTATCGTCGTTCACCTCTACCAGGTCCCCGTTATCCATAAGTACGGTCGGTCCCAGAATGGAGTCCACGGCCGTGACAGCACCGGCCTTGCCGGGCCTCTCTATCTTCACCTGGGTCCCCAGGGCAAGGAACTGGTCGGTTATCCTCAATGTGTAAGGGTTCATACCGATGGCGGCCAGACCGCAGGTCCTACCTCGGCCGTACCTGAGCCTGAACCCGCCAGGTCTGGACGGATGGGAGAGGACAGGCCTCCCGGCAATGAGGTCCATTATGTACTTCATTGTGGCCTCTACCCTGTTGTCAAGGCCTTCGTCCTGCACCCTTACGGCATTCCCGCCCTGGTCCGAATCGAAGACGAAATCCAGGTAGTTGCCGTCCTCGTCCGTTACCTCGGTTGAGATGTCGGGCACCCTGTCATCGGCATCTTCGAGAGATATGAGCTGCTCAAGGAGCTCCTCGGGATTGCACACCCCTTTTTGGTCCTTCTCCTCCTCCTTGGCCTTGAGGTCCGAAAGGAACTCCCAGCCCTTGATCTCGAGCGATTTGGTTATCTTGATCAATTTTTTGGCCTTCAGGAGGATGCCCTCTGCGATGACAAGGCAGACGCCCGAGCGCACCTGGTTAGTAGGGACCCTTGGCAGGTCCCTGTTACCCTGGACCTCCTCCTTTTCCGTCCCCTCGCCGTTTATGCAGACCGGGCAGTTCCGGACCACCTTTGCTATCTCTTCGTTCGATGGTCTGTACTGGGTGTTCTTGTAGATCTGGAACTCCTCTATATATCTCTGGACCTCCTGCTCGGTCGGTCTGTACTCACCAATGCCCAAAGATCCTCTGACCTGGTCCGCTATGAGCACGGAAACGGCCTGTGCGGTCCCACCAGCAGCTCTTATCGGGCCGGCGAAATAGACATCGGCATAGTTCGTTCCGTCCGGGTTCTTTCCTAGCTTGACCTCAGCTATGCCCTCAAGTGGTGCGACCAACACCCCCTCGGTCAGTATTGCGAGCCCGGTCCTGGTCGCCTGGTCAAGGGCCTTCTGTTGGTCGCGCACACCTATCTCCCTGGCCACTTCCCCCGCTACAATGAACATTAGCTTCTCCCTGCTCATCTTGGGGGATAGCTCCCTGATCCTCTTCGCTATTCCGGGCGGTCCGACCAGGTTCTCCACCCTGCCTGCAAGGTCGTCCGCGAAGGGGATCTCGACCGTGTCGGTCGGATCGAACCCCATCTTCCTGGCCCTGGCCGCTATGCTCTGGGCATCAAGGGCCATCTCCTTCAGTTCGGCGAAATAGCGCTGCATCTGCTCCGAGACAGGTTGTGCTGAGCTCATACCGACTACGATTACCAGGTTTGACTCCGGATAAAACCTTTTCCTCGAGCCCCCCGAAACGACCCATTAAGTTATCCCGCATTGGGAATCGCCCGAAAAGGTATTTTATCCCGATCGGGTGTTCCATCGAACGATCGTGATCGTAAAGGAGGAACGGCCCGAATGAAGGATATTCTTATAGTCGAGGACGAACTGATGGTCCAGCAGCTCTACAGGGATATCCTTACCTTGAAGGGCTACAATGTGGCTGGAACCGCCACCACTGGCGAAGAAGCGTTAAAGGTCCTACGAACCTTAGAGCGATGGCCGGACCTGATCATTCTGGACCACAGGATGCCCGGCATGGGCGGCCTGGAAGCGGCCAGGTTGATGCTCGAGCAGAGGCCGGGGGCCAAGATCATATTGGTCAGCGCCGACGAGATCGCTGTCTGGGGGGCGCTGAAGATGGGCATAGTTGGTATGAAGAAACCATTCAATATAGAGGACCTCCTCAGCGCCATCGAGGGTGCCACCCCGACCGAGGTCGATATGATAGCTGCGGCCCCGCTCAAGGCGGCCCCCCAGGAGATCCAGAGAGGGGGTTTCTATCTTGTTCCGGAACTGGACGGCAAGAAAGGATTGGACCATTTCCTTGGGCTCCTTACTAGTGGATATAAAGGACTGGCGTTCTCAAGGAAGCACCCTGATGTCCTAAAGAGGGTAGCAGGGCTATCCGAGGTCCCTGTCATCTGGTTCACATCGAGCCCTTCCAAGGACCTGACATGCATCTCCCCTCAGAACGTCCAGAAGATGGTCATCATGGTCCAATCCATCATGGATTCCACTCAGAGGGCAGCGATCTATGTCTGGGGGTTCGAGTACATCCTCACCAACATCAACTTCGAAAGGGGTCTGAACCTCCTGCAGGTTTTGCATGACCGGGTCATGACCGGGCAAGAGGCAGTGATGCTCTTCTCTATGGACCTGAGCATCCTGGCCGAAAGGGAAAAGCGGCTCGTTGAGAAGGAGTTCGACATCCTTCAGTGAGCTTTTTGGTTATCCTTGTTTGATAATATGGTCGTTCGCTTTATATACTCTCCAAGAGGATATTCTACTATCGGGCAGGGAAAAGAAAGGAGAACTTATTCTTATACACCTCTATCTCTTCCTTCTATGTCCCCCCACCCCTGCCCGGCTCATTTCCTCCGGAACAGGGACCTTGTTCAATAGTTTTTGCCTAAGGGCTCGAACCATGCCTTCGGGTGTTTGCAGACCGGGCAGAGCTCGGGTGCTGAAGTACCCTCATGGATGTAACCGCACTTTATGCACTTCCATTTGAGCTTCTCCTCCCTGATGAAGAACCCGCCTTTCTGGAGGGTCTCGATTATTGAGTTGTACCTCTTCTCGTGCTCCACCTCGACCTTGGCCACCATCCTGAAGGTCGCGGCAACGTCCCTGAAGCCCTCCTCCTCGGCTATTCTGGCGGCCTCGGGGTAGAGCACGGTGTGCTCTTCGTTCTCCCCTGCGGCGGAAGCCTTGAGGTTCTCAAGGGTCGTACCTATCATGCCTGCGGGGAACTTCGCTGTTATTTCGACCACACCGCCCTCCAGGTGCTTGAAGAACAGTTTTGCATGCATCCTTTCGTTCTCGGCGGTCTCAAGGAAGATACCAGAGATGGCCATGAACCCTTCCTTCTCCGCTACCCTTGCGAAGAATGTGTACCTGTTCCTTGCCTGCGATTCGCCAGCGAAGGAGGCTAGCAGGTTCTTTTCCGTCCTTGTTCCCTTGAGCGGTGGCATCTGATGACCTCGGGGGAACATCGGGGTATTGGGATAAAAGGGTTTTGAGAACCCGATAGGCTCACTCTGATAATTATGTACCCAGGTTTCGACAATCATTAAATCATACAAGTGGATTGGACATATGGTCGGAAGATGAGCTACGAACTTGGGTCCAGGGTTTTATATTCTCTCCGTCTCTTTGAGCAACGAGGGAAGATCAGTTTTGATAAAAAGCAGTTCTCCAAGCTATCCATGCTTTTCGGTCTTTCTGATGACGAGCTTCATTCTCAGTTATCGGCTCTTACCAGAGAACATTTATTGGAAAAGTTACCATCATCTGGGAATAGAACGATATTCAAACTTACCAACCTTGGAAATGAAAGGGCGAAACCGATCTCTGATGAGATAGGTACTATGACCTTGGATGGAAAAAACCAAAATCTTCCGATCAGTATGGACCTTAACGAGCTTTTAACACGATTATCGGACCCATTCGAAAAGGTTCTGGTCATTGAAATGCTCATGAAAGATAGGACCATGGATATCTCCAAGGTCATCTTTCTTGAAAGGACAAATCCCTTGATATCTGCGGAGGATATGGTCCTAAGGACCCTTGATGGGAAACAGAGAAGGTCCGAGGATTTCTTCCATCAGGTGTTCTATTGAACGACGCTTTATGGTAAACCTTCCTTGGAGACCACAAAGAAACTGGAGAACAGGATCGAAGGATCTCTCATTCTTGCCAACAGATTGATGCACTGTGGGGATATATCGACCGCTTCCAGCATCTATGAAGGAATTCTGAGAGAAAGAGCTACAAAGAACCAGACCTTGTTATCAAGGATATGGTTGGAAAAGATAAAGGGGTTCAAAGGAAAGAAGGACGAAGCCCTGGAGGGTATCAGGTCAATTATAAATGAGGATAATCCCCCTGTTCAAAATGCCTATCTGAACATGGTCCTGGGGGAGATGCTCGTGGAGAAAGGGGATGAGGATGAGGGTTTGAAATGCATCAAAGCGGCCAATAAAACGTTCGAGATGGCAGGGCTGGATGTATTGGAAGCGCTTGGGAGGGTACATCTGGGTGTCTTCTTCTTCAGGAAGGGGAGGTTCGATGAATCCGAGTTCCACTTCGATAAGGGTTACAGAGCAGCCAGGAGATGTGGTTCGGAATATCTTCGAAGCTATATAGATGCCAATATGGCAGATCTGCATCTCCAGAAAAAGGAAATGGAAGCAGCGGAAAAGAGGTTGAAGAGAGCGGAGAGAATATTCAAGGAGTATAATGACCTCTACGGGTTGGCAGGTGTCCATTTCAACTGGGCTTTGTATCATCTCGCAGAAAGAGATGAGGTCAAAGCTCAGGACCATATGACAAAGGCCCTGAACATCGCCTTCCCCCTTCCCGGAACTTATCTGAGGGATGAATGGAAGAGGGTCTACGAGGAGAGGAGAGAGAAAGACCGGTCAGAAAAAGGACCGAAAGCTTTATGATACCTCGGGAAAGGACCGAAATCAGGGCTGTATAGTTAAATAGCGTAAACCAATAACAAAGGAGGATGACCGGAAGAGCATTTGTCAAGGCGATCACCTCGTGTTTGATTATAGCGGCCATCCTTTTTGTATCAATTGTCCCAAATGAAATAGGGGCAACTGAACCATTCGATAGGTTGGGTCTGATAATTGTATCCGACCTGGAACCTGACGAGTTCGAAGTGGAGAAGGGTTATGCATTGAAACAATACCTGATAGAGCACGGGGCCGACCCTGACCATGTGATATTCCTTGCACCTGATGGGACCTCAGGTTCGGAAGGGGAGCCGACATTGAATTCCATAGAGTTGGGCTTCGAGTTCTTAGCATCACAAGGGGATGAAGGAGATATCGTCACCATCTTCATCTCGGACCATCTACCACCGTTGGTCCAGAACGAGACCCATTTCAGGTTCGTTGACGGAAATATCACACTGACGACAGTGGACAACTGGTTGGATGATATCACTTGTGATGAGATGATGGTCTATGTGGGTGGGAACAGGTCAGGAACAGCTGGTAACTTCCTCGGGTCAGAGGGTAGAGAGGTCATCTGCAGCATGGGTTCCGGATATACCACGGATAATGATGAGTTCGATCTAGTGAGGGGATTTGAGGACCCGAATGCAGACTTAGACGATGACAATGAAGTATCGTTCTATGAGGCGTATCTATCTGAATCATCAAGGCAGGAGGTCTATTCTCAAGGTCCATTGTTCATAGGATAGCGAGGGGTTAAGAGGAGATGGATAAAATGAAAAAATGGGTATTAATCAAGAACGGATTGGTAATTAGTGCAATAGCGATGCTATTAAGCCTGCAATCTACTGTAATCGCAAAGTCAAATGAACAGGCAATTATGGGCGAAGACTCTGAAGACCCTTATGGTGATGCCTTCCACCCAGCAAATGACGCCCATGCAGCAATAGTCGTTTGTGTAGCAACAAAATATAACAGCCAGACCAGCACGAACAATATCCGGTTCTGCTATTCTGCCAACAATGGGACAAGTTGGCAGGGTTATGAATGGATAGCATCAGGATATAACGAACAGGATTATTCAGATGTTCACTGCATTGCCGAACAGACTTATTTAAGGATCATTGCCGTTTGGCAGGAAAGGGTAGATGAGAACAGTCCTTGGCAGATCAAGGCGAGTACGAGATTGTACAATTCAGGCAATTGGAATAGCCCTGCTATTGATATATCCGATACTGAGGATCTGAACGATAATATATATCCGAAGATAGACACATATAGAACCTTGATGGATGAACAACTCAGGTTTTATTGGAACATTGTTTGGCAAAGGGAAGACGATGATAATAATTGGCAAATTAAAATGTATACACGATATTATACATCAGGGAGTCCGACAGAATATATCAACGATATCATGTCTGGTTCTCAATCTTCATATAGACATCCTGCAGTTGCTTGTACGGGGATAAGTGGTGGTGATTGTGAAGTACATATAACATATGATGCATATTTTAGTTCAACTCATTATGTGTATGTAATCTCTGGTTGGGTATCCACAAATTCGGTATTTACACAATATAATTTCGGACCTCGGAGTTTGGATTCAGATAGCACAGACTCAGAGATAGGGTATCCTGATATCACATCTTCCGGTAATGGTGGAGGATCAGGTCATCCAAGCCAATCTACTGGTTCTGCTCATGTTTGGATAGTATGGCATCATGTATTGGCTACAGATAGAATATATCGTGTATCTTCAACAGATAGTCTAGGATCCGATCCAGTTTCTAGTAAAACGATAGTTTCAACCTCTGGACCTTCCACGTCAGCGGCTTTAAGATGTGTTGCAGTTGCCATACTTGAAAGTACAACATCGCCTATTACGATTATTTGGACCGATGATACGGATATCTACTTTGTAAAATCTACCAATTGGAACAATGTCGAACAATGGACCTCGACGGAAGCTACAGATAAACATGTTGATGTGAGTGTAATTGAGGATGATAGAATCTACTCCCATGTTGTATGGCAGAGAGATGAACAGACAATCTATTATGCAAGGGATCCATGATAATATGAAAAGAATATCACATGAACACGATAATTATTAATATTAATTAGTTAAATAATAAAAAAAAGGTGGGCAAACGATGTTGCGGGAGTTTTCCATTCTTTGTATGGTGGCAATTCTCTTATCCAATGGTTTCTCATTGGCGTTAGATAAGGAGGATAATAACAATAATATGGAAATTGCTAAAGATAACGATATTTCATCCAAATTTTTATCGAACTCAACCCTATATTCGGGTCCAATATGGCCTATGTATCAATTCGATCAGAGAAGAACTGGGCAAAGTCCATTCAGTGCAACAGGAAATTCGGGTAAAGTAAAAGAGATCATCAGTAGTATAGAATTTAATTATGGTAATCGTTGGATGATCATTGATGATAATAATCATATTTATTGTTTTAATTTAGATAATGAATTATGTTGTTATAATCCAAATGGTTCATTGAAATGGAACAGTCGCCTTAATGGAAATAATTTATTTTATCTTAATGAAAATATTTATTTATATGATAATAAAAACCTTTATTCAATTTTTATGATAAATGGAACAATGAATTGGAAATTTTCAGATAATATTATTGATCAATGCTTTTATAATATGAACAATTCATTAATCTTTTGTATACATGGAAGTAATACTGAGAAAAAAATTACTTCTTTATACTTAAATGGTTCGTTGAAAGACTCTATAAAATTAATGATAACAGGGTCTGAAATTGAATTTATATACCCACCAGCGATTGGTGTGGATGATTCTATTTATTTAGCCGCAAGACAAAAAAAAGATAATGAATATCAATACTATTTCTGTTGTCTCAGCATAAATGGGACTTTGCTTTGGTCCTTTGAACAACCGAATTATGTTTCGGCTCAATTTTTTTATATAATGATAAATAATTTTGACACAATTTACACTGCTTGTGGAAAAAATATTGAGGCCCGTTTTCTCAACGGTACTTTCAAATGGAGCAGACAATTGACTGATGACTATTTTTATTGTGCTCCATCTTTAAGTCCCGATGGAAATATTATCATATTCGGGGGTAACGCTGATAAATTGTATTCAATTTTTCCGAATGGAACGATAAAATGGGAAAGAAATTATTATCTAAATGATAGATCTTTTTCAGTTGATTCTGATGGAAATATTCTCTTTTATGGGAATAATAATCAGTTAATAATGCTTAATAAAGATGGATTTTCGACATGGAAATTATCTTTAAAGGGAGGTGACTCATATTCGGCAATAGTAATTCCAACTGGTGAGATCTATTATACTTCATTAAAACCAGGAGGAGGTCCTCATGTATTATTCGTTATAGATAAAACAATTCCATCACCCCCCGTCATTCATCCTTTATGGAGCGGGAACAAATATGTTAGATTATCATGGGATTTTCCTAACGATGATGGTGGGTCCAAAATCCTTAATTATACTATTTATCGAGGGATAGATGGGAGCCCTCTATTTCCTTATCTATCGGTTGATAATACTACTTTTACATTCAATGATACCAATATAATTAATGGTCATGAATACTTCTATTCAATTTCAGCTGTGAACGGAGAAGGTGAATCTGCAAGGTCTTCTATTCTATCTGCGCTCCCTATCAGCAAACCTTCCTCACCATTGAACCTTACGATAAAGATGGAATCAAAGTACAACCATCTTGAATGGGACCCGCCCGAAGACATAGGTGGTTCATCTCTTCAGAATTACTTCATCTACAGAGGAACAAGACCCGATGACCTTAAGTTCCTCTACTTTCAGGACCCTTCACAGACCTTCAAGGATGACGGCAGTGTTGAACCCGGAAGGATGTATTACTACACGGTCACTGCAAGGAACAAGGTTGGAGAGTCTCCGTTCTCGGAGGTGGTAAGCTCCATCATGAGATATGCGCCAACACAACCTCTGAACTTGTCAGCTATATCGGGTAAGGGGTTCGTGAATGTGAGCTGGATAACGCCTCAGGAGAACGGCGGCAGCGATATTCTCCGATATGAGCTCTACAGGAGCGAAGGAACGGACGGAGAGTACTCTCTGTTGGTTTCCTTATCGAACATTTCATTGTACTTCAATGACACATCGGTCATTAACGGTATCCTCTACAGCTATAAGGTCAGATGCAACAACTCCTTCTTCGATTCGGTGTTCTCCAAGGTTGTATCTGGCTATCCTGCCACGGTACCAGAGCCCCCTATAGACCTAAAGGTGGTCTCAGGGGACAACTACCTCGTGGTGAGGTGGGATGTACCCTCCTTTGACGGTGGATACCCAGTGACAACGTACATTGTTGAGAAGACCTACTTGGATAATGGTACGTTCATAGAGAAGTTCCAGACGGGTTCCCTGTCCGTGAACGACACCAACGTAACGAACGGTATAAGATACGGATACAGGGTAAGAGCCATCAATCAGATAGGTTCATCAGAGTTCACGGACTGGGTAGAGGGGACACCTATCGGTGTTCCATCGATACCTATCGGGGGGAATGTAAGGAGCGGTGATGGGTATGTTCAACTCAATTGGCAGATGCCGGAAAGTGATGGAGGTTCGCCAATTCTCGGTTTCAAGGTTTACAGGAACGAAACACTGCTTGAGGAGCTAGAGAGCACGTTCTTGGAGTTCAATGATACAACGGTAGAGAATGGGAAGGTATACGAATACATCATAACCTCCTTCAATATCAAAGGAGAGAGCCCAAGGATAGTCGTTCTCTATGGTCATCCGAAAGGCTCGACCATAATCGTAGAGAAGCATCCTCCTGGTGTTCCAGGGAACCTCAGGTACCAGTTGAACCAAGGAAAGATCGTGTTGAACTGGGACGAGCCCGGATACGAGGGGACGTCGGAGATCATAGGATATCTTGTTTACATGAGGGTCGGAGACCATGGTGAGTTCAATAGGATAGGCAGAATAAACGTGAGGTCCTTCGTCGATATCAATGGAACCGTTCCGGGCGTCTATTACTACAGTGTATCAGCCTTCAACTCGGATGGGGAAGGGAACAAGACCGAAGCATTAAGGGTCGTGATAAAGGATGATAAGAACGGAGAGAACACGCCGATTTGGTATTATCTCGTTCCAGCGGTAGTATTGATAGGTTTGGTGATATTGGTAGCTGTCGTTCTTGTGGTAAAGAGACAGAGGGCCGAGCAGAAGGTGTTAGCCCCGCAGGGGCACATTGCGGAGGAATGACTTATGATTGAATGGAATGCATTGACATCTATGTGGTCTGTAAAGTAATTTTTTAATTATTCAAAAAGAAAGATGCGAAGGATGGAAAGATAGGGACGGGTCTGGAAGTATCAGCTATTGATCCTTCGAAAAATGAAATGAAAGATGGACCGCCGGTGGTTGATGGTGATATCGGGACAGAAATGAACGAAGAATGAAACATAGACCAATAATAATTGAAGAGCCCTCTCCCGCCTCCTTTATCTATCCGGGAGTTGATACCATCGTCATGCGTCCAAGGAAAAGGAACATCCTCCTCGGTTCCATCCTAGTTCTACTGGTCCTGATATCGATCCCAGGCCTCTATCTCTTCCTTAAGCATTTCCTTTTTAAGGAACCGGTCCTCAAGATGCCCCCAGAGGCCGATGTCAAGGTCCTCTTCCTCCACCACTCTACAGGGAAAAACATATGGAATGGCGGGGTCCCGGAGCATTTTAAGGAGCATAATAAGCTCTCAGGGAAGAACTACACAATCGTGGAGCAGGCGTTCCCCAAGTCGTCACCCTACGGTTGGCACAACTACCCCTACGATTATTACAACATCTGGGTCAAGCACGCCGGGAAGGAAGCTTACATGAGGGAGCCGACCCTTGAGATGATAACGGAACACTATAATGTCGTTGTAATCAAGCACTGCTTCCCTGTAAGCAATATACTGCCCGATACGGGGAACCCGGATATCAACTCCTCCGATAAGAGGCTCGAGAACTACAAGCTCCAGTACCAGGCGCTGAAGGCGAAGTTCTCCGAGTTCCCCGATACGAAGTTCATTGTATGGACGGGAGCCGCACTTGTCGAGGGATCGACCTCCGAAGGCAATGCCCAGAGGGCAAGGGAGTTCTTCGATTGGGTCAAGAACGTGTGGGACGACCCCGGGGACAATGTCTTCATCTGGGACCTCTGGACACTTGAAACGGGTGGTGGGATCTATATGAAGGAGGACAAAGCGATGTCCGGGACCGACTCCCATCCCAACCGTGTCTTTTCGGAGAGGGCGGCCCTCCTGTTCTTCAGGAGGACCATCGATGTGATAGAGGGCCGCGGTGACTCGGGGAACATCATCGGGGAATGATTGGGGACCAGACCTTTTCACGGTCCTGCGTGCATCATCTCCCATTCGACCTCATAGTCCTCGGTCGCTGAGAGCTGCTCCTGCTCGAGCTCAAGGATCCTGTAATGCCCCATCTCCATGGAAGATAGGTAATGCATGGTCCTCTTCTTGTCCTCGTCCTCCAACCTCTCGGAAAGGATGGTGTAGAACTCCGAAGCGGCCTTCTCGGCCGCCATTGCCTGGAGCATCACATCGCTGACCATGATGTGCTTTCCTGTTACCTTGATATCAGGGAGCGGGACCGGGGACCGTACTGGGATCGCAATAGTGTACTCGTTGAACAGTTCCCTATAAAGACCCTCCAGGAACTCCTTATGCTTCCTCTCCTCAGAAGCAAGGAAGAGGAGTCTGTCCTTGAGGAAGGCGTTCGCCACCTTCTCCGAGAGCTGGGTGTATATCGAATCGCTCTCGATCTCGCTCTTTATAGCCGTCAGTAACAGGTCCTTCATGGAATATCTTTGTAGGTCCATTTTCTCACCACATCTCAGATCTTGCCTATGAGGTCATTGCTCTTCTTGATGGCCTCATCGCCCGGATGCCAACCTGCCGGACAGACCATGCCCGGGTTCTCCCTGACATAGATGGATGCCTGGAGCTTTCTCAGGACCTCCTGAGCGCTCCTTCCTATGCTGTTATCATGGAGGTCCATGGACCGGACGACACCGTCAGGGTCTATGATGAAGGTGGCCCTGATGGAGAGCCCCTCCTCCTCGTTGTAGGTCCCGAACTCCTTGCATAGGTTCCCAGTCGGGTCCTCCATCATGGGATACTGGACCTTCCCTATGGCAGGTGATGTATCGTGCCATGCAAGGTGGACATACTTAGTGTCCGTGCTAACGGATATTATCTCCGCCCCTTCCTTTTTAAACTCCGGGTATAGCTCGGCGAGCTCCTGGAGCTCGGTGGGGCATACGAAGGTGAAATCGGCGGGGTAGAATGCAAGAACCAGCCATTTGCCCCTGTGATCGGACAGCTTGACCTTCTTGAAATACCCGTTCAAATAGACCTCCCTCTCGAAATCTGGAATGACCTGACCCACTCGTATCATGTGCCCCGCCTCCTTTCACAATGGGAAACCTTCAGTCAGAGCCCCTCTTGCCGAGCTGGTGGTCCAGCTGGAACAGCGCCCCTGTCGAGTCCTTGATCTTCTTTAAGTGCTCCACGATCTCGGTGGCATGCTCCTCTTCCTCTACCTGCTCCGAAACGAACCACTGGAGCATTATCTCAGTGGCATTGTCCTTGTCCTTCCGGGCAAGGTCGATGAGAAGGTCAATCCTTGCCGTGATATGCTGCTCATGCTTCAGCGCAGCGGAGAATGCATCCAGTGGTGACTTGTAAGAGAACGGTGGTTCCTGTATCGCATGGAACCTGACCCTTCCGCCACGGGCAAGTATATACCCATAGAACTTCTTTGCGTGCTCCATCTCCTCCCCTGCCTGCTTCTCCATCCATTGTGCCATACCCTTCCAGCCCTCGCTTTCGAAGTAGGCCGCCATGGCCTGATAGATGTATGATGAGGCAAGCTCCTCGTTTATCTGTCTGTTCAGTTCCTCAAGCATCTTTTTTCCTAACATGGTTCTACCCTCTATCTGTGACCTAGCTTACATCCTATTTGTATGTTTTCCTTAATCATTCAGCCTCTTTGAACATCTCCTTCCCCTTTCCGCATGCCGGACAGCGCCAGCTTTCCGGTAGTTTGGAGAAGGGCGTACCCGGGGCCGTTCCCGGGAACTTGTCCCCTGAAGCCGGATCATAGATGTACTGGCACGAGATGCACCTGAACCTCATCTTTTCTTTTGTTTTGTCCGCCCAGCCATCGTAAGTGGGGGCGTTCTGCGATGACCTGCCACCTTTGACGTCCCTGTAATGGGAATAGGTAAGAGGTTCTCCCTCCTCAAGGAGCTCGCTCCCCACGACCTCTCCTATGAAGATCGTATGGGTGCCAACGTCGAAATGGTCAAGAAGCTTCAGCTCCACATAACCCAAAGAGTGGTCCAGCACGATTGGGGCACCCGAAGGCCCCATCTTGAACCTCGTGTCCTGGAACTTGTCAACCTCCCGTCCGCTCTTGAAGCCCCATTTCCCTATGAACCGAAGCGGTGTCTCTTTTTTTAGAATGGATATGGAGAACACACCGCTCTTTAGGACCATTTCATGGGTAAGACTGTTCCTGCTTAGGAAGACCGAGACGCAGGGTGGCTGGGCGGTTACCTGAGTGGCCGTGTTGATTATCAACCCATTGAACCTCTCCCCGTCCCTGGATGCGACCAAGTACATCCCGTAGGTCACCTTGAAGAGCGCCGCCTCGTCCATCTTACCGCCTCTGCCCTTTGGGCTTCTGTCCATGACTTATCGTTTATTTATCGGTACCGTCCACAAAGGGTCCCGATATAATCCTTTTCCTTTAAGGTCCCGGAACCGTTGCAAGGACCTTCCCGATGATCTCGCAGACATTTGAGAGCATGGTCCTGTCCCAGTCATCGAAAGGATCGGGAAGATGTGAATCGATGTCCAGCTCGCCCAATATCCTATCCCCGACCAGGATCGGGACCACTATCTCGGACCTGACATCGGGGCTGCAGGAAAGGTAATTGTCCTCCTTGGTCACATCGGGGACCAGAAAGAGTTTCTTGGTCGAAGCGGCCTGCCCGCAGATGCCCTTACCAAAAGGGATCCTCGTATGCTCCGTTGGAGCGCCAACGTAAGGGCCAAGGACCAGCTCATGGCTCCTTTCGGGGTCCACAAGGTAGAACCCGACCCAATCGTAATAGGGGACGGATGCGGAAAGGAGCTGGCAGACGGAGAGCAGCCTGCCATGGACATCGCTGCTGCTGTTCAATAACTCACGGGTCCGACCCATGACCATTTCAGCGAACCATGGTTCCTTCCTGAACGTCATTTGACCCGTCATTTGAACACACACCCAGTCTGCCTGTACCAAAGTAGCAGGTCCAGATGGGACAAAGGTATCCGGACCTTTTTTGAATAGGCATCCATCTTTGACTCTATGGAAATGTACCTTTCTCGTGTAAGGGTCCGGGGGACCTCGGAGAGCACATCCGCACGGACAAGGTTACGGAGGATGTGCCTGTCAAGAATGGCAAGGTCCTCAGTGTAACCGATGTTCCTTAGGAAATGGGACGCCTCCTTGAGCCCGAGCCCCTTTATGTTCTTGACGAACCAGTCCCTTGCCTCCTTTGCCGAGCCGAACCTTTCAAGGACCTCGATTATGCTCTCATCACCCTCTTCGAACCTCTTCATCGCCTCGAGCAGGTAATTCGCCTTGTTGTGGTGGAAGCGGACCCCTTTAAGACACTCCTCTACCTTTTCGTTCGGTGTCCTGCCGCATACACCTTCAGAGCGCATCCTCTCAACGGCGGCCCAGCAGGAGAGGGCCTTCGACTGTGGTGTGAGAAGACAGAATTCCAGCTCGGATAGTATCTTTCCCTCATCCCGGGACCCCCAGATGCTTCGGAACCCGACGATCCTGTCCACTATCTCGCCTTGAACACCTTCGTAAAGGGAAAGAAGTTCGGTTTCGAAATCGGCCTGCCCCATCCATTATGCTCCTGAACGCCTCGTATAATCATCTTGCGCTCTTAATATATTTGTGAGCTCGTTTTTAAGACCAGAGATATTATAATACTCCTGTTCCTTTTCTATTAACGGGGTTTGGACATGCTAATGGTAACGACAGAGGAGATACCGGGAAAGAAGATAGTCAAAGTGCTGGGGCTTGTGAGCGGAACGACCATCCGGGCCAAACACATTGGTAAGGATATCATGGCCGGGTTCAAGAACATAGTCGGAGGAGAGCTCAAGGGCTACACCGAGATGATGGAGGAGGCCAGGACCGAGGCTACGAACAGGATGGTCGCCAACGCCCAGGCGATGGGGGCCAATGCCATCACCAATGTCAGGCTCTCCACGGCCTCCCTCATGCAGGGGGCCGCAGAGGTCTATGTCTATGGGACAGCAGTAGTGGCAGAGTGAGGATGTGGTCGGATGGCATCAGGAGATGTCGTTTGCTGCTTTTGTTTCATCATCCTACCCGCTCTGATATCATTGCTGTTTTTCGTTATCCCAGTTATCACTGGGACTATCATCGAGAGAAAGCACTTGGAAGACCTAGATAGAAGGGAGGCAGCCTTGAGGGGTAAAGTGTTCTTCCATAACAGGAAGAGACCGTTGATGAAGGACCCGAAGAGGGTCGCGATGGTCTCTGGTAGTGTGACCATAGGCGCCGATGCCTTCAAGACCTGGCTTGCCCAGTGGAGGCAACTCGTGGGAGGAAGGATGGGGTCGCTCTTGCCCATTCTCGAGAGGGCAAGAAGGGAGGCCACGCTCAGAGCCCTTGAACAGGCATACAGCCAGGGCTTCACCGAGGTTGGCAATATTAGGATGACCTCCGCGAACCTCGATGCATACAACCCGAAGAGGAAAACGCTCATGACTAGCGTCCTTGTCCATGCCACCGCATATTCGGACAAATAGATAACCTGGTTACACCATCCGGCAGCGGCAGATGATGATGCATCCAGGGGCTGAGATAATGATGAGCCCTATGAGTGCTGATGCCGGGTGATGGTTTGGACGAACTGACAATGTCCTGCTTGAAGGCTGTGAAAGCCGTTATAGGCCGTCCGCCGCTGCTCGTTGTGACGGGGGCTGGTATCTCAGTGGATTCCGGCATTCCGCCGTTCAGGGGACCCGGAGGCCTATGGAGCAGGTACGATCCGGACCTATACGGACATATAGATACCTTCAGAAAAGAGCCTGAACTATCATGGAAGATGCTCGACGATATCATAGGCACGTCCATAGGAGCAAAGCCTAACGATGCTCATATTGCCCTTGCAAGAATGGAGAAAAGGGGTCTGGTCGGCCTGATAGCGACCCAGAACGTGGACGGCCTCCATACGCTTGCAGGGTCCAAGGAGGTCGTAGAGCTCCATGGCAATGCCAGACATATCCTCTGCCCCTCATGCGGGGCAATGGAGTTCCTCACACCGGAGACCTACCGCTCGTTCGATAGACGATGCTCCTGCGGGGCTGTGAAGAGACCGGACATAATCTTCTTCGGGGAGAACCTTCCTGAGAAAGCCATGAAAAGGGCCTTCACCGCGGCCGGTACCGGTATACCTATGTTGGTCGTGGGGACCTCTGGCCTTGTCCACCCTGCCGCAATGCTCCCTATGATCGCCAGGTCGGCTGGGGCGACCATAATCGAGATAAACCCACAGCCATCCGAGCATTCCCGGTCCCTGGCAGACCATTTCATACAGGCCAGTGCCTCTATCGCGGTCCCCGCCCTTGAAAAGGCCTTCATTGAGCTCACAATGGATGGCTTGGGAGGTTCGGGACAGATAGTTTAAAAAAACCATAATGGGCTACTCCATCCGAAATGTTCCAAGGGGACTGAAAGATAACATGAAGGGATCTTGGTCATTGCCCGCATCCGCTCTCCTTCTCTTAGCTGCTGTTATGCTATCCTACCCTGATATGGTCTGTTCGAGCGAGGGGTTCGAACAAACGGTCAGGTTCGATCTGAACAATGATGATGGCGGGTTCTTCCACAGCGGGACGAACGACCCGTGGGAATGGGGGGTACCCGGCGAGGGCACACCGGAGAGCCCAGGGCCTGGCGGTGCCATGGGCGGAGCGTGGGGAGCCCCTCTAAATGGCACATATCCAAATGGGACCGATGGATATCTGGACCTGCCAGAGATGGACACATCACAGCTCACCTCGCTCAATATCTCGTTCCTGGTCTGGTATGACCTGGCCGGTCCGGGACAGAGCCTTGAGCAGGACGACCTCACGGTCCTGGCTCGCTCACCAGAGCGTGATTGGCAGGTCCTTGAAGAGCTCAAAGGCAGCTCCGAAGGGGACTGGACCGAGCTGAACATCTCCCTTGAGGACCTCCTGGGGGGCCCCCTCTATATCAGATTCCATGTTAAGGACCTCCCGGACGGCCTCCAGGGAAGGGGGGTCATTATAGATGAGGTCGTCCTTTATGGGGCAGCAGACGATCCTGTACCGGTCCATTTCTCGAGGCCTCCCGCTCATCCTACCTATTTGAGCGCCTTCGATACAGCACACTTCTCCTTCTTCCTTGCGGGAGGACCAATGGACAAATTGGAGGATGCAAGTGTGAGGGTAATGATATCTTCCACAGATGAGAGGGTGGTTCTGGACAGGACCATACCGGTGACACCCTCCATGCTAGGGAAGAACGACATCCTTTGGACGCCCGATGAGGTTGGCCAGTTCTGGGTGGACATAGTCCTTGTGGGTATAGGGACCCAGAGCTCTGAGCAGTATTTCACCTCATATGCGGTGGATGCATTGTTCTATGATGACATGGCCAAGGGGACTACCCCCTATTACGTCCGGACCGATCAGGGCAATGCTTCCTGGTACTCCCCGACCTCAGTCTCCGGTTGTCTCTCACTATCCCGCGGCCAGGTCCTTAAGGCTGGGAGCGGGACCTCAGCAACAGAGGGTTATAGCGGACAATGCCATACGACGGTTGAGTCGGACTGGTTCGACCTGACCGGTTTGGGGACGGCATTCCTTTCCATCCACCATGCACTGGAAAGCTCTGGCCCCGCTTCCTCCAGCGGCGCTGTGTTCGAACTTCTTGATGGTGGTCTTGACTGGGTCCAGATAGCACCCCTCGATGACGATCCTACCTACCAAGGACTTGGCTCAGACTCTGGCCCCCTGGCCGGAAGGTCAGGCTTCACCGGGCCCTATGATTGGAAGGAGACCCTCTTCGACCTTGAGGGTTTCGCTGGAGACAGAACGAAGATCAGGGTCTCTTTGACCTCTGGGAAGGACGGAAAGGGTGGTGGACTGTTCCTGGACGACATGCTGCTATGGGGGGAGACAGTCCAAAATGATACAACGCCACCACCCCCGGTCTCGGATTTGAAGTTCAATATACCGGGGGATGGCAGGGTATCCCTTTCATGGAACCCTTCCGAGGCCGATGATATGATGGTCTACAGGATCTATGCTGGTACCGGGACCTTCGGCGGCCTCGGTGGTCTGGACCCCCAGCTCGAGGTACCATCCTATGAAACGGGAGCCCTTTTGACCGGGCTCGATCCCAAGGCCGTCCATTGGGCTGCGGTCACCGCCGTTGACCTTTCCGGGAACGAGGACCTTAACGCCGAAACCGTTAGCTTCACACCAGCCTTGGCCACGGTCAACCGACCTCCAGTGGCCAAGATAGATGCCCAGCTGGGGACACAGAGGCGCCTTGGTGAGGATTTCATCTTCGATGGGTCTGGGTCCTCCGATCCAGACAATGACCACCTCACATTTCTCTGGACCCTTCCCGATGGGAGCTCAGACCGAGGTGAAAGGACCAGATGGAGGAGCGGTACGGAGGGTTTTGGTCTCATAGTCAGATTGACGGTAACGGACAGCAAGGGTGCCTCTTCGAACGAAACGGTCTCTATTGATGTCCTTCCAGAAGAGACGGGATTGATACAAACGGGGGACCTCATGCAGTTCTTGATATGCCTACTACCGCTCCTCCTTTTGGTCTTCTTGACCGTTATCATCCTGATCCTCCTAAGGAACAGGAGAAGGGACCGACTGAGGGAGAGGTTGATGGATGCAGGTATTGAGATAGTGGGACCTAAGGAGACCTCAAAAACCGTCCCGGGCCCGACAGGACCAGTAAACAAGGGGCCAGTAAGACCTAAGGTCCTGGACCTGGTTCCCACTAAAAGACCTATCAAGGGACCATCCCATGTCCCTGTCAGACCCAAAGCACTTCCTAAGGCCGCTATAAAAAGACCATCACCTCCCACCAAAGCTGAATCACAGGTGGCCTCACCCAGGGCGATCCCCTTGGATCTGGAGCCAAACCCCCCACCTCAACCTCCGCGAGGAAGGGAGATGATCAAGGTGACCCTTGAGTGCCCTTTCTGCGGTGGGATCTTCAAGGCACATGTGGACAAGGAGGCCATGAAAAAGGGAGCTTTAGAGAACATAGTCTGTCCCGAGTGCGGACGAAAGGGGGAAATAATCAGCTAAAGGGGATGGACCTTTTCGCATCCATTTAGGCCAGCCTTGTCCGTATCATCACAAGAAAGAATACATATAATGAGACCAATCCCCCTATTGTAAGAGCGGGAGGAGGTGTGATGCAAGACCACCTCGTTCGTCCCGTATAGGGCGTGGCCCAATGGACAAGCTCGGTGACAGGACCTGGAAAGCCTATTATGCGGAGGAACGCGAGAGGAGAAGGGATGAGCTTGAGGCAAGGGTCAGGTCCGATTGGGAGATGAAGGACGACGAGGTAGCTGCCGTCCTGAGGAAAGGTGGTGCATTATCTTTCCCCCATACCTATATCGATTCCAGCTTCAGCCCCATCCTTAGGACCGTCAGAGCGGTACACAGGTCAGGTAAGGACAAGGTGCTTGCACTAGGCGTTGTGCACAGCTTCGACTATGACCCGGACAAGGAGGAGTTCTCCCTCGATGGATTGAGCTTCATGCTCGATCTTGTCGAAAGCACATTGGGGCAGCCCAAAATCGGAATCAAGAAGCGTTACGTCGTAAGGGACAGGTCCTTGACCGAGCCTGAGCTCATCGTCAAGGAGCTCGAAGCAAAGGGAGAGACCCTAAAGGACGAGCTGGACGACGACACAGCGCTCCTCATCACGGGAGATCTTGTTCATTATGGTCATGGGTACGGTATGTCCGAGGTCACAGAGGACCCAAGGACCATCGATAGGATGATCAGGGCCGACCTGGACCTCCTTTACAATAAGAGGGACCATCTTGGCTACTTCCTTTCCGCTAGGAACAATTTGAACGACCAGACCGTGATCGGCCTGGTGGTGAGCACCCTTTTAGGATCTCCCCTCGAATACAAGGTCTTCTCGACCGAGATGACAGATTATTCTGAGATACTGGGGACAAAAAGACCTACGATAGTAGCTTCCGTCCACTACGGTGTCAACAGGGTCTGAGCCCTCAGACGGGATAGTACTTCTGGATATTGGTTTCATCTATCCTTTTCAGCTCCTCTTTAGGAACCGTCCGGAGGAGCTTCCAAGCAAGGGTAAGGGTGTCCTGTATGGTCCGGTCCTCCTCCAACCCCTGATTTATGTACTGCTTCTCGAAAAGCTCGGAGAAGTGGAGGTACGACCTGTCCCTATCGGTAAGAGCCTCTTCGCCCACCACCGCAACCAGGTCCCTCAGGTTCACCCCTTCGGCATATCCTGCATAAAGCTGATTGGAAACCTGGTCATGGTCCTCCCTTGTCCTGCCCTTACCGATGCCCTGTTTCATCAACCTGGAGAGGCATGGTAGAGGGTCGACAGGGGGCCTTATCGCCTTCCTATGGAGGTTCCGAGAAAGAACTATCTGCCCCTCAGTGATGTAACCGGTCAGGTCGGGTATAGGGTGGGTGATATCGTCATCAGGCATAGTGAGGATGGGTATCTGGGTTATAGAACCCTTATTGTTGAGTATCCTACCTGCCCTCTCGTATATCTGGGCAAGGTCGGTGTACATATAGCCCGGATATCCTCTCCTGCCCGGGACCTCCTCCCTTGCCGCTGCTATCTCCCGGAGGGCCTCACAATAGTTGGTCATGTCCGTAAGTATGACAAGGATATGCATCCCTTTCTTGAAGGCAAGGTACTCGGCCGTTGTGAGGGCCATCCTAGGGATGATGATCCTCTCGATGGTCGGATCGTCGGCCAGGTTAAGGAAAAGGACCGTTCGCTCAAGGGCCCCGGACCTCTCGAAGGACCTCTTGAAGAAATTCGCTTCCTCCGCAGTGATCCCCATGGCACAGAAGACGACCGCGAACTCTTCGCTCGAGCCCAGCACCTTCGCCTGCCTTGCTATCTGGGCGGCAAGTTCGTTATGAGGTAGCCCGGAAGCTGAGAATATGGGTAGTTTCTGCCCCCTTACAAGGGTGTTCATGCCATCTATGGTCGATATTCCGGTCTGGATGAACTCTTTTGGATACTCCCTCGCCGTTGGATTGATTGGCTCCCCGTTTATGTCCCGCCTCTCTTCGGGGACAAGCCCAGGCCCATCGTCTATAGGCCTCCCGGTCCCGGAGAAGACCCTGCCGAGCATCTCCAATGTCACCGGTATCTTCATAGTCTCGCCGGTGAACCTGACGGATGTGGACTTTGTGTCCAAACCCTTCGTTCCCTCGAAGACCTGGACTATGGCCTTGTCGGTATGGGCCTCGAGCACCTGGCCCAGCCTCATCTTTCCATCGGGGGACCTTATCCTCACGACCTCTCCGTAGGATACGCCCTCGATCCCCTCGACGACTATAAGAGGGCCTGAGACCTCGGAAACGGTCATGTACTCGATATCTTTGGACGATACTGAGGCCATGGTCATTGGGATGCTAAGGACCCTATTAAACTTTAGGACCGTTCTTTTTAACATATCCCAAGAGGACCATGATGGCAATGGAGACGAACATGATACAAAGTGCCAACGGAACGTACGGTCCATCCCAGGCCCCGTTCTCTTTTACCTTGAATGTTATTGAAAGTTCATTATTGCCCTGTAGGGCACCATCCGAACCGCTGTACTCGTCCCTGCTCAGGACGCGTGCGGTCACCTCGCGATCCCCTTCCTTCAGACCAGAGAGAGGGAATGAGAATGTCTTTGTCCCGTTCTGACCTAGTTCAAAAAGCTCAGAGGTCCTGTAGGAACCGTCAACGAAGATCGTGACCCTGGCGTCACGGACCTCTGGTCCTGACAGTTCGACGGTCACATCTATGATTGACCCTCTCCTTGAGATACTGGTCACGTTCAGGTCGGAAAGGGGTAGGACGATCGAGACAGCCTTGGCATTTTTTGGCAGAGAATTGGGTAGAAAATGCACACTGTTGGAAGAGGTCCCCCATTTGGCGGTCAGATCGACCTCAGTATAGGCAGGAAGTATCCCGGTCTTTTCTCTGCCCCAAACCATTCCCACTGGACCTTGGGCGATGCGGACCTTTTCTTCACCTTGTGGGCCACCTATAGTGGTCATCTCCAATTCTGCCCCCTCGATCAAAAAACCAAGTTCAGAGATGACCGACACGTCCACGGTCCCCCACCAGGCATGGTTGGAGATGGCATTTGGTCCCGGTTCGAAGATATTCTCAGGCCATCTGGTGGCTGTCCAGGTCTCCTGCTGGATCCCCCATTTGGTGAAATCGATGAAGCTATTGTCATTTAGTCCTTTCAAAGCCCCTTCCGCAGCCATGAGACCGATCAGGTTATCATTGAAAATGCATCCCTCAACTATTGCAGGTCCTTGTACTATAGCTCCGTAGGTAGAACCGTAGAAAGAACAATCAGACACCGAAATGAGGCCTTCACCGTTCCAAAGAAGGCCTGTATAGTTAGCCCTAATCGTACAATCATATAGACGAACATCGGAACTGGTTCCTAGAAAGGTGATACCCTCAAGGGTCCCTTCGACCTCAACATCCTCCAGCCGATCGTAAGTGGTGTTCTCTGACCTGATGCCGTAAAGACCGTCCTGAAGAGAGATCGACATACTCGAAATGGATAGCCGCCCGTTCCTTGCATAGAGGCCACCATCATATGACCCGTCTATCCTGATGTCCTCCAGGACCAATTCCCCTCCCTCTAGAGAGGAGATGGCAGATATCGGAGAGGAGAAGGGGATGGATGAGGTGATCTCGACATCATTCACCACCATCTTACCCTTCCCGTACTGGGTGAGCCCCATGGAAGTGACATTACCTCCCTTTATGATGCAATCGCTCTCGGACGATACAAGACCGGAGATGCTGGTATTCTGGATATTGATAGAGCTGCTCTGGCAATTGATCAGTCCGGACCGCAACATCTTGGAGCCGTCCATTAGCAGTGAACCTAAGGTCTGATAGACCCCTATGATCGAATTATCTGGGTCGGAACAACGGTCGAGCACAGTTCCATAGAGCTCAAGCCTTCCCTTGTTCTCAATATAGAACCCTGTATTGTTGGGATGGGTTGATATCCTGGAATCCCTTACAATGAGCGTCCCATTCTCGGTGACACTGATCCCGGCCCCCCCCATGACCACATCAGTGCCGGTTATGAGCAGTTCGTCGTCCACCACAAGGGTCCCATTGACGAACACATCCGTCGTCCAAACCTCCCTGTCCGATATCAGGACCAGCGAATCGCTCATAATATGGACGGATGGGACATCGCAACACTGCCCAGCCGCAAAGGATGAGATCATCAATGGGACGAACAAAAGGAAGACTGTCCTTGGGCCGAACATGAGTCACACCTCGATCCATTTTCCATTTCAATTCAGGGTTATGCACCAGCTGCATACCCCTGTTCCTTTGCAGACAGAACAGCTCTCGGACCCTTTACATGTGGTACAGGTGGAACCGAAGGAGAGACCGACTCCGTTGCAGGTGGAACATTTACCAGAGCCTTGGCACCAGATGCAGCTTCCGGAACCCTTGCAAGAGAGACAATGAGGGTTCGGGGTCCTCCCTTCAAGTTTCGGGTTCTTTTTACCCTCAGTCCAAGCCGGTACCCCCTTTTCCTTTGCCTCAGTAGGTACGACCACATTCGGAGCTGTGGCTGTAGATATCTGTCCCTCCTGTCCTGAGGTAGGTCCAGTCGATGGGAGTTTGATCTTGGCCATTATCTTCTTCCTATAGAAGAGGCTCTCTTTATGGTTCGGATCGACGTCAAGCACGAGCTCGAAGAGCTTCAATGCCTCTTCGTAATTGTTCTCCCTGAACAAGCGCTTGGCTGCTTCTTTGATCTGGTCAATGCTCTGGGCCGGGGTCAACTGGTCAGGTAGCCTTTGGACCTGGGAGGATGATGTGTCCTGGGCCGTTTGGAACGGGGCTTGTTTCTTGCCACCGTCCCTCTCTTGCTCGTATAATTCGATGGAATAAGGGTCGTTCATGGATTTGGCACGCATCTCCAGGTCCTGGTCCGACCTTCTATGAGCGTCCTTCAACAGGGCCGCTTTTAGCTTGAGGAGCCTTTTGACGTTCTCCTTGAAGACCTCGTACTCGGTCGTCAGGTACTGGGAGTCGCCCATCAAGAGTGGCTCTATCCTGGAGATATCGATACCTCGCGACTCTAGCTCCTTGAGCTTTCTCTGTATCTCCCCCCGCCTCTTCTCCTCCTTCTTGTTGAGCTCCTTTAGCTCATCGAACCTCTGAAGTATCTCCTGGGACCTGTCTGGGTCGTTCATGTTCTCCCTTATGAACGATTCGGTCTGAGGGAACCAACCTCGCTCCTCGACCACCATTTCCGCTCTGAAGGATTCAAGGGCAGCTATTGACCTAGTATAGTGCAGGACTATCTCCTCGAGCCCGGCATAGGTGCTCTCCTCCCTCATCAGCTCGAGTATCCTTTCGATCCTGTATCCCTGGGACTTCCATACTTTGAGAAGCTCGTTGAGCTCCTTGCGCTTTGCCTTTATGCTCTCTATGTCCGTCACTGTCTTCTGGATCCGGGCCATCTCCTTCCTTACGGTCTCGATCAGTTCTGGGTTCTTGATCATCATTGAGATCTTGTGGACCTGGTCCGAGATGTCCTTATGGCCCATATCCTGGAGCTTCGTTTGGTAATCGCTCAGCTCCTCTATCCTTGCCTTATAATCGATATAGACCTTTTCGGCCTCGGCCATATCCTTCTTTAGAGCGAATTCGAGCTTTGTCACTTTGAAGCCCATCCCGCTCCATTCCTTGACCGCGTTCTCTAGTTTCTGGAGCCTCATCCGCTGGTTCAGTATATTGTCTTTGAGCTCTTCTAGCTCCTTCTCCACCTGGTCCAGGTTCTCTGGGTCGTTCAGCTTCTCGGAGAGCTTCGAAACCTCCTCCTCGAACCCGGTGGCATCCATCTTGAACAGTTTCTCCTTTAGGGACTTCAGTCTTGCGACCTGTCTGATGTAAATATCGAACTCCTCCTCCAGAAGGTTCATGTTCTCGTCGAGAAGCTGCTCGACCGTGGTGACCTTGAACCCTTCGGAAGAGTACTTGTCCAGGCTCTTCCTGATCTCCTGCCGTCTTTTCCGTTCTTCCACTTTTCTATTCTGAGTGTCCTTCTCAGACCGTATCAACTTCTCGAGCGCTATCATCTTCTCGACTACCCGGTCGAGCATCATAGGATCGTCCATCAAGGAGTCTATCTCAGCCACCCTGTCCTTGAAATCATCGATGACCGCTTCTTCCCTGAACGTCTGGAGCTTCTGTTTTTCCTTCATCAGGTACTCCAGGTTGGAATCGAAGAGGTTGAACTGTTTCTCAATGTAATCCACATCCTCGTCGTTCTCGAGTATCTCCTCGAGGAACCTGGTCCTAAGACCGCTCCGGCCATACCTGCCCAACCTATTTCGGAGGTTGGTATACCTCTCCTTTAACGCTTTGAGGGTCTGGTTGATCCCCCTTACCCTACGGTCCAGGTCATCGAGCCTATCGAGCTTGAATATCGAGGATTCGATGTCTGTGAGCTTGTTCCTATGGACCGACCCCACCTCGGAGTATTCCCCTCTGAGCCTGTTCATCTGGGCTCTGATGGATTCCGCCTTCTCTATCTGTTCCCCTATGGAGATGAACCTCTTTTCTATCTCCTCGAACTCCCGGGAGAATAGGCTCTCATCCTTCTCAAAGTCATATCCCTTACCCCTCCACCCCTTGACGATTATCTTCCATTCCTCGACCTTTTTTAGTATCTCTGCATTGTTGTCCCTTATGAGGGCAAAGACCCCTTTACCCTTTGTCTTCTGTACAACCCCCTTGTCATCCTTCCTATCTGGCCCAGCCCTTTCCTTGAGCTTCATCAGGTCCCCTATACATTGTTGTGCGAGCTTGTAGGCCATACCAAGCTCACCAGATGCGAAGTGGTCCTTGGCCTCCCTCATCCTTAGGCGGCACTCTTCGGTATTGATGCCCTGCTTCTCGAGCATCGAGATTATCTGGTCACCCTTCAGTATGACCATCTCGAGCTTCTGTTTGTTCCCATCTGCTACCTGGCCCTCAACGCTCAAGCCCTACAGGCCTCCTTAGCTACGATATCCTGCTACCCAATCCAGGAACGCTCTATTAAAATTTCCTTCCGAATATCCCAATTTCAATAATCATGGACGCGTTGTCCCGTGCGATAACACAGGAATGACCTCCATGTTACAATGATAGGGTTGTTTACACCAAATTAGTTCTTTTATCCAGCTTTTTCTTACCATCGTATACATGAACATGCAGGACAGTAGGAATAAGTGTTAAGTAGGAAGATATATTAGGTCCCACCGGCAAGGCCGCTGGTCGGTGTGGTTGATATGAGCAGGGACGATCTCCAAAGGCTCTTAGAGGCCGAGAAGGATGCCCAACGGACAATGGCACTATGGAAGGAGAGGGCTGAAAGGGCCGTTAAGGATGCCTCATCGGAACTGGAGAGCAGCAAGGAAATGGCACTTGAACAGCTTCGTGAGAGGTCCAATTCTGATATGGAAACAGCGAGAGCAGCCGCGGCCGCAGAGGCAATAAAGATCAGGAACGATGGAGCAGAGATAGCCCAGGGTTTGAGCGGAAGGGCAAGATCAAGAATAGGTCCCGCTGTCGAAAGGGCGTTGGATGGGCTCCTAGGATAGGGACTCTCACAGTTTGCGAAGGTGCAAAACTTTGTATCCAAAGAGAATGGTCAAAGTGGACATATACCTTTTCAAGAAGGACCTTCAGAAGGTCCTATCCAAACTTCAGACCTCCAGGATCGTTCAGGTCACGACCGACCAGGCCGTCAGGGAGCCTCTTTCGAACATGGAACTGACCACGCTTAGGGCCAGGCTTGACGACCTATTGGCCTTTCTGGAGACATACGAACCTCCAATGAAAGGGCTTTCGGCTGCTCTGAACGGGCCCGAACCCATGGAGATATCCAGGAGCTTCTATCCCGACCTTAAGGAATGGCTTGCTAGAGCTGAGAGGTCGCTCACCCCAATTCGCTCGTCCATGGAGGCCATTGACGGTGAGCTCGAAACGGTCAGGGACCTAAGCGAAAGATTGAGACCTCTTTCGGGACTTGACATGGTCCTATCCGGTATAGACCATCTCTCCATGGTAAGGGTCAAGGTCGGCCTCACAAGGAGATACAATGAGCTCGAAAAGGCCGTCACCGAGGCCGGCGGGGACCTTATAGGGTCCCTTCTGGACCGTAAGGAAGGGCTCCATGCCGTCCGCATCATCTATCCAAGGTCATCGGCAGGACCTATAGAGGAGAACCTTAAAGGGAAAATTTTTTCAGAGCTTACGGTCGATACCGATAGGTTAAGCGCCATTTCAAACAGGAACAAGTTGGGAATGGACCTGCTTACGACCCCTATTCCCAACGTGCTTTCGAAGCTTGAGGAACTTAGGGATGGCCTACTTTCTAAGAAGTCCCAACTATCCAAGGAAGCAGCAGCGCTCTCGCTCAAGCTCCTGCCCAAGGCCAGGAGCAGCAGGGAGCAGGTCGAGATGGACCTTGAAAGGGAAAGGGTGGCCGTTACCCTGGGATCGACCAGATATACCAATGTCATAACCGGGTGGGTGGAGAAGGACAGATCAAAGGAGCTACATGACCTTGTGGGATCGGTAACGGGGAGCGCTTACCATATAACCTTTAAGCCCCCTTACCGATCGGAGATAGACGGGGACAAGGTCCCCATTATCATGAAGAACGGCTTCCTTGGAAGGCTCTTCGAACCGCTTGCTGTCACCTTCGCTGCTCCCAGGTACAACGAGATAGACCCCAGCGGCTGGATATCCGTACCGTTCATAATCATCTTCGGCCTGATGCTAGGAGATATTGGGTACGGGCTAATGTTCACCCTTGCTGGCCTCTACATCATCCTCAAGGTCAAGAGGTCCAGGTCCATGCGTGATATAGGTTACCTTGTGGCCATACTGGGCATCTCAAGTATGGTTGCTGGTCTATGGATGGGCGCTTTCTTCGGGGACCTGGTCCCGAGGCTTATCTATGGTGACCCTCTGAGACCGCTCTACTCCTTGACAGTGTTAGGTTACACAATACCCTACGATTCATTGAGGGACCCAATGTTCCTGTTCATGATGTCCATGGTTATAGGACTTCTCCAGCTCAATCTCGGCTTCGTCCTACTTGGAGCTGACAGATTAAAGAACGGGAGCGTATTCGGTTTCGTCAAGGGGACCATCTCATGGTTCCTGGTCCAGACCGGGGCCATAATCTTCGTCGGGGACTTCCTGCTCAAAGCATGGGACATGGACAGCACTCTTTCCATCATAGCGCTCGTGACCTTTCTGACAGGGACCGCATTATTGGTCATAGAGGTCAAGGGGATGGTTTTCTTTTCTATGGAGGGACTTCTTGGCGATGTGATCTCCTATACAAGGATACTTGCGTTGGGTCTATCAACATTCGGGTTAGCAATGGCATTCAATATAATAGCGGAGATGGTCTTGGACATAGGCAGTCTCCTGATACCAGTGGCCGTCGTACTTCTAGCTTTCCTCCATGTCTTCAATTTCCTCATCCAGATACTGGGCGGTTTCGTCCATGCCCTCAGGCTTCAATATGTGGAGTTCTTCGGTAAGTTCTATTCCGGTGGGGGGGCCCTTTTCTCACCCTTCGGCCGTGAGAGGGTGCTCACCAGGATCTCTGACCCCGGATGGCATCAGGGAGGAGATGGCCTGTGACCGATAGGTCTTCTCTGGTCCGGATAGGCCCGAAGGTCCATATCAGAAACATCAGATGCAACAGTACGATAGAAGAACGGAGGAATGGCCAATGATGAAGAACGCTTGGAAAATGCTATTGATGGCTGGTCTGACCGCAATGCTGCTCATTCTGACCGCAGCGGGATCCGATGCTGTCAGGGAACCCGTTCGGGACCTTGACTTTGACGGCATGGACGATGACTGGGAAGGAGCGAACGGTCTTGACAATACCACCAACGACGCCAACGGGGACCTTGACAACGATGGTTCGGCCAATATCGAGGAGTTCCATTCTTATGACGATCCCAACGACCAGACCGATTCCAAAATGGTCAGGGACAACAGGGCCTTAGTCTTCATAGGGGTGGCCATCTGTATGGGGATAGCTGCGATCTCCTCCTCCATAGGTATCGGTATCGTCGGTGCCGGTGCAGCTGGTGTTACCGCGGAAAGGCCGGATAAGTTCGGGAGGCTAATAATATACCAGGCCATCCCCATGACCCAGGGCATCTACGGATTGCTGCTGGCCATCCTCATGTTGAACTTCACAGGATTGGGGGGCCCGGAGATAGCTGTCCTTAAGAGCCCATATGTGGGCTGGGGCGCACTTGCGATCGGCATAGTGATCGCCCTATCCAGCGTCTCCGCTATAGCACAGGGGATGACCGCGGAATCTGCAGGGGCCGCCTTCGGGCGGAACAACTCGGTGTTCGGCAAGGGAGTGATATATGCGGTAATGTCCGAGACCATGGCCATCTTCGGTGTGCTGGTGGCCATATTCCTATTGCTCGCGTCCGGAATGCTGTAGGACCTGAGGGAGGTGCGTCAGGTGGGATTGCCGGACATAGTGAAAAGGATCCAGGAAGAGGCAAACCTGGAATCTGAGAGGTATATGACCGATGCCAGGGCGCAGATAGCGAAGATGAGGAAGGCCTCCCGTGATGAACTTAGGTCCACCATGGAGGAGATGGGGACCAAGCTCGCAAAGGAGAAGAAGGCGATATGGAACATGTACATCTCGGAAGGTAGGAGGCGGTCTAGGAACGTGATCCTCGGTGCAAAGGAGGAGCTGATCTGGGAGGCAATGTCGGCATTGCGTGACCGGCTAAGGGGTTTGGACGGTGCGGAGCTCCTGAAAAGGTTGCTGCCGTTGCTCAATGCGGCTACCAGGTCCCTTGGCCAGGGTATGATCGTCCATCCAGTCAGAGAAAAGGATGCAAGGGTGCTCGCCGCTCATGGAACGATTGGAACGACCATCGAGAGGGTGGACGAACTCCACCCCTATCTGGGCAGGTTCCATGGCAGGGACCTCCTTGGAGGTTTCATTGCGGTCTCTTCGGACGGGGCCAGGGTCATGGACATGTCGTTCCAGGGCATCTTGGAGAAGAACGAGGAATCTGTAAGGGAAAGGATATCAAGGACCCTATTCGATGAATGAGGTGCATAGTAAGTGCTTGATACGGCCATGTCCATGGGAACCACCGCCGCCCTCGGAGCGGCCGGTATCGCCTCGGTTGCTGGAGGGGCCCTTTACGGCCTCCGGTGGCTCATAAGGCACGGGCAGTATTCGTTCCATAATTCGAGGATCACCACCGTCGGGAACCCACTTCTCGCCAGAGAGGACCTACAACCGCTCATGGACGCTGCATCACCCTCAGCTCTCTCCAAACTTGTCCAGGGTGACATTTCGGTCCAGGCAGGCTCCTTTACCATCCGAGATATGGATAGGGACCTTACATCTTCCTTCCATGCCTTCATAGAGAACCTTTCCAGGGATACCCCCAAGGCCGCAAGGCCAGTTCTGGTGCCTTTCATGAGAAGGTACGAATCAGAGGAGCTAAAACGGCTGATACGAAGGTTCGGAAAGGGAACGGAGCCTCTGAACCCGGTCGGTCAACTCACGGAAGAGCTCGAGCGTCATCTGCTTGGCAGTAAGGACCTAGCCACCTTCCTCGAGGTCCTGGAGGTCCACCCAAGTTACTCATATGTATCACACGAACTGAAAGGCGGTGAGATCGACCTAATAGCAGTGGATTCCGCCCTTGATAGGTTCTCCCTTGATGCGTTCTCATCACCCAAGGGGATATCTTGGATGGGACGGAAGGGTATCGCCGAGCTCTATATGGTCCTTTGCGACCGCTATAATCTAAATATGGTCCTTAGGGCCAAAGCCTCCGGACTTGACAGAGAAAGGACATTGATTGGCCTTTTGCCCGATACAGGAATACTGGGAAGGCCTCTGCTCGAGTCAATGGCAGAGGCAAGCACTAGAAAGGAGGCCGTATCACTGCTGGCAGGTTCCTATCTGGAAACATTCTTCAAAGACCTGACCGATCCCAGGAAGGGACCGGACGTTGAGATGGCATTCGACAGGATGATGCTATCCATTTCCAGGTCTCTTGCCCAGAGGTATTGGTCCACCGTCGGCCCGACCATAGGGTTCTTGATAGGCAAGGAGCTCGAGGTCAAGAACCTTAGGACGCTCTATGTGTCCAAGTTCGGGCGGTGGAGCGAGGAGAGGACAAGGGCCTTGCTCATTATGGAGGAACTATCATGATTGGGGGTATTTGCGCCGCCGTCGAGACATCGACGGCACTTGGGCTCAAGCTCGCAGGGGTAGGGGAGGTCAGAACATTTGTCCCAGGCGATGATGTAGAGGGTCTAAGGGAATGGTTCCGTTCAATGAACAGGTCGGGGGTGGGTGTGATGGTGCTCTCCCCCAAGGCGGCAGAGTCCCTTTCGGCCTATCTGCTCGAGAAACGGGCCTTGGGGCGGATCGCTCCGGTTGTGGTGGTGCTCCCGGGCGAAGAGGAGGACCGAAGGGCCAAGGATATGATGAGGAAGGCCGTCGGTCTTGAGCAAGGACCTGAAAAAGGGGGAAGACCCTGATGTATGGGACGATCCATGGTCATCAATGGACCTTGAGCGAGGTCCAAAGCGAAATCGGGGGTTCTTAGAATGGGGAAAGAAGGGAACGTATTAGGACATGGCAACATAGAAATGATAGCGGGACCCGTCGTCAAGGCCGTCGGAATGCGAGGGGCGAAGATGTACGATGTGGTCAGCGTTGGCAGGTCCGCTCTCATCGGGGAGATAATCGAGCTGGAAGGTGACTCGGCGACCATCCAGGTCTATGAGGAAACAGCAGGTATTACGCCCGGGGAGACCGTTGTGATGCTTGGTGAACCGCTCTCGGTCGAGCTCGCTCCAGGTCTAATGTCAATGATCTACGATGGCATTCAGAGACCCCTTAAGGCCATAATGGAGAAGAGCGGTGATTTCATCGCTAGGGGGATCAGGGTCCCACCTCTCGACCACTCTCGCAAATGGACCTTCCATCCCGAGGTCAGCGTGGGGACCCATATCGGTGGTGGTGATGTCATAGGCTGGGTCCAGGAGACCCCTACGGTAAAGCATAGGGTCCTGGTCCCCCCCCTTGAAGATGGCATCGTTACAATGGTCGTGCCAGAGAGCGAGAGGACCATTGACGAGGTCGTATGCGAGATCAAGACCTCAACTGGGACCAAGCGGCTTACGATGTTACAGAAATGGCCCGTAAGGATAGGACGCCCCTTCAAGGTCAAGTATGACCCTGACGTACCGCTCATTACCGGACAGAGGATCCTGGACACCTTCTTCCCTATAGCCAAGGGTGGAACGGCGGCCATCCCGGGCGGTTTCGGGACCGGTAAGACCGTTACACAGCATCAGCTCGCCAAGTGGAGCGATGCCGACATCATAGTCTATATCGGTTGTGGAGAGAGGGGGAACGAGATGACCGATGTCCTGAGGGAGTTCCCGCACCTTGAGGACCCTAGGACAGGTGAGCCCTTGATGTCAAGGACTGTCCTCATAGCCAACACCTCCAACATGCCTGTTGCCGCCAGGGAGGCCTCCATCTACACTGGTATCACAATAGCCGAATATTTCAGGGACATGGGCTATGACGTTGCACTTATGGCCGATTCTACATCGAGATGGGCAGAGGCGTTGAGAGAGATATCGGGTAGATTAGAGGAGATGCCCGGGGAGGAGGGCTATCCTGCCTATCTATCGAGCAGGCTCGCCAACTTCTATGAAAGGGCAGGGGTCGTGGAATGTGTCTCTACTGGGACAAGGAAGGGCTCCATCTCCGTCATAGGTGCTGTGTCCCCCCCCGGTGGCGACTTCTCCGAACCGGTCACCCAGAACACACTGCGCATAGTCAAGGTCTTCTGGGCCCTTGATTCCAACCTTGCCGACAAGAGGCATTTCCCATCCATAAACTGGCTGAAATCCTACTCTCTCTACCTGGACAAGGTGGAGGAATCGTGGAGGAAAACGGTCTCGCCGGAATGGCTCGAAAGGCGTAACAAGGCCATGGCGCTCCTCCAGCAGGAATCGGAGCTCCAGGAGATCATCCAGCTGGTTGGGCCCGATGCCCTGCCACCTTCACAGCAGATGGTCCTTGAGACCACAAAGATGCTGAGGGAGGACTTCCTCCAGCAGAACGCCTTCCATGATGTGGACTCGTTCTGCCCCCAGGGCAAACAGTTCGACATGCTCGCCATCATGCTCGAGTTCGGGGACCTTTGCCAGCAGGCCATCGCAAGGGGCATATCCGTGGACAGGCTCAGACAAGCTAAATGCAGGATATCCATTTCCAGGATGGCAAGGGTCGATAACAAGGATTTCAAAGCTGTGTTCGATTCCATCAGGAAGGAGGTCTATTGGGAGCTCACCTCCATGCGTTGAAAGGACCGATAATGATGGAATTACATTTATCTATGAAGACCGGAATAGATGTATGATACCGGACGTTCCGGTGCGGTGGGTCGTATGGCCGATATTATGATTGTCGATGATGAACCGACCATCCAGCAATTGATGGCCATGATCCTTGAAGGGATGGGGCATAGAGTGATCGAACAGAGCCCGAACGGGGAGGCCGCGTTGAACTTTTATATGTCCCTGGAAAAGAAACCCGACCTGGTGATCATCGACCATCGCATACCTCTCCTATCTGGACTGGACCTTACAAAGGAGATCCTTCGCACCAATCCCGAGCAGAGGGTCCTTTTCCTATCAGCTGACGATTCCGTAAGGGATGAGGTCCTTTCTCTGGGTGTGGGCCATTTCTTGGAGAAACCCTCCGATCTTAAGACCATAAGGAAGGCAGTAACACACTCCCTTGGCCCGAAGTGACAATATCAGACCTTGCGGATCTTCATCACCTTCTTCTTTTCGGTGACCCCCGGCTCCTTCAAACCCTGTTTTGACCTGAACGCTAGCTCCTTTGGGATGGTCGCCACCTTGGGGCCTATAGGCCTTCCGTCGGACCTTGCCGCGGCCTCCAATGCTGCCAGGAAGCGTGCTAGTGCTGCCTTAGGTATTATGATCTGGGCAGTAGATATGTGATATGGACCTCCCTGGCCCTCTATAATCTCATTGTAAATGTGCAACCTGAGGTCGTCCTCCGACCACTGAGGGACGACCCCGATCGCATAATGGCTCCTGTGGTCAGCGGTCCTAACGACCTTGACCTCATCTATCACAGCTTTATCGTTCTTATCTATCTCCAATCGACCTCACCTCTTTCCTTCGGTCAAAACCATACACCTCGGCCCGATGGTCATGTAAGTGACGAGCAACTCAGGCAATCTTTCCTGGTCATTCAATGGCTCTTTCTGGACAGGTCCTTGTTCCACCAATGATGCAAAGAGCGTCAGGGCCTTGGACCCTTGATCGGTCAATGTATATGAGGAATAATCCCTTCTATCGGCCCTTTCCTTCAGACCCTTCCTTACAAGGGACAACCCCGTAAGGACCTTTAAGTGGTACGCAAGGGTAGTGGGCGGAACCTCGGTCCTACTTGATAGCTCCTTGAAGCTCACCCCTTCACCATTCACTTCTGATAGAACGGACAAGACCTTCTTTCTAGGCCCATCTTTCAGTAAAGTGGTCAATGTCGACCGGTCTATCACGACCAAAGAACTGGATGGCTCCTGTTCCATAGATATTGAATAAGTTCAAATATATTTGAACATTGTGGTAAGGCTACAAGAAAATAAGAGTTCAAAGATGCAAAAGCAGTAATATTTTTCAATAATAGAATGAATTCTCCAATAAAATATATATACCGCATCACTACACTAGGGGTCCTGGAAGTACAATGTCCTTCCACTCCGAACAATAGAGGCAGGTGTTCAAATGAAAAATCCAGGTCTCAATGCTGTGCTGTTGGTGTTCGTTATGCTGTTATCGTCCATGGGCGCCCTTTTCATTGGGATCCCTTTGGTCGAAGCCGATGAACCGCCCTCAAGAGCGGTCTATAGGTATTTCAGTGGTAAGATCACCAATCTTGATGCGGCAACTGTTGGGAACTTCAACACTTCAAAGAATGTATCCGCGGAGGGAAGGGACACCAGCAATAATGTTGTAGGACCGTTCTGGACATCACCCTCGGATTGGGACCATATAACATTCCAATGGACACTAGAGGTGGATATCCAAAACCACGATACGATTCAACCGTGGAATCTCAAATTCGCTGACAGGTATGGTTGGAACAGGACCAATAATGGTATCTTTTCGGTCAACCCGGACAGCAGTTGGTATTCAGGTGCTACGCCCAACTACGAACTTGCACCGGACACCATGCAGTACCTGCCAGGTGTAATAGGGGACATGAATTTCACGGTTATGAACGGCTCGTCCGGGGACCCACTTCCAGGAGTTGGTTTCTCTTTCGATAAGCACCCGCTCTACAATACAGTTTGGAATATCTCTGGCCTTGTTGATAGGGGAAATGTTACCGATGGCAATGGAGTTGTTCTCTACCAGAACATGCAACTAGGTAGGGACTCGAACAATCTTTTGAAGGTAAGGTTCATCAAAGAGCACTTCAACACGGCCGATAAGACCGGTATAGGATACTTCCCCTTGAGGAGGAATGTCCAATCGAACTATCAGGTCACACTCGTCGAGGACCCCCTGGTCTCCCAATTCTCTCCCAGTAAAGGGGCCATTGATGTCGAGACCAACAAGACCAAAGTGAAAAGCTCCCTCTTTGTGAGGTTCTTCGATAAAATGGACAGGAGCAGCGTGAACCAGGATACGTTCTATCTTCAGAAGGTCGGCGGTGCCAAGGTCCCGGTGACCTACGAATGGGACGCCACGGACCAATCCGTGAACCTTCAGCCCGTCATTGACCTTGAATACAATACCCAGTACACATTGGTGGTCACACCAAGGGTGCATAACAAGACCGGTGTCGAATCCCTCTGGAGGACCTTTACTACGAACTTCCTGACACACAAGAGGCCTGCGATCGTACGAGGGTCCATTATTATCAAAGGGACAACGGACCCGGCCCCTGAAGGTTCTATGGTGAGATTGGGCAACAACCCCCCCGTCCTCCTTGTGAACGGGGCGTTCAATCTATCGAACGTGCTGCCAACCCCCGAGGGGTATAACATAACGGCTCTGGGACCTACGATAGGAGGTGAGCAGCAATACCTATACTTTGGTAACTGGAAGGCAGGTATAATGGTCAACAGGGGAGATATCGTGGACCTGACCGGTCTGCATGTTGAAAAGAGGCCCACAAGGACGATCATTTTCAAGGTCTCCGATGAGGCGGGTAAGTCGCTGGAAGGTGTTGATATTACACATGCGATCACCGATGAGGTTGTCACCACGGATACCTCCGGTGTCGCCATCCTTGAGAACGTTCTCAAAGAAAGGACCACCAGGTTCAGATTGAGCCTTGAGCACTTCTACGTCCTTACCTCGTACCCAGTACCTGCTGGCTGGGAGAACACCGCAGTTGTCAACATAACCCTCATCGAGAACGAGCTCCCCGTCACCATAAAGGCCTGGACCGATTCGGCCCAGGAGCTCCTTTCAACAGAAAGGAACATAATATCTGCAGAGGCCTTCTTCCGATTGGAGTTCGATGATGCGGGTACCAAGATCAATATGGACCCGCAGACCATGACCATCGACAATCTCAAGCTCTTAAGGGAGGATATGACCACCGTCACGATAGATATTGAACATGAAACGGGGGACATGAGCACCTGGACCATCACACCCAGGAACGATCTCTCCTACTCGACCAACTATACATTGTTCATTAAGGAAGGTATAGCGGACCAGTTCGGCAACAACCCCCTCTGGAGGGATTATCTGGTCCAGTTGAGGACCCAGGGACTGGACCCTGCCTCCATCAACGGTAAAGTAACCATTAGGGAAAGGGGTGTGGAGGGCGTCCCTGTCAAGGCCTACCAGGGAGGTAACCTCCTTAGGTCCACAACAAGCGGCCCCAATGGGTTCTATATCTTGGACATAAAACTTACCCAAAGGGAGGTCCAGAACGTCCGCGTAGAGGTGGATGGTTCTGCCTATGGCCTTTCGATCCTCAACATAACTGGACTGGTCCTGAGAGCGGGCGGTAGCTTGAACAACACCGATTTCTCATTGACACGGGTCCCTGATTGGATGACGGTCTTCTATCCCAAGGACCATATAGGCCTGATGGAACTAGGCGCGACCATAACCCTAGGGTTCAAGAACCCGCTCCAGGCGAACGACCTGGAAACCTTCAAGGAGAATTTCACGATAAGGGGTGTCTCTGATATCGGGGTCTCTCTTTCCACGGACAAGCGTTCGGTCATCATCGACCCTATTAACGACCTTGAATATGACAGGGCCTACGAGCTGTCCGTCTCGTTCTATCCAGATGGTGAGATGCAAAGGGAGCTACTGTTCATATCAGGGCAACCAGCATTGCTCGGCGGGGAAAAGCTCCTGATTAATACTACCTTTAAGCCCATCGATGTCCTGGTCTCGAGACCTATCCAGAACTACAATGTGAGCAGGACCGATGATTTGGTCCTCTATTTCACCAACTACTCGATCGATGCTTCAAAGCTCGAACCAAAACTTGTCCTAAAGAAGGCTCTGGGAAACGGGACGATGGCTAACCTGACGTTCAGCTGGGACAAGAACACAAGGACCCTTGAGATAGGCCACTCTATATTCGAGATAGAGACCGAGTACGAACTTTTCATACCCAAGGAGGAGTACGGGGTCAACAGGGCCAAGATAAGGGAGGATTTCCTCTTCGTCTTCGTCACTGAGAAGAGCAGGTTGGACCCGCAGGACAGACCAGAGCTAAAGCTTCCCCCCAAGATAGATGAGGGAAAGAAGGTAACCCTTCAGGTCTCTAACAATGTCGCAAGGCCACTTTCCATGGTCGTCGAGATCAGGAAGAACGACGAATCGAGCGGTTGGAAATACCTTGAGAACTTCACCCTGCTTCCACTAGAACAGGACAAGGCGGTCTCCCTTGATATCGATGATCTCAAGAATGGTGAGTATCAGCTGAGGGTAAGGGCCATAGACCCGACCACTGGCTCCTTGCTTGATGAACAGACCCTTAACTTCCAGATAACATCGAAGGATAGAAGTACCCCTCCGCTTTTGATCTGGATCTGGATAGTCCTTGCCATCATCATAATCATCATTATAATCCTCGGTGTCTATCTCTTCACCCAGAGCAGGAAGAAAGAGATGGATGAGGAACTGAAGGAGGAGTTCGAATGCCCAGAGTGCCACAATGTCGTCAGCGTGGAAGATGTCGTCTGCCCCCACTGCGGTGCGGAGTTCGAGGAGTCTGCTTACAAGTGTCCGAAATGCGGAGCTATGCTGGACCACGAGGCCGATGAGTGCTCCGAATGTGGTTATGACTTCTCCGACCAGGACAAGATGGACCTGGACGATGAGGATGATGAAGAAGAGGAAGAGGGCGAGGACATTTCCGAGATGTACGAGGAGGAAGATGAGGAGGAGGAGGACATCGAGGAGCTCGAAGAGGACGA
>CAZLVP010000013.1:0-13626 GCA_964563055.1 uncultured Thermoplasmatales archaeon | reverse complement strand
TGTACGAGGAGGAAGATGAGGAGGAGGAGGACATCGAGGAGCTCGAAGAGGACGAAGACGAAGATGAGGATGAAGAAGAGGACTGATCTCTTCGTCCGTTGCAAAGTTTCATTAATATAATGAGGAACGGCCCTGTCCAAGGGCTCCGGACGGACCGCAACAAAAGCCGGTGCGGTATGGGGAAGGTGCTAGCGTATGCATAAGGAAAGAGGTATCTCGAACATTGCTCTGTTGATGTTGACCGCACTTGTCCTGGCGATGGTCCCGTTCTCATCGTCTCTCCTAGAGGTTGAGGGCGCATCACCCTTGCCTCTCCTTGACGCGAACATAGCTGGGACCTTGGTCAATGGGACGTTGGGCCTTCATGTTGAGATAAAGATAATGGTGGATTCCGATCCAACCTTTCCTTCAGAACCGTTCATCACCAAATACTATAACGGGACCACGGACAGTTCTGGGTCCTTCAATATCACTGTCGATTCCAACTCCACAAGCGATCCAAAGGATTACATCCTCTTAGGTAACTATATAGTCACTTTATGGCCTACTTATTATCTAGGTCTGTTGAATGGCACTTACATCATCCCAAGGATACCAGATCCTGGCGAGACCTATCATATCCCCAACAAAGGTCTCGAGGCATTCCCTGAGGACATAGGGAACCTTACTGTGAAGATAATGAACGGTTCTGGGGGGACCCCGGCCCAGAACGCGGTTGTGACCATAAAACATATCAAACACCCCTTAACGCCACCTTTCGAGCTTTCAAAGGTCACCGATGTGAACGGTGAGGCAAAATGGACCGACGTTAGGACAGTCAACACATCGGTTGAGGCCAAGAAGCTCCATTTCCAGGACCTTTCGACCACCGAACCAGAGAACTATGTGATCGTCAAAAAAGGTGGCACAACCCTAGCAAGCTTCGACTTGATCGAGGACCCATGGCCTTTCTCCACCGACCCTATCAACGGGGAGTCAGATGTGAACGTTTCCAACGCAATTACGGTCGATTTCGGCCGGGTCATGGACAGGGCATCCATAACGAACCCCTCCAATTACAGACTTTCCACTGACGGGACCACACCGCTGCCCATATCCCTGAACCCTGCGCCGGACGACAGGTCCGTTTCCATACTAATGACGGATGACCTTGCCTATGATACGAACCATATCCTGAGATTGGATACGTCGCTACAGACCAACGGAGGAGGAAGTCCGCTCTGGAGGGCCATGGAGGTCAGGTTCAGGACCGAGCTACCCCCCGGTTCGGTTTCGGGCAGGCTCGTGGATTCTATCACCGGCGAAGGTGCCTGGGGGGCCAAGCTTCTGCTCTCTGACCAAAGGCTGACCGTCAATGAGAGCGGCGATTTCCTTTTCCCCCTGGTACCCAAGGGGACATACAGGCTCGAGGTGCTTGACAGTTATCTCTACAATGCGACCTTGGTCACAGGTATCAACGTGATGAAAGGCGGTTACGTAGAGCTCGGGTCCATTACAGTGGACCCTAAACCAAAGGGCTCTTTGGAGGTCTCCATCGTATCGGAGGCCGGTGCCATCCAGGGGGCGACCGTTAAGGTCCTCTCTTCGCTACTGACGGATAATGAGCTCAACCTGACCACGGGACCGGACGGGAAGGTCCTCTTTCCCAGGGTCAGAGCGGGAAATGTGAATATCAAGGGTTCCGCACCCCGGCACAGTTCCCGTATCGATATTGCCATCGTCAAGGCAGGTAGGACGACCGAGTTCACCCTCCGTTTGAAGGAGGATGACCTGCCGGTCATGGTCACCCCTACGCTGCCCTTAGAGGGTGGTCTGGTCGATCCCGATACCGATCTTGTCATCAGGGTCCCTGAAGAGATCAAGTTCCAATCCCTTGACGTCGAGCTCTGGACCCTGAACGGATCAGGCCAAAAGGATGCTCTCATTGAGCTCGCAGCCCCTACCAAAGGGTCCGAGGCTCTGACCTATATTGTGAACATACCTGGTAGGCTCCCTATGGAGACCGGGTTCGAACTGATCATAGATGATACTCTGCAGACCTTGGACGACCTTTCACCGGTCCTTTGGAGGGACCTGACCTACCTGTTCAGGACCCCGGACCATCCTCTATCCTTTGTCAAAGGGGTAGTCCTCTTGGAAGGGATACCATACAAGGACCTACCAATGACCCTTGGGCCCTTCTCTGGGGCGACCGATGTATCGGGCATGTTCAATATCACGGTGGACCTCTCATCGGCCTCGGCCTCCTACACGCTCAGGACCAACCTCTCCAGTATGGGATACCAGGACGTCTCCAAGGAGCTCACCGTTACCGCTGGGAAGGTAATAGAAGCAGGAACAACGGTCCTTTACCTGATTCCTGGCTGGTACAGCGTAACGCCAGGTGGGGGGGTGTCCGGAGCGGAACCCGAGACCGACATTACCTTCAACTTCAGCGAACCTGTCATGGACCCTGGTGATGGATGGGCGAAGCTCTTGAAGGTCATCCCTTCCGGTTCGAGCGCCCCTGTGAACGGGATCCATACGATAAGCGCCGACAACAGGACCATCGTCTTTGACCCGGCCACCGATCTCACGGAGGGTGCTACCTACATGGTAGAGGTCTCCAACAAGCTACTTCTCCGTTCGGGTAGGCCTGTCCTCCCCGTGGGTAACACGACCACCTTTACTGTCAGACCACCTGCGCTAGTAATTACCTTGAAGGAACCGACCCCTGCTCAACTGTCCTCCATGCCCCTTGATGGTATCCTCAAGCTTCTTTTCAACTCACGGGTGAACGCCACTGTCCTGATAGCTTCTTTACAGATAACCCCCCTACCTAATGGCATCAGGTACGAGTGGCCTAGCTCGAGCGAGCTCTGGATATCTGCACTCTACAGGTCAGGGCAATCCTTCGACCTGGCACTACCGGTCGGCCAATACGGAGCAGAGGGGGAACCCCTGAGGACCTCGTTCTCGGTCGAATACACGATAGGTTCGAACTATACAAGAACGCACTCTCCGGAAAGCTTCCAGATGGTCCCGGAATCGAACTGGATCAAGGGTTCTCAGGTCAGGATCACCGGGTCGTCGCCGGATTCCATCGGTTATGAGGTTGCCGTAACCTTGGTCAAGGGCGGGTCATCCATATCCCATAGGACCACTGTTCTTCCAGACGGCAGTTTCAACCTCACGTTCGATGCACCGGAGGCCATTGGGGGTTATCAGGTGGTAGTTGCCATTGGTATCCCTGGCGGACCGGTAGCATACGAGCGGACCTACGACGTCAAAGTGAAGTCAGAGCAGGGGCAGGACGAAGAGGAAGGCCTGGACCCGGTGATCATCGCGATAGCAGTTGTGCTCATCCTCATCATCCTGGCCATAGTAATAGGGGGTTTCCTCTATATGAAGGCCCAGAGACGAAGGCTCGAAGAGAGATCCGACATCGATTACAGCGATGTGGATGCCGACTGGGCGGAGGAGTAGGTACTCTCAACATTTATATTGAGATAGCGGTTCTACCCCTCTTGGGGCCTATCATCGGTCCTGTTGTACCTTCTTGCTCGGAGGTTCTGGCATGTCCCTTAAGAGGAACGATACCATCGTAGGCTCTGTCGGTGCAGGGGTCTTTCTTGTCATGATGGTCGCAGCTTTTGTTGGAGGTGCCGATATCGTGGGCACCCCACCTCCATCGGATGGAGATGGATGGTGGGTTGACCAAATATTAACCATGCAGGATATCGACTCTGGGACACTAACGGTCGGGACCAGCCGGACAAAGGAGCTGGGATCTCTGGACATGGTCATCAGGACCGTGAACGCGACCCTTACATGGTCAGATGAGACAAACCCACCTGCAAGGAGGATACGCAGGCATGAGAACCAACCTGACGCGTTCTCCATCGTCATTGGGAGCGCGAACAGGACCGTTACCGGTTCGGGCTCCAATCCACAAGGGGGTGAAGGAAAGATAGACATCACCATGACCTTCACCGATGAGGAACTGTTGTCTATGGAGGGGTCCCAGAACATCAGCATAACGGTAACGATGGACTCTGCTGGTATGTGGGTCCCTAATATTGGACTTGGGACCATAGGTCTGAGGGATGATGGCAATGCGTACGATCTGATGATAGAGTACGACTATTACCCGGTGGAAGGCATCCTCGAGGAAGGGCAGGGATAGGAGGTATGAAGATGTCAAAACCGTTCGTTCCCTACATCCCTCCCGAGAGCGATGTCCCCGAGTTCACCTTCAAGGCCATCCTTGTCGGAATAATCATAACCGTTGTCATGGGTGCTGCCAATGCCTATCTTGGCCTCTTTGTAGGTATGACCGTTTCTGCCACGATCCCTTCCCTGGTCTTCGCATTGGTCATACTCAAGGCGTTCAAGGGTTCCATCCTCGAGATCAACATGTCCAAGAACATAGGCGTGGCCGGTGAGGCCCTTGCGGCCGGCATCATCTTCACATTCCCTGCGCTGATAGTCATAAACAGCATCACAGGTGGTAGCGCCGGATGGGACGAGATGATGTCCATGGAGAGGATCCTTATAATGGTGGCCATCGCCCTTGTCGGCGGCCTTTTTGGCATCCTCTTCACGATCCCTCTACGCAAGGTCTTCATCCAGGACCTGGACCTTCCCTACCCTGAGGGTGTGGCGGCCGCGGAGGTCCTGAAGGTGATGGAGAAGAGGGGCAGGGGGATGAACTACATCATCATCGCTGCTGGGATAGGCGCTTTCATGAAGTTCGCTGCCGAAGCGGGCCTCTCCCTCTGGAAGGAGAGGGTCGAAACGGTCTTCCCAAGAGGCCGTATCAGGTTCTTCGGTGGTGTCAACGTCTCTCCCGCCCTGCTCGGTGTTGGGTACATCATCGGTTTCAAGATATCGCTCATAGTATTTGCCGGTGGCATTCTGGGATGGGTGATCGCAATCCCCTTGGTCGGACTGATAAACGGGTGGCCTACTGGCGATCCTATCGATGCGATCTACACCATCTGGTTCGATGAGACGAAATGGATCGGGATAGGCGCTGTCCTGACCGGCGGGATGTTCACTCTATGGAAGCTGAGGAAGACACTCCTCCAGTCCATTAAACAGACCCTTTCGGGAAAGAAGAAGGACCTTTCGGCCCCGGCCCCGCTCCGTACCGAGAGGGACTTCAGGGTCTCCATAGTCTACCTTGTGATAATTGGCCTCGGGGTCCTAGGGCTCTACCTTTATATAACTGGGTTCGAACCGGTCGCATCACCGGTCCTGACGCTTATCATGATAATCGCCACGTTCGTCTTCACTGCTGTGGCCGGATACCTTGCAGGCATAGTAGGCTCATCCAACAATCCCATTTCCTCTGTGACCATCACGACACTTGTCATCACTGCCCTGCTCCTTATGGGATTGGACGCTATAGGGTTCTCTAATTTGGGCATCAGCCTGGGTATGACCGCCACCATCCTGGTGGCCGCCGTGGTCTGCTGCAGCGCTGCCATCGCCGGTGACTCCATGCAGGAGCTGAAGACGGCCCAGATCCTAGGGGCCACACCGATCAGGATCCAGTGGGGCAGGTTCATTGGGGTCGTAGTGGGCGCAGTTTCCATCCCCATAATAGTTGCCCTCCTTGCCAAGGCCTACGGGATCGGGACCCCATCCCTCCCCTCCCCCCAGGCCGTCATTATGGGGTCGACGGTCCATGCGATATTCAACGGTGATTTCAACATCCTCATGCTGGGTATAGGGGTCGTTCTGGCCGTCGTGCTCATATTATTAAAGCTGCCTGTGATGGCCGTTGCCATAGGCATCTATCTTCCCTTCACCCTCACGACCCCTATATTCCTGGGGGGTGTTATTGGGCTACTCACAGAGCGCTTTATCGCAAGGAAGGTAAGGCTCCATGATACGAGAGGCCTACCGGAAAAGGATGTGGAGGCTAGGATCAATTCCACCAAGGAGGAGGTCTACAATAAGGGTCTTCTCTTCGCCGCCGGGCTTGTGGCCGGAGAGGCGATCATGGGCGTCATCGTTGCCGTCATCATCATAGTTGGCGGCCCTGGTGTCTTCGCCTTCTTCAGCGATCCCTCCATGGTCCCCGGACTGCTTGCCTTCATCTATCTCATGGTCCTTATATTCTACCTGGTCATAAGGGACCATCTGGGCGAACTATCTGGTTCCCAGACCATGAGCGTGCTCAAGGGCATGTTCTGGAAGTGAGATGACCACTATGGCCCACCCCCCTAGGGACCGGACCCCGAAGCCAATGGACCAAGTCCCTGATAGGATGGATGATGAAAAGGGGTCCACGGGCTGGTGGAGGTCATCCGACGATGAACTGGTATCTGGCAGGGTCAAAGAGGTCAGCGGGCTCTTGAAGGGAATGAAAGGTCCCCCCCCCGGCGACAAAGATGTAAAAGATGCCTTCGATGAGGCATCCAAGGACCCAAGGTACAGGAACCTCCTGGACATGGTCCCTGTCAGGACCCGCAGATTGCGAAGGAAGGGGGAGTTCCTCCTGGTGCCGATCTACAAGAGCACGACCGGTAACAGGATCGCTTCCTTCCTGGGCCTGAGGAAGGAGAGAAAGGTCCGATTGGACCGGTTCGGATGGGCGGTGTGGGAGCTTTCTGACGGAAAGAGGGACGTCATGTCCGTTGGAGAGGCGATCAGTGCCAAGTTCGGTAATAAGGCCGAACCGCTCTATCCAAGGCTTACCAAGTTCCTTGCATACCTAGTCCATCTGGACCTGATAGTCCTCGAGGACCCGTCCAGTGACAGGACCAGATAGTCCATCGATGGCTCATTCCTCGATGGACCCTGAGCCCCTTGGCATACCGGTCATCATCCCGTCAACTAGGTCGGTGGGGAGTTCCAATCCGGATACCCCCCCAGGGCCCTTAATCGCCTCCTCCAATAGCTCCTCGTCCTGGTCATCGGGCCCAACCTTGTCCCTAGTGGACAATAACCAGATGATGCCCCCAACGAGCAATGCCGAAACGGCTATAATGAAAAGTAGAACGATGAAGAGGTCCGGACCATCATCAGAGTGCTCTTTAGGTTCGCCGGTCGTTCTGAAGGTCCAGGTGCTCTCGGTATAATCCGAAGGGAACGAGGACCCGTTCATGGAAACAGCACTTCTCCCTACAGAGACCTGGTAGGAGGTAGCAGGAAGAAGACCAGCATGATCGATTTCGATGGTGGTGCCATCGCTCGACCATGTGATGACCGGCTTGGAGAGCGGAGGGTCCACCTTCAATGCACCCTCTACGGACGTCCTGTTGACCGGTTGGTCAAAGGTTATGGAGAGTATTGCGTCCAGATCGACAGATGAACCTGTGGGCAGCTTCTTCGATATGTACAGGAACCTTGGAGGTATGGAACCCTCGTAATAGGGCAACAGGAGCAATATCTCGTCCGGTGAAGGCGTCTCTGATGTTAGGTGAAGAGTACCAGAGATGGTGTCCAGGTAACCAGCCTCCTTGGTCGAAGGGTTCCCCTCAAGGTCCTCCGGAGGACTTGCGCTCACTTTCCCGGTGAAAGGGAGGTCTGAAATGGAGAACGTTCCTGTACCCTCTCCGGACCCAAGGACGGTGCGAAGCACTGTGCCGTTGTCATCGAGCAATGATATCCTTGACAGGTGCACTGGACCGGTCCTAGGCCCGCCTCCGAACTCCACCCTGACCTTGATGAGGCCGACGACGATCGGTCTTTGGTACGGGAGGACCAGTTCGATCTCCTTGGATGGGCTCCCTGCGGTCATTGAGAATTGGATGCTGGTCGCCTTGAGATATCCAGGTCTTGTACCCTCTTCACCCTCGGTCCCTTGGGGGGGGGACGCTTCGATATAGTAGGTCTCGTCCGGGACCAATCCAAGGATACCGCATCTTCCCATAGCGTCCGTGGAGAAGGTGCCGAAGAGCGTGCCAGTTGACATGTACATCATAACTGCGGAACCGTTCGCAGGTTCCCGAGCAAAGGGACCATCATCAGCGAAGTTGACCTGGACAAGGACCTCAAGCGGAGGGAACTGTGTAAGGACCGGCAACGATGGTGAGGATGGCGAACCGTTCCCTGATAGGTCCAATGCCCTGACCCTGAAATAGTACCAGGTGTTCCATGTGAGGCCTGAGGCCGTAAATGTCCTTTCTTCAGGACCGACCGTGCCAATAACATGGAACAATGCGTTCGTGCTGGTATTGTTCATAAGGACCTCGAAATGGGCGAGGTCGCCACCACCAGGATGCTCCCAGGATAACTGGACGGTCGTATCGGTGATGGTCCCGGCGGTCAGGACAGAGGGGACCGCGGGAGGGGTCAGGTCCACGGTCGTTGCATTGGCCCTGTTCGAAGGGGCGGACAGATACGTCCCGTCCCAAGCCCTCAACTCGAATGTAGCGTTCACCTTCTCTCCCAGGTCCTCGGTCGTGTACGATGCTTTGCTTCCGTCCACCTTGTCCAAGAGGACCATGTTCCCTGTCTGGTCATCGAGCTTGTGAACCCAATACTCTGTGGTATCGTCCTGGTTGAGCTCCCAGTTCAGGAACAATCCTTCCCTAGTACCTAAAGCCGACACTGTGAGGTTCCGAGGGGACATAGGCAGATCGATGTCCGGGGAGATGAGGTCTATGGTCCTTACTTCGGAGGCGTTCACCGTATAGGTCATGGACCAGGGATAAGGTGCCGATCCCTCTTTGAAGACCTCCACCGTGTTGACCGGATGGATGGGATCGTCCGAACGGAGGTACTTGGCATAGGTCATGCTCAGAGGCCTTATGAGGCCCTCATCGTCCGTCTTGGACATACCCACCATATCGAAATGTTCGGTCTGATAGATGGTGGTTCCGTCCGATATGGCCTTGATATCGACCCCGGGCAGCTGGACCGACCCTTTGTTCAATGTCCTGATGGTAATGGAGTTCAGGACCGTTATCTCCGAGGTCGCATCGCAATAGAGGCCTTCGAAATGTGAATCATGGAGGTACACCCTGCTCCCAATCCCGGCCCTAACACCATCCACAGGGAGGAACAGGTCGAAAAGATCGCTTTCGAATATCCTTACATTATCAGACCTGCCTACCGAGCATGGGACCAATCCGTTCATCGTCGAACCGCTGATATCGACATTCTCGCAATCCAACAGGTTCAATCCACGAGCGTTGCCATGGAACCAGGTCTTGGATATGAAAGTGTTATCTACGTTGAGCGATGCTGCGGGCGAGCTCGACCTTGTATTGAACTCCGAGTCAGTGACGAACAGGTAACTACCATTGGCAGAGAGGCATGGACCGCCGTCCTCAGTGGTGTTGATGATTGTATCATTGACCGTTCTCTTCCCGTTGGTCCTAAGGTCCATTCCCACAGCGGAGGTCCCAGTTACCCTTATCCTTCCCCCATATACGTCCAGATCGGATCCCCCCCCCTCTGAGAAGATACCTATGGATGACATACCTGAAACGAACATGACCTCTCCGTTCAGGGCATTGTTCGGACCCGTTATGTTCGCACCTATCGATAGATCATCGCTCACGTAGTAGGTGTTCCCTCTGAGCGAGCACCCCTTTCCGCCCAATGATATCCCTATGGACCGGTCCGACTCTATGAAAAAAGAGCTCTTCAGTACCTCCACCTTGCTGCTCGGACCGATGTTGACCGCCGTTGAACCGCCTCCCTTCAGGGTGAAAGAGCAGTTCTTGACCGACACATCAGTGACCATACCACGGACCCTTATGTGAGTGGAGGCAAACTGGTCCGAGGTGAATGTGCTGTTCTCGATAAGTACATCATCTGTGTCGGTAAGTCCGATCGCCCAAATGGCCGACCCTGCCGCAAAGGACAGGTTCTCAACGTAGACCTTGCCGCAATCCGTGAAGGTCACCCCCTCAACATTGGTCCCAAGTTGCGAAAGGTCAAGGTCCAGTACGGATATGTCATCGCAACCACTGAAAGTGATGGGACATTGCCCATCAACCTCCTGGACCAATGCTCCCCCACCAAAAACGATGTGGGACGAGGTTTTAAACGACGCGGTCGGGCTCCCTTTGATGACCATTGAGCCACGGAGGTCCACGCTTACATGTTTGGAAGACATTATGACCAGACCGGTGTCCTCCGAACCGAACATGCAATCGGTCACAAAGGTGCTATGGCTGGCGGTCGAAGACAGCAGGGTCCCGGCAATCGAGCTGACCCTGATGAGCCGCGTGAACTTCGTTCTGGTGGACGATATCGCTTTGCCGAGGGTGTTGAGGAAGGATGAGTCCATTATGGTGCAGTTCTCGGTATCGGTCAGATTGACAGCTGGGTCCGTGCTGCAGTCTACGGTCAGGTTGACCAGTGTCAGGTTGCTGGAGGAGCTGATGATGGCCCCGTCCTCTATCCTAGCTCCTGAAATGGTGACATTGTTCGACCTTACCTCTATCGTAGGAAGGCCGGCCTGACCTCTGATAGTGGTCTGGGCCGATCCATTTCCTCTTATAGTGACCCTGGCCTTATCGACCGTAATGGATTCATTGTACTGGCCTGGCCCGACGATGATAGTATCCCCGTTCTTGGCTGCGTTCAATGCATCACCTATGGAAGGGTATGTAGAGGTCTTGCCAACGAATAGGGTGGCCCCATCCGCCCTCCCGTTCAGCTCCATCAGGGACACACCTATGAAAGCCGTAAGCAGAACCATAACTGTCGTTAACAGCGTCCATGGGACCTTCCATCCCTTACCTTGACCAGAACGGACCATGATACACCTCCATAAGGGTCTATCGAATACCGCTTAAAATGACCGTCATAGACTATTAAACTATCCTGTATAAGGGGCGGGTGCCGAGAAAAGGTATTAACGTCTATCAGAGTTCCACCTACATGCACCCGGTGAAAGATATTAGGGGTGTAAGGTCCGAACTGCTATCGGGCAAGAAGATAGTGTTGGCCATCACCGGGTCCATAGGGGCCGTCGAGTGCGTCAAGCTCTCTAGGGAGCTTATACGCCATGGTGCCGATGTCCATGCGGTCATGAGCCCTAAGGCCTGCGAGATTATCCACCCCTATGCCATGGGGTTCGCCACCGGGAACCCGGTCCTAACCGAACTGACCGGAGGGGTGGAACATGTTTCCCTCTGCGGCAATGTCCAGGGAAGGGCTGACCTTGTGCTCCTGGCCCCTTGCACCGCGAACACTTTGGGGAAGATGGTCCATGCTATAGACGATACCACCGTTACGACGTTCCTGACGACCGCCATAGGGACTGGCATCCCCGTCATAATGGTCCCTGCCATGCATGGGACAATGTATGACCACCCGGTCGTGAAAGAGAACCTGTCAAAGGCAGCTGCCATGGGAATAGATGTGGTGGAGCCTCTAATTGAGGAGAACAAGGCCAAGATGGCACCTGTTCCAACGATCGTCGAGAGAGTATTGCGAAAGTGCGGTAGCGGCCGCCTCAAAGGCGAGAGGGTCCTTATCGTCACTGGAGCGACAAGGGAGCCCCTTGATGATATGAGGTTCATCACGAACAGGGCGTCCGGTGCCACTGGCATCCACCTTGCCTTCGAATGTTATCGCGAGGGGGCCAATGTCCTGATGCTTGCTGGAGAGAACGTCATAAAGGTCCCAGACCATATAAGGACCGAGAGCTTCTCGACCACGATCGACCTTCAGAGGAAGCTAACATCTTCCAGGGATGGTTGGGGCCCACCTACGGTGGCCTTTTTCTGCGCCGGCATCTCAGACTATGCGCCCCAAGTGGAGGGGGGAAAGATCCCTTCAGGGAAGGATGAGCTCCTTGTCAGGATGCTCCCCACACCAAAGCTGATAGATGCATTCAGGAGGGAGAACCCCGACTGCTTCCTTGTTGGCTGGAAGGCCGAATCCTTGGAGGACGAGTCGGAGCTGGCGAGGAGGGCGTTCAGGAAGCTTCAGGACGCATCCCTTGATATGATCGTTGCCAATTCCCTATCAATGGTATCCGAGGATACGACCTCTTGTATGTTGATCTTGAGGGACAGCACAGCCTTCAGGTTCTCAGGACCTAAAAAAGAACTCGCTGGTTTTATAATCGAGAAACTGCTTGATAGTAAGAAAAATGGGGGAAAAAAGGTCCCATGGTCCTAAGAGGCAATGCGTTCTGCCCCGGTCATATCACCGCTTTCTTCTCTATCCATGATTCGACCGAAAACATCCTCATGAAGGGGTCCAGGGGGGCAGGTGTGAACCTCAGCCTAGGGGCGTTCACTTCTGTAGCGCTCGAACCTCCCAAGGACCAGGGTTCCAGAGCTCCACTGGAGTTCAAGCTCGATATCGTCGGTCTGGACGCTTTCGAGATCGACCGTTCCCTCTACGAGAACGTCCTCCATGCGGTCCTTCCCGAGAACGGGATAGGTTGGAAGGCATCATTGAGGGTGAGGCTCCAGCTTCCCGTGTCCCAGGGTTTTGGTATGTCTGCTGCCGGTGCCCTCTCCACGGCGATCGCCGTATGGGAGGCCTGTTACTGCAACATACCAGGATGGGACAGGAGATTGAGGTTCAAGGCCCAGCAGGAGAGGTACTTCTCCATGAAGACCTCTGAGTTCAGGATCAAGCCGATAAAACGGCGGCTGATCTCCCCGATGCAGCTCTATATGAAAAGGGAGGAGCAATTGGACCCTGTTCCTTCCTCAGGGAAAGCTTCCGGGATGCTTGAGACGGGAGGCAGCATCAGGACACCGACCAGATGGCTGGGTGAGAGCCAGGCCGATTCGTCAATAGGTCTCCCCTCATATAGCGACTGCATAGCTGCCGCCCATAGGGCCGATATCCTCGCCAAGGGTGGGCTGGGGGACGTCGTCGCTGCTGCCAGGGGTGGGATAGAGATGAGGCTTGCACCTGGGATCCCACCGTTCGGAGAGGTCCACACGGTCCCGGTAGAGATTCATGCCCCACCATCGGTTGCCATTATGGTGGTTGGACAGCCCATAGAAACGAGGTCCATCATTGAAAACCCAGCAAGGAGGGCAAAGATCAACGAGGCGGGTGAGGCTGCCCTGAAGAACCTACTGGTGGACCCAAACCTGGACACTCTCATGAAAGAGGCAAGCCAGTTCAGCGTCGGGTCCACCCTCCAGAGCTTCCCTGTGAGGGCTGCAATCGGAGAGGTTGGAAGGCTGACGAAGGCTTCCCAGATAATGATAGGGAACTCGGTTTTCGCATTCGTCGGCGGAACATCAGGGATGGAGCAGGTCAAGAACGTGGTCGATACCTGGAGGAAGAGGGGGAAAGTAACGGTCTGCGATATCGACCTGATAGGTGCAAGGCCCATAAACTGATGGTCCATGCTAATGTTTTAGGGGGTAGGGATGAAAAAGGATTAAAATAAGAACGCTATAGCACCCCGCCCTGGTTCATTAAAATAATACCGCAGGGGTAGCTCAGAACCCTTTGGCCACAGGCCATAGCGTTCACGGAGAGGACCATCTTCGATGGTCCGTCCCGGTTTCCCGCTCCCAAAGGAGCGGACCAGGCTTCGCACCCCTGCATCATCCGCCAAAAAGCCAAAGACCGCAGGGGTAGCTCAGCCTGGTTAACAGCGCCAGATTCAGGGTCTGGTCCTTAGTGGTACGAGGGTTCAAATCCCTTCCCCTGCACCATTTTCCTTTCGTCAATTGATTTTTGATCACGGAAAAT
>CAZLVP010000012.1:57694-83793 GCA_964563055.1 uncultured Thermoplasmatales archaeon | reverse complement strand
GACACCCAGAAGAAGCTAGTCGAGGCGATACATGAACACAAGCTCAACAGGGTCGTTATCGCTGCGTGTACCCCCAGGACCCACGAGCCGCTCTTCAAGAGGAGCATGCAGGAAGCTGGGCTCAACCCCCATCTCCTTGAGATGACCAACATCAGGGAGCATGTCTCCTGGGTCCACAAGGACAATCTGGAGGCGACCAGGAAGGCCAAGGCCCTTCTGGAGATGACAATAGCAAAGGTCAGGCTCCTTTCGCCCATACCCCCATCCAGGATAGATGTGGTCCAGAAGGCAATGGTCATAGGTGGTGGTGTGGCCGGCATGACCGCTGCTCTCTCCCTCTCCCGTCAGGGCTACGAGACCGTACTGGTCGAGAAGGAGAACGAGCTCGGAGGAAGGCTCACCAAGATAGGTTTCACCATAGATGGCATCGACCCGGCCGCACTGCTCATGGAACTGAGGACCAAGCTCTTCAAGGAGGAGCGTATAACGGTCCATACCTCCTCTGTCCTGAAGGACCTCAAGGGCTATGTCGGCAATTATACGGCTGTGATAGGGACAAAGAACGGCAACGTCGAACACAAGCTAGGTGTCATTGTGGTCGCCAACGGTGCCATAGAGCATCTCACCAATGACCACCATTATGGGAAGGACCCCCGGATAATGCTCCTCTCGGAGCTCGAGGACCTCCTTGGTAAGGCCGGTCCCGGGTCCGTCTGCGTAGGTGAGAGCTTCGTCTTCATCCAGTGCGCCGACTCCAGAGAGGGCGCCCGTAACTATTGTTCCAGGGTCTGCTGCATGGGAGCCCTGAAGAACGCGGCCAAGATCAAGGAGCTGAACCCCAAAGCGGAGGTCTATATACTTTACCGCGACCTGATGACCTACGGCTTCCTTGAAAGGTTCTATACAGAAGCCAGGGAACGAGGCGTGGTCTTCCTCCAATACGAGCTGTCTAGGAAGCCGGAGATCGTAACTGGGGAGAGGCTCAAGGTCAGTGTCCATGAGCCGCTGCTCCAGCAGGACCTTGAGCTCCCGGCCGACCATGTCATACTATCCACGGGGATGGACCCCTCGCCATCGAACGAGGACCTTGGGAAGATGCTGAAGGTCCCTCTCACACAGGACGGTTTCTTCCTTGAGGCCCATGTGAAGCTGCGCCCTGCAGATTTCTCCACAAGGGGCATCTTCCTTGCCGGTGCCTGTCACTCCCCCAAGTCCATTCCCGAATCCATCTATCAGGCACAAGCTGCTGCCGCCAGGGCTGCGACACTGCTCGCCAAACCATACCTTGAAGCGGAGCCTTACATAGCCAAGGTGGACGAAGACCTCTGCTCCGGATGCAGGACCTGCATCTCCCTTTGCCCATACAAGGCCATAGACAGCATAACGGAGACAAAGGATGGGGTGGAAGTGACCCATGCAAGGGTCAATGAGGGCCTCTGTCAGGGTTGCGGGACCTGCGTCGCCGCTTGCCCCTCTGGAGCTATCCATCAGATGGGGTTCAGGGACGACCAGCTCATGGCAATGATCAGGGTGTTGGCAGGCTGCACCGCTGTAGGGGGTGGTGCCAGATGAGCGATTTCGAGCCCAATATCATTGCCTTTCTGTGCAACTGGTGCTCCTATGCCGGGGCGGACCTGGCAGGGACATCCAGATTGAACTACCCGCCCAATGTGAGAGCTATACGGGTAATGTGCTCTGGCAGAGTGGACCCCAATTTCGTCCTGGAGGCTCTCAAGGATGGGGCCGATGGAGTGCTGGTGGCCGGGTGCCACAAAGGGGACTGCCACTATCAGAGCGGGAACTACAAGACCGACAGGAGGATCAGGCTGCTCAAAAAGCTCCTTTCCGACCTGAACATGGAGCCTTCTAGGGTCAGGTTCGAGTACATATCGGCATCAGAGGGCCAGAAGTTCGCCGATGTGGTAACGGATTTCGTGGCGGAGCTCAAAAAGCTTGGTCCCAACCCGCTCAAGGAGGAGTGCCCATGAGCGAAAAGAAGCTCAAGTTCGCATTCTACTGGGCCGCGAGCTGTGGAGGCTGCGAGATAGCGGTCCTGGACATAGACGAGGCCATACTAAAGGTGGCTGGGGCGGCCGACATCCTATTCTGGCCAGTTGCTATCGATACGAAGTACAAGGACGTCGAAGCGATGCCTGACGGGCACATAGACGTCTGCTTCTTCAACGGAGCGATCAGGAACTCGGAGCAAGAGCATCTGGCCCACCTTCTAAGAAAAAAGTCCAAGGTCCTTGTTGCATTCGGCTCCTGCGCCGCTACGGGTGGTATCCCGGGACTTGCCAATCTATCCGACAAGAAAGGGGTCTTCGAGACCGTCTATCATGATAACGCTTCAATTGAGAACCCCAAAGGTATCGAACCAGAAACAGCATCTAAGGTGAAGGAAGGGGAACTGACCATACCCGAATTCTACGATACAGTGAGGACCCTTGATCAGACGGTAGATGTTGATCATTACCTGCCAGGTTGCCCTCCCCCCACCAAGCTCATACTTCAAGCGGTCGATGCGATCATCAAGGGGGAGCTTCCTCCCAAAGGGTCGGTCATCGCCCCTGCCAAATCCGTCTGCGAAGAATGCAGGTTCACCAAGTCCGAGAAGCGCATCACTTCCATCAAGAGGATATACGAGGTCGAGCGAGTAGAGGATAAATGCCTCCTGGAGCAGTGCATCCTCTGCATGGGACCCGCTACTAGGGGGGGTTGCGGAGGGCCCTGTATGGAAGCGAACATGCCCTGCACGGGATGCGGAGGTCCGACCCCCAACTCCCCTGACCAGGGGGGCAAGATGATATCCGCCCTTGCATCGGTCTTGGGGGTGGAGGGTGAGGAGGGCAAGGACGATGAGGAGATCGGGAGATTGATAGATGATATCGTCGATCCGGTAGGGTCGTTCTACAAATACGGGCTACCCTCTGCCCTCATCAAAAGGAAGGTGATGAGATGAGCCACAGTATCGTCATAGACCCCATCACCCGACTGGAGGGACACGGCAAGATCAACATCTTCCTTGATGACAAGGGCAATGTCGAGAACGCATACCTCCAGATCCCGGAGCTCAGGGGGTTCGAGAAGTTCGCTCAGGGTCGGAGAGCGGAGGACATGCCGCAGATAACTTCAAGGATCTGCGGAGTTTGCCCTGTGGCCCACCACTTCGCGGCCACCAAGGCCCTTGATTCGGCTTTCAAGGTGGAGCCTCCATCAGCGGCCAAAAAGCTCAGGGAGCTGATGTACTGCGGATACATCATATACGACCACATACTCCACTTCTACTTCCTAGGCGGGCCGGACTTTGTGGTAGGTCCTGATGCCCCCCCTGGTAAGAGGAACATACTCGGTGTCATCGAGAAGGCCGGACTTGTTATCGGTAAAGAGGTGATCAAGCACCGGGCCTATGGCCAGAGGATAACGGCGATCCTGGGTGGAAAGGCCACCCATCCGGTGAACGGCCTGCCCGGAGGCGTTTCCAAGGGCCTCAACGAGGAGGAAAGGAGGGAGATCGTGGACATGGCCACCTCCTCCAGGGAGTTCGCTAAGTTCTCGTTGAAGCTCTTCGAGGACATGGTCCTCAAGAACAAGACCTATGTCGACCTGATCACGAAGGGACCATATCAGCTCAGGACATACAACATGGGTCTTGTCGATGGAAAGAACAGGGTGAACTTCTACGATGGGCCTATCAGGGTGACGGACCCATCTGGCAAGGAGCTCGTTAAGTTCCCGGTAAGCGAATACCAGAATGAGATCGCAGAAAGGGTCGAGAAGTGGAGCTACATGAAGTTCCCATACCTCAAGAGGGTAGGGTGGAAAGGGTTCGTTGACGGTGAAGGCTCGGGATTCTACAGGGTAGGCCCCCTCGGAAGGTTGAACGCCTCCGAAGGCATGGCGACCCCCCTTGCCCAGAAGGAATACGACAGTATGTACTCGGTTCTTGGAGGGAAACCTGTTCATTCAACGCTAGCCTTCCACTGGGCGAGATTGATAGAGCTTCTATATGTTACAGAGAGGGCCCTGGAGCTCGCAAACGATGAGGAGATAACATCGGATCATATCAGGAACCCCGTGCGAGAGCCGGGTGAGGGCTTCGGCGTCGTCGAGGCGGCGAGGGGGACCCTCATCCATCACTACGACGTTGACGAGAGGGGGCTCATCAAGAGAGCGAACCTGATCGTAGCGACAACGAACAATGCTGGGGCCATCACCATGTCAGTGAGGGATGCGGCGAGGGGGCTCATAAAGAACGGCAACGTTAACGATGGCCTATTGAACATGGTGGAGATGGCCTTCAGGGCCTACGACCCATGTTTCGGCTGTGCGACACATACGATGCCCGGGTCCATGCCCCTGATCGCGAATATATACGACAAGAACGAGAAGTTGGTCAGATCGATCCGAAGGGACTGATCTAATACTGGTTAATCATCTCGCCTTGAGATAGTTATTATTATATACGAGTAATGATTTATCATCTTTAACAGATTTGTTAAAGATGTGAAATGATATGGAATGGAACGAGATCGTGGCGGAGTCCGAAAGGATCGGGACTTTACCAAGGACAATCCTCCAGGAGGAATTACAAAAGTCAGTCCTGACTTACCTTTCAAGGAAGGGGGTTTTCCAGACCATCGTATTCCAGGGAGGGACGGCTCTCAGGTTATTCTACGGGAATCCCAGGTTCTCGGAGGATATCGATCTGGTCGTTAGGGAAGGATCCGAATTCCTCGACCTGGCCGAACCTCTTAATGGGTTAGATAATCTCTGCAGAACACATTACCCCTTTCTGGTCGAATTCGATCTAAGGCAACAAAAAAAGGACGATTTCCTTCAACGCTATATCTTCAAGGCGAGATCGGATGTCGTCGATATCAGGCTACACATCGAGATGGCAAACGTTCCATCTTATAAGAACAATCCCAGATTAATGGACTATCCCCCTTTTCAGCCTCCCGTCAGGGTCGAAGAAAGATCCGAGATACTAGCTGATAAGGTCCGAGCGCTCACATACAGACCATACCTCAAAGGCCGCGATCTCTGGGATATCTATTATCTGACCAGAGATAGTTCCTTGGAACTCGATTGGAACCTCGTGAAAAAAAAGGTCAATGATTACCATGAGCATGTGCACGAACTGGAAGAAAGATTGGCGAAGCTCCGGGGGACTTTGGACTCGAGCGGTCCAAATGCTCTTAAAACGGAGATGAGGCGATTTTTACCAGAACCCTCATTCGAAGGGTTCCTTAACGATATTCCTTCTATCATCAGGAGCGTCATCGAACTTATCTCCGATTACGAGCCAGGTGTTGGTCGATGAAGGTAGATGAGTGGTTGAACTTCTTCAGGGGACATCGCCGCAAGAAGGTTTTCACCCTGTCCGATATCGTGACACTCTCTGATGAGAGAAGCCATTCGGTATCAGTCCAGCTATCAAGGATGGCTAAGGCGGGGATCGTCGAGAACCCCTTAAAGGGTATATACCTTAATCCTTTTAACACACCCCTAGCGGATGAGATCGCGATGTTCATCGTGTCTCCCTCGTATCTATCGATGGAGTACGCCCTATCCGAGGTTGGAATCCTGAGCCAGCATGTGTTCACATTGACCTTGGTATGCCTTAGACCAACCCATACCTTCACCTCCGAAAAAAATTCCTATGAGTATCATCAGATCAAGAAAGAGCTTTTCTGGGGTTATGAAAAAAAAGGGACAGTCCATATCGCCCTCCCAGAAAAAGCACTCCTTGACCTGATCTATATCCGATATACTCGGAGTAGGGATCGGGACGAGCAGGGGATCCTCTCCCTGATGGACGATATGTACTTGGATGAACTCGATGAAGAACGCTTGAAACTTTACTCTGATAAGTATGACCGGACGACAGTATCGATCTTGGATAAGGGTATTGAAGCCACCTGAGCCCTCCTCTTGATCTTTTTTCATATCATCATCCTCTCATCTATTGAGAGGTTAAATAAATGGATTAGAACAAGTTTTGTAGATTGATAATAATGGATGGACTGTTGTAAAGTAAGAAGAAACAATATTTACAACTAAAGGGTTAATTCAAACATGACCCGGACCATCGTCGTCGGTGTGGGAAACCCTCTCCTGGGAGATGACGGGATCGGGATCGTCGTCGCAAAAGAATTCAAGAAGGAGGCGAAACAGCTCGACATCGTCATCGAGGAGGCCTATACCGGGGGGATGAACCTTCTCGATATCATCCTCGGATATGACAGGGCCATACTGGTCGACGCGGTCTCAATTCCAAGCATCGAAGCGGGAAGCGTTATGGTATTGGACCCGATGACGATGCCATCTGCCCATTCCACCAATCCCCATGACCTTTCATTCCCCGAGGCCGTTGAGGTGGCCAGAAGGACAGGCGAGAGGAGGGTCCCTTCGGAGATAGTCCTGATCGCAGTGAACATTATCCCTCAGTTCGATTTCTCTTCGGAGCTCTCCGAGAAAGTTAGAGAGGCAATCCCTTTGGCTATGCTAAAGGTAAGAGATCTGTTAAAAAACGACTGATAACTACTCGATCCCCAAAAATTTTTTTTTTTTTTTATTTTAAACACCTCATGTTGAATAATAATTTGGGTCCTGACCATCTCACGATTGGATGAGCTCGATCAAAGTCCCGTCCAGGTCCACTATGAACGCAAGCCAGTGCCCCGGTGAAAGCTCGAAAGGCTCATCGGTAATTATAACCCCCGATGACCTTGCCTTTTCTACAACCCCCTTGAGGTCGTCCACCTTGAAGGCAAGATGGTCGAAGGTCCGCTTCATGTAATCGGCCTGAAGGAACTCCTTCTGATCGTCGTAATGTGTGAGCTCAAGAGAGAACGCTCCCTTCGGGTCCTTGAGGAAGCATATCTCCGCCCTGTTCTGGGGTAAGGGGTGCCTCTTGACCACCTCCATTCCTAGAAGGTCATGATAGAAAGCTATGGAGCGGTCGATGTCAGAAGCCCTGATGGAAACATGAGCGAAGGTCATGGGAGATGATTACATCTGACCCTCATAACCATTGCCTATAGTATCCGACCGATTTTCTTACGATCATTTCAACAAGCTACCAATTTTTTTCCTTTGCATGTTGCGGAATATATTTTAAACGGTCGTTCTCGAACAGCGATCTCCGATAGTGTTTTTGAAACAATATTAATATAATCCGATCTGGCCAGCATTCGAACGGCCTTTGACAGAAAATGGCTATATACCCTCTCCCAATGGAATCCATAGTGCCCTAACAGGGCACGACAATGGAGTGATGATGATGTGGAAACAAACCTGCTCGGTCATGATGGTACTTGTGATGTTCTTCTCCATACCCTTCCTCACCAATGGCGCGAACCCCATTAATGTAGGATCCCCGACACGCGGATCGTTGACGCCACATAATGCAATTGTGATCGAGGGTAATGCGAATTTCACGACCGCTAACGGGGTGCGATCCGGCTCCGGTTCCGAAAGCGATCCATATATCATCAGCGGATGGGACATCAATCCCAACGGACCTGTGACATGCATCCAAATATCCAACACGACTGCATACTTCACGATAGAGGGTTGCGTCATACATCACACGAAAAAGGTGAGCCAAAATCCCACACATGAGGAATATTCCCACCTTAGTGGTATCAAATTTTTTCATGTTAATAACGGGAAGATAGTGTCGAACTCGTTCTATGACAATGGGGGTTGGGACATCTATTTCGGATATTCCGAAGACAACGTCATCAAGGACAACAAGATAAATTCCAAAAGCACTAATAACCAGATAGAAATCAAGTATTCCTCGAGGAACGTGATCGATGGGAATGATATCGACCCCCTCGTCTCCTACAAACATCCCGAGCCTTACTATGGCCCTCCCGTGTCTGCCGATGGGATCAGTATTCTCTATGAATCGATGTACAACAGGATATCGAACAACACTATACGGAACCATTATAATGATGGGATTTCAATAAACAACATATATTGTCTCAGGAACGTCTTCGATCACAATATCATCACTCATAATAACATAGGAATATTTGGATTGGATTCCCTGAACTTGATAACCAACAATATCATTAGAGAGAACGAATGGGCGGGTATCATGGTAGATTCAGGTATGATGATGGATTCCACAATATGTAACAACGACATATCCGACAATGAAATGAATGGATTATACGTTGATGGTGGTGACCTTGATATCACGGACAATCGGATCGTCAATAATGGCGGGCCAGGGATCTACATCAGAGGAAATCAGAACGATATTTGGAACAACCTGATAATTAACAATGGAGCAGAAGGGATATATGTTAAGGGGCGGGGTCAAATAATCGAATCCAACAACATCAGTTTCAATGGGATCGGGATCGATGCGGTGAACATTACCGACCAATTCATGTTAAATGATTTCGGGAAGAATATGGTAAGATACAATAATTTCATCGGTAACGGGAATGGTTCGTCATCCCAGGCTATCGATGATGATAAAAATCCTGGACGAGATATGAGCCTAATACCCCCAAGACTTGGACCCGAACCTAATTGGTGGTATCATAATCACTGGAGCGACCATACCATTCCTGATGAGAACAGAGATGGGGTAGTGGATGCTCCTTACAATATCTCAGGAGAGTCGAAAGTGAACGACTCGGAGCCCAGGGTCCATCCCTATGTGATAAATGTCACCGGAGCGGTCTTCCCGTTGAGGATACTCACATCCGACAGGATCTCGGTGAAGGCAGGGACGGAATACTCGGTCGAATACAAGGCGACGGAGAACCCTTCTGGATCGAACCTCACCTGGAGCATGAGAACGAATGCCTCTTGGCTTTCGTTCTCCGAGGAGAACGTGCTTCACGGATTCCCTTCCCTCTCAGAGATAGGGGTCTACTGGGTTGACCTCTCTGTGACGGATGGAAAAGTGAAGGATACGCATATCTTCAACATCTATGTCTACGAGACGATCGACCCTACCGTCGGACCATCGGGGAACGATACTGAACCTAAACCGAATGGAACGGAACCCAAGGATAATCAGCCACCCCAGGACGGTCGGATCCTCCTACCACCCGGTGAGATGCACGAGGGGGATGAATTGGTATTCTCCACCTTCGTTTACGATCCTGACCTCAAGGAGAACGAGTCCCTCAATTATACATGGTACATAGTCGGGATCGGAATAGTCGGGTATGGTTCCCAGATCGAACTCACTCTTTCAAAGAACAATTACACTATCATCGTGAACGTGACGGATCCCAACGGTGCCACGGTCACGATAGAGAAGGCCATACAGGTATTGGACAAAGGTCAGGTCATTGACCCGGGAAGTGGAACGAAATCGGATAAAGCCTGGTGGGAAAGCCCCTGGATCATCGCCTCGATCGTTCTTCTCACCAATCTGATGATAATAGCCTTCTTCGGCTTTGTGATGATATTCAGGGAGAGAACGTCGTATGAGGCGGCTTTGAGCCCTGGATCGTACGATCCCGGCCTAAGACGAAGGAACCCCCCGAAAGGTCCAATAATATCTGGGCCCCTTATCTATTCTGCCGAGGGGATACTATCGAGCATAGTCGAAAAGGGCGGTATCTCCTTAGATCATGATGACATGAACAAGGTCCGCTCTGGGGCCGAAAGTTTGTACAAGGAAGGTAAGATATCCAGGAAGACATATGGTATCATCAGAAGAAATCTGCATGGGTCCCAAAAGGAGGAGTGATCCCGTTCCAGGAGGGAAGAGGATGATGAGGAACGAGTCGGTTCACAATACCCGTACATTGCTCAAAGAGTATATTATTGAGAATCCGGGGGTGACCATAAAGATCATCGCACAGGCCTTGAAGGTGACCCCCGGGACGTTGAGATACCACCTGGATTACCTCATCAAGGAGGAGGAAGTTATCTCAAAGCGGGAGTTCGGGAGGAAACGTTATTTCCCTTACCTCACACCCCCCCAGAACAGGCTCCCGAACTCCCGGGACTCGAGGATCACGCGAAACCACTCCAGGGTCCTCTCGCTGATCGATTCGAATCCAGGGATCGATCGAAGCGATCTCAAGGAGAAGCTCAACATCACCTCGAAAGGGTTGAGCTACATCCTCGAAAGGATGAAGGAATGCTATCTCATCAGGGAGGAGAGGACATCCTCTGGACCGTGCTATTTCCGCCTATCCAAGGACGAGCTCTACCGCGAGGCGATCCTCGTCCTCTCTAAGAAGCTAGTTGAGGGCGACATCGATGAACGAACGTTCATCGCTCTGAGGAAGGATATCAAGGAGAAGTTGGGGTAGATAACAACGAATTCATTCATTGATCACTTACCCTTTTCGGGGTCATCGGGTCCATTATCTATTTCCTCATCGATCCTCTCAAATGGAACACTTCGATGGTTTTTAGATGAAGAAATTGAATTACTTCATCTGTATGATCATTTGATACAGCTGTATCATTGTTTCATACAGCGGTTTAAGGAAAAAAATGTTGATATACTAAGGGGATGACCTGTCATAATCTCCTGAAGTATTCCGGTTTGAACTCTGAACCTGAGAGGGCTCTTTCAATCTGGGCGATCATCATTGCTTTGTCCCTAGGGAACCTTCCTCCTATCGGATGATAGTTCGAAGCATGATTGGCCCTGAACAGACAATCAGTTAGCTCCAGCCCCACAACTATATCCTTCAGCTCCTTCAGGACCTCGTCCGGGCCCAACAATGTCAGTTTTCCCGACTTCACATCGCTCTCTATCGGAGCGCCCTCGTCCACCATCAGCGTTAATGCAGCAGCGTATTCGGGGTCCATCATTGATAGGACCTTACCCGTCTCCCTGGCATGGACCTCCGAAAGCTCCTTTCCCCCAAGACCCAGGATGAAGATGACCGAGAGCGGGATCCCTGCCTCCTTGACCTTCCTGGATGCCTCCACCATCATCTTGGGGGTTGCCCCCTTCTTGACCATTTTATGGACCTCAGCGGAACCGCTCTCGAGCCCAAGGTAGATCAGCGACAAACCTGCATCCTTCAGTTCCTTCAGCTCGTCAATTGACTTCTTGATGATATCGAGAGGCCCTCCGTAGATGGTGACCCTTTCGAGCTTCTCGAAGCGGGAGCAAAGGTACCCCAATATCGCTTTCATTTCCGGTGTATGCATGCAGAGAGCGTTCCCGTCTGCAAGGAATACCCTGTCGATGTCCCGGTAGTAGGGGTAAACCTTCTCGACATCTGCCTTTATCCCCTCGAGCCCCCTCACGCGAAATTGTTTCTCGGTGAACATCGTGCAGAAGGTGCATCGGTTCCAAGAGCAACCGATGGTAGCTTGGAGGATGAGGGAGTTGGCCTCGGATGGGGGTCGGTAAACGGAGCCTTCATAGATCTCAATGTGCACCATGGTGGATGGAACAACGTTCCTAATAACCTTAGGTCGTAACCCTCATCACCTATCCATGATGCGTCCATAAAGCTTATCCAACATTAACCCATTCCCCTTTCTGCATCCATTTCTTTTACTATGGTGACGAACATGGGCGACAGGGCAGAGGAAAAAGGGTTATTAGAAGCATTGACCGAGGATAAGAACGCCGATCTTATGTTCATGCATCTGCGGAACATGTGGGCCGTTGACGGGCTTTACTACCTCGGTATAGAGAAGAGGTTCGGCACCGAGGCCGCGACCGACATAGACGCAGAGGTGTGGGCGGTCATGGGCAAGATAGAGGCCCGAAAGCTCAGGAAGCTCTTCGGGCTCGGGACCACCCTGGACGATATGGTCAAGGGGCTCAAGCTCTCGGGATGGGCCATGGACCTCGAGGATAAGGAGTGGGAATACAACCCTGACAGGACCATCCTGAGGAACGTTGAATGCAGAGTGCAGAATACCAGGAAGAAGGATGGTCTGGAAGTGTTCCCCTGCAAGAGGGTAAGGTTCGGGTTCCTCAAGGCTTTCGCAAAGGAGTTCAATGAGGGCATAGTCGTCGGATGCGACCAGTGCCCGCCCGACGAGCTGAAGGGGAACAAATGGTGCCAGTGGACGTTTAGGATGAAGGAGGGATGATATGAGGACATCACAGGAATACAGGGAGAGCCTGAAGCGAATGAGGCCGAACGTCTACAAGTTCGGTGAGCTCATCGAGGATGTCACCATGCATCCCTCGACAAGAAGGACCATCGAGGGGCATGCCCAGATATTCGATGCGGCCCAGACAGAGGAGCATAGGGACCTGCTCACGACCACTTCATCCCTGACCGGAGAGAGGATCTCACGTTACCTTTCCATAGTCGGCTCTGCAGAGGATATGATAAAGAACGTGAGGATGAAACGTCTCATGTTCAACATCACTGGGACCTGTACCGGAGGCAGATGCGTTGGCTTCAATGCCCTCAATTCCATGTGGGCTACGACATACGAAATGGACCAGGAGTTCAAAACGGACTATCATGTGAGGCTCAAAGCATGGCTCACAAATGCCCAGAAAGCGGACATCACACTTGCCGGGGCTTTAACGGACCCGAAGGGGGACAGGTCAAAGAGACCCTCCGAGCAGTCTGACCCGGACATGTCCCTGCACATCGTGAAAAAGAACGAGGACGGCTCCATCGTCGTCAGGGGGGCAAAGGTCATGATAGCCGGTGTTGCTGCGGCCAATGAGGTATTTGTCCTCCCTGGGACGGGTTACAAAGAGCAGGATGCGGACTATGCGGTCTCGTTCGCCATCCCCCGCGATATCGAGGGGCTCACCATCATAGAAGCCAGACATCCTTCCGATGGAAGAGATGCCGAATGCGGCTTCGATAATCCGGTGGATTATGGCGGAATAACCCAGGGATACCTGCTGTTCCAGGACGTCCATGTCCCTAAAGAGAGGGTCTTCATGGCCGGGGAATGGAAGTATTCGATGAAGGCTGTATTGAACTTCATCGCCCCATACCGATCAGCCATAGGTGGATGCGTCGCCGGCCAAGGGGATGTGATGGTCGGCGCTGCCGCCCTGATGGCAAGGGCGAACGGTCTGAGCGAGAAGGTCTTCAAGGACAAACTCACCCAGATGTCGATAAACAACGAGACCACCTACGGGATGGGGATAGCCGCCTCGGTGATGGGTAAGCTCCATCCCTCTGGTGTCTGGATCCCAGACGCGAAGCTCTCCAACGTGAACAAGGTCCATGTGGCGACCCTGCCTTATGAGACCAAGAGATTGGTACAGGACATAGCAGGAGGTATTGCCGAGACAGGGTGCATGCCTTCGTGCGAGGACATCCACTCCCCTGTATACGGAGAGCTGCTCCAGAAGTACCTTAAAGCAAGCTGCGATGGGGAGACCAGGGCAAGGATAGCCAGGCTCGTTGAATGGCTCACCATAGGCGCAGGGGTCCCCGGCTGCATGCATGGGGGAGGCTCCCCGGACGGGGCCAAACTGGTCCTAGGGTCCATGGGAGATATTGAAGGGAACATAAAGCTAGCAAAGAGGGTCGCAAATATCAAGCAGGACCTACAGGCACCTGATGGCAAGAAGTGAACCTCGTAACATCATACCATTCTGTCGCAACGGTTAAGTAGGGACAGATTTTACATGGGTCCAGACATCGCTCTCTTACAGCGGGGGTCTTTGATATGGTCCAGACAGGCACATGCAGAACCGAAAACGATCTGGATTACAACAGGCTTTACAAGGAGTTCAAGTGGGAGATACCTGAATTCTACAACTTCGGGTTCGATGTAGTAGATAGATGGGCCGAGGACAGGACCAAGCTTGCAATTGTATCGCTCCTCGGGGATGGGGACAGGTCAAGGTACAACACGTTCTATGACCTGAAGGTCCTATCGGACAGGTTCGCCAATGTCCTCATCAAGTTAGGAGTGAAGAAGGGCGACCGGGTACTGGTGATGCTGGAATCCATCCCCCAGTGGTACGTCGTCCTCATCGGTATGTTCAAGATAGGGGTCATCCCCATGCCGGGAACGGTCCTTCTGACCTCTAAGGACATAAAGTACCGGATCAACAGGGCAGAGGCCAATATGGTCATCACCGATGTGAACCACGTCGGCCGGGTCGAGAGGATAGCCAATGAGTGTCCAACGCTGAAACACAAGATGGTGGTCGACGCCCCTGTCCTTGAGTGGCTCTACTACAAGGACGAGATCTACGGTGCCCCCGACGAGCTGGACAGGAGCAAGTTCGAACCAACTAGGTCCGATGACCCGATGCTGCTCTATTTCACATCGGGGACCACCGGTCAGCCCAAGATGGTCCTCCATACCCATTCCTATCCCCTTGGGCACGAGGTCACAGCAAGGTTCGCCCAGGCATTGACGAGCTGCGACCTCCACTGGACGGTTTCCGAGACAGGTTGGGCAAAGGCCGCCTGGGGAAAGCTCTTCGGCCAGATGATAGTCGGGGCTGCCATCATCCAGTGGGAGACCCCGGGAAGGTTCGACGCGGACGGTCTTCTCAGAGCGATGGAGCGCTACGGTGTGACCACCTTCTGCGCCCCGCCAACGGTCTACAGGATGCTCATCCAGCAGGACCTTACCAAGTACAAGCTCAACCTGAGGCATTGCATGTCCGCCGGTGAACCGATGAACCCCGAGGTCATCAAGACCTGGAAGAAGCACTTCGGGCTGGACATATACGATTTCTACGGGCAGACGGAGACCGTTTGCGTCCTTTCCAACTTCCCGTTCATGACCATAAAATACGGTTCCATGGGCAAACCCACACCTGGTCACGATGTGAGGATAGTCGATGATGAAGGCAAGGAGCTCCCGGTCAATACCGAAGGAAACATAGCACTGTACGTCAAAGATGTATATCCCCCAGGATTGATGAAGGAGTACTGGAAGGACCAGGAGGCTATGAAGAAGGCCTTCAGGCACGGTTTCTACTTCACCGGTGACCGGGCCTACAAGGACGAGGACGGTTACTTCTGGTTCGTCGGGAGGGATGACGACGTGATCAAATCATCGGGATACAGGATAGGCCCGTTCGAGGTGGAATCCGCTCTCATGGAACACCCTGCCATTGCCGAATGCGCGGTGGTCGGGGCTCCCGACCCCAAGGGTGTCAGGGGCATTGTTGTGAAAGCGTTCATCCATCTGAGGAAAGGCTTCCAACCTTCAGATGAAATGACCAAAGACATCCAGGAGTTCGTAAAGAACATAACCGCCCCCTACAAATATCCAAGGATCATTGAGTACGTCGATGAGTTCCCAAAGACCATATCCGGTAAGATCAAGAGGAAGGACCTGAGGGAGAAGGACAGCAGCTGATGGCCCCAATCACTCCTGACCCTTCCTCCGCTTACCCTTTACCTTCTTCCCTTTCTTTGGAGGGAGCTCGGGTTTGACCTTTCTAACAGGCTCTATCTCCATGACCGGTGCGGGCGGGGGTATGTCCCTCTTCCTGGCCTGCCTCACGGGGATGGTCTCGACCTCCTGCAGCCTCTGGCGCTTCTCCACCATGTAATACCCGTAGAGCATCGCCACGATGATGAGCACGAAGACCGCTATCAGGACATAGACAAGATAGTTCTGCAATCTGTCCCTACTGTCATCATCATCGTCATCGGTCGGGGCCCCGTCAGGGTTGTTCTTATCGACTATCCTGACCGATACTGTCTTGGTGTAACCTGAGACCCCGTCAAGGGACCGAGCGGTTATGTTCATCACATACAGACCCGTCTTTGCATCCGGAGAGGACTCTATCCTCATGGTCGTGTTCCTGGTGGAGAACGCGGAGAGCTCTATCCTATCGTTCTCAATGTAGATATCGAGCGTCGGCTGGTCCGTGGCAGGTCCGGTGAGCTCAAGAGCGATGTTATCGAAGGCGAAACCCCTGTTGGTCACCTTGATGTTCACCGATGTGTTGTTCCCTTTATAGATGACGATGGTCGTCCTGTCCGTCTCTATGTGCGGGGAATAGATACCTTTGGACAGGGTGAAATGGGATATGGGCGAGAAATCCTTACCGTCCGAACAGATCATATCTATATGATAGACCCCAACGCTCAATGGTCTAGGGACGGCATATCTCGTGTCCGTCAGGAGCGAGACCCAATCGGTTATATCGGCCCCTCCCAGGTACGAGCCCATCCTCAGGAAATAATAGACCGGGTCCCCGTTGGGGTCGGTCGATGGGGTCCACCTCAGAATGGGCTGTGACTCGGAGGTCGCCTTCGGGCTCATGGACCTGACAGGTTCCGGTGGGGTGTTGGCATCCGTCGATATGGTCAGGGTGGAGTTAGTAAGGCTACCGTTCAACCTGCCGCCATTGACGCCTATAGAGCTCGGGACGATCTGGACCAGATAGTTCCTTCCAGGAGAGAGCAACCTGTCGGCAGGGGGGTCGTAGAACGTCTCACCGCTGATGACATGGTACCAATCGACCACCGGGAGGCCGGTGGAACTGTCAAGTATGCGAACGTAATAGGTGACAAGGTCCCCGTCCGGGTCGAACGATTGGGCCCAGGTCAAATGAGGTCTGACCGAGCCAGAGACCCTTGGTTGAACAGAACCAACGGGCGATGGTGGACGGTCCCCTGGCTCTGTTGTGTCCTCGAGTATTGTGAACTGTATGTCACCCGAGTCCGCTTCGTTACCGAGATGGTCCTTGGCCCTGACCTTGACGTAATTGGAATAACCGTACTCCAAGGAGAGGTCGAAGTTGACCAGGTACTCCCCCTCTGCTTCCTCGTCCTCCACTATGCTTCCCCTCAGGTCCTCAAGGTCGTTCCAGGGTCCGTAGGCCTCCGTTCCAGCTATGGTATATGTGACCTCCACTGTTCCTGGGTCGACCCCCTTTCCCTCATCCTTGACCCTTAGGCTAAGCTCAAGGTACGGGTCCGAGAGGGCCCCGTCGAGAAGGGGGGACTCCAGTTCGAAGGTCGGCCCGCTGACATCGACCCAGACCGGGAACGCTGGAGACTCCGAATAATCCATGCCCTGTGCACCGTTGCCCATGATATCCTTGGCCCTGAACCTGATCAGGTTCCCGCTACCCTCCCTGAAGGTCACGTTCACCCTGTAGTTCACCGAGCTTGGCCCTAGGGGATATGAATCTCCCTTCCTTTGCCAGGGCTCCCAGGACCCCGATATGGGATTGTAGACCTGATAGTAAGTGGACCAGGGGTCCACCCCTGAGAGATCGTCCGAAATGTTGATGGACAGCTGAACTATATTGTTGAGCTGCCATATCCCCGACGGTGGTGAAAGGGGTCCGAAAACAGGGCCATTGGAATCCAATCTCGGACCAAGCTCCAGTTCGGTCGTCACGATGCTCCTGTTCCCGGACATGGCCTTGATAGCGAACTGATGGTATAGTTCCAGAGGGCGGTCTGGGGTGAGCATGAAAAGGTAGGTCTCACCGTTCGTGTAATCGAAATCTGGGGCGGGCATCATCCTCAGGTTCATGGTGAAGGGGGACCCAGGATACTCTATCATATCGGAACTGACACCCTTGTAGTAGATCCTGACCTGTGGATAGCCTGGCTCTGGTGGATCGCCCTCTATATCGACATAGGTCATGGCGAATGTGAACTTGGTACCTACTATCCCTATCTCGGGACCGACCCTGGGGTCTATGATCATAGGGGCCTCACCCTTCTCTCCCGATTCTGTGGTCCTTGTCATATAGATGTCCTTGTGCCCCCGGCGGTCGTCCGCCCATACCAGGATGGTCTTCCCCTGTCCCGTAACACAGAGCGAGGGCTGGTCCTGAGAGGAGTCTGGCACCGGCTCATTGACCGTAACGACATCACCCACCGTACCGTTCCTGTCCAGGACCACCATCCTGATATCGGACCTCGGGTCCGACCTGCCTGGCGTCGTCGTCCAGACAAAATGGACATTCCCAGTACTGTCCACCTCTATATGCGGTTGGTACTGCATGCCCTTCGTATCCGAGGCATGTATGCAAACTTCCGCAAGGAATGTGGTACCTCTGTCGGTGGAGAAGGAGTAATAGATATCACTGCTCCCGGTCCTGGGGTCCTTCCAAGCGACATATATGTGCGTGGAATTCGAACCTATGGTCGGGAGTTCCTGTTCAGTTTCTGAGGTGTCCCTCGATACCCTGATGCTCTTCGAGAAGCTCGCTCCCAGGTTGTAGGAGCTTGACATGTATATGTCCGAATTGTTGTTCCTGTTGTCGGCCCATGCAAGATGGATCCTGCCATTACCAGGCATCGTTATGACAGGGTCCACACATACCTTGTTCCCGGCCGTATCGCTAGCTTTCACCGCACTGGAGAAGGACGACCCGGCAGGCGCCACGGCCAAGAATACCTGGGTGTAGGTGACCTTGTCCCTATCGTCCTCCCAGGTGATGCCTATGTCGCCCTCGGGCGATATGGCCAGGTCGGGGTCCGTCTGTTTTCCCATATAAAAGTAAGACACAAGGGCGTTCTGTGAGAAGGTCGAACCCCCATCGGAGGATGTCGCATGGTATATCAGGGGTCTGCCCTCCCGATCATCTTGCCAGACGATATGGACCTTGCCGTCAGGGTCCACCCCCACACTGGGCGATTCCTGATTGGTCCTATCGTCATATGATGGTTTATTCGTCAGGGTATCATCGACCCTGACCTCCGCTGCGAAGGTCAAACCACCATCATGGGATGCCCGACAGTAGATGTCCCAGTCGCCGGACCTCCGGTCCTGCCATACAATGTAGATATCGCTCTTATTGGATGCGATGTCCGGTCTGTCCTGGTTTGTGGTCGTTGAATCCTGATTGACTAGCCTATCCTGTTCGAACGCGAGAGAACCGGCACTGCTCCCGACCATAATGGTCAGAAGCAGCGGGATGATGAACAGGAGCGAAAGGGATGCCCTTGAGATCATGGTCCACGGGTCCATGGTGCGGTCCATCAATTCCTCACCCCCCATTCAAGGTCCTCATCGTCCATGTCAGGGACCGTATCGAGCTCCTCGAGCTCTTCGATAGACTCCTCCACATCCTCGTCCATATCAAGGTCGTCGACCGGTCCAGGAACGTGCCCCAGAACGTCCTCATCGCCCCAGTCCTCCTCTGCTTCCATGGCAGGCTCTGAAGGACCATCGTCATCTGAGCCCTCTTCAAGGGGAGGTAACCCAGCCCCGCCGATCCCACCCTTTCCAAGCTTTTCGCTATGCTTCTTTCCCTTACCAGATATCATCTTCTCTTTATCCTCTGCCGTGAAAACGCTCCCGCATTTCATACAGTATTCGTCCGAAAGCCTGACCTCACCATCGCAGTACGGGCAGATGGGCACTCCCTCGGACTGGTCCTGGACACCCCTGACAGGTGTTGCCTCGAGCGGGACCGGACGTTCCTCATCCTTCCGAAGTACCACGGCCACTATCACACCGCCGATCAAGAGGCCGAAAAGGAGCGCTACCAGGATGAGGAGCAATGAGTCCCTGAGTATGTCCCAGATGCTCTCCTGCCCGCCCTCTTCACCACCCTCTCCGGTCGGGGCCGTCACTTTGACCTTGGTCCTTTCGGACTCGGTCCTGTGAGAACCGTCCGATACGACAAGGTAGATGCTGTGGACCCCAATGGTGCTCAGTGAAATGTTCAGAACGGGCCCGGTCCCTAGCCTTCCCACAAGTGGGAACCCTTCTATGTCAGAGTACCACTCGTAAGTGAGGTTCCTGCCCTCGGGGTCGTACGAGGCCGAACCATCGAGCATCAATCCCTCCCCCGCCTGGATAAGGTCCCCTACAGGTATTGTCCTGAAAAGGGCTACAGGTGGTAGGTCCAACGCAGGGACCGTGACCTCGAACCGTACCGTCCCGGATATCACCCAGCCGTTGCCGGCCCCATCCCTTGCCCTGAACCTGACGAGGTTGAAGGGGCCCTCATCGAAAAGGACCGTCGAAGAGGCCTTGAAGGTCCCTAGACCGAGGTCCTCGACCGTTTCCGCTCGTGCCCAGGGCGTAAAGCCCCCAACCCCGTTGGCGACCCACCCACTGATAGTGGATACGGACACTTCGACATCGCTCTGACCCAACCCTGTACCACCGTCGTAGATGTACGCGGCTACCTGAACATTGCGTTTGACAAGGGGCTCGGTCCCATTGGGTTCAAAGGACCTGAAGGATGGGAGCTCGCCGTCCACGAAGATGCTTATGAGCGGGCTCTCGATCGAATTGCCCGCATTATCGCTCACCCTCCACTGGAGATACCCACTTCCGATGTAATCTGGGTTCAGGAGCATGGAGTGGACCACTACCTTGGCAGAGCCGGTCTGGTCCGCATTCGCCCAGGAGGCCGAATATATGCTACCACTTGACGATGACCTGTATTCCAGGGTCCTAAGGTCCAATCCGGACAGAAGGTCCTCTATCTGGCATTTCACCTCGAACGGTCCGGACGGTCTGAGCATAGGGCCCTTGTCCATGGGTCTTATGATCGGTGGGGTCATGTCCGAGTTGAACGGATAGGGCTGGGACACGGATTCCGTGCCTGTCCCGTCCATTGCGGACCATTGTACGTAGTTGGAGCTCGACTGGAAACGGACCGGTGTTGCGTTTAGGACGTAACCGCCAGGGACCTGATGATAGGATGTTACCCTGGACCAGTCTGTGAGAATGCCCGCATCGCCCCTGTACACCCTGTAGCGGAAGGAGGTCGCATCAATGCCAGACCCCGTATCCTGGACCTTCACAGAGAGCTTGAGGTTCCCCTCGTTAAGCCATTTATCGGCAGGGGGGGTTGGATCTGAAAAGCTCGGGCCGGTTATATCCACAAGGAGCGTTCTGGATTCGGGTGGCCCCCGATTGCCAGCATTATCGACAGCATAGAGGGTAATGTTGACCTGACCCTCGTCCATCACTATCATGTCCCCCGGTTGGACGGGGGAAGGGGTCCTTTCAAGAACGCCACCCATGTTCCGCACCTCAAGGAGGTATTGGGCGATCCCCGAGGACCCTATGTCCTTGATCATGTCGAACCATATCTCTACGGTCCTGTCATCGTCCATAGTGCCCTCACCCTTCTCCCTGCCGTCGGGGATGACCTTGAAGGAGCCTATGCCCGGTGGTGGATAGGTGTCAACAGCGAGCGGGATGGTAAGGTTACCATTCCATGCAGCTTTGGTGGGAAGGGCAGCGGGTCCTATGTAGAAAGGCAGGGCGGTCCCGTCAAGGTTGTCACCAAGATCGGTCCAGCTGAGGTATGAGCTTCCATCTGATGGTTCGAAGGCCCCGAGCGGTCGGCCTGAGGGATCATAGAGACCGAGCAGGATTCCTTCTGATGCCACTGATGACAGAGGCATCCCCGACAAGGAATGGACCAATGAGAGGTTGGTTATGGATATCTCTGAGCTCGCATTCAACCATCCACCGGTATAGGGGCCATTCCTGTCAAGGACCCTTGGACCATCATGGATGGATATGTTCGCGTCCAGCAGGAACTCCTGATTGAAATAGTTGACATGCATGCCTGAAGCGGATTGGACCCTTGTCAGGACGAGGTCCACGCGAGGAAGCTTCCAGTCAAAGGTGACCCCAAAATCGACCATGAGCGTCTGGAAGCCGTCCGATGATGCTTTGGAGAGGGTGGGGTCAAGGGTCCCTGTGTTCGAGAAAACACCCGTAGATGTCATTTCGAAACGTCCCTGGACCGCGTCATATCGCAGAACGGAGGAACCAGGCCCGGAGTCGGAGAAGAGTTCCACGGAGACAGTGGTTATGCTCTCTGCACCATCATCGTCCATAGCGGGAACGGTCAGGACGTATGGCCCCTCTTTTGCGGCCAGGACCGGGACGCTAAGACCATCTGACAGGACCGAATGATCGGACGATACTGCCAAAGGCCCGGCCCTGGGGTTCCTGTAGGTCAGGTCCTTTCCTTCCCAGTAATATGTCGAGCCATGGTTCTCGGTGGTCCCGAAAGGATCGTCACCGGGAGCCCCTATCAAAAGATCGACCCTGCCATCACCTGTCGCATCGGCACAATAGACCGAACCGCCACCCATGGCCCCCCCCGGCAGACCTGATATCCTTGGTAGCGAGGTCGAGTTGATCACAAGGCCCTTGTCGAACATGGCCTTCGTCAGGACATGGATACATCCGGTCATGAGCTGGCTCGACGGGTCGGTCCAGCCTGGTGAACCTATGAAGACCTCTGGGCGACCGTCACCGTCCAGGTCGCCTATGTCTATATCAGAACCTATGTTCTGACCTTCTTGGTCCCCATGGACGGTGATATCGACATCGTTCCTCATGGTGAGCGTCCTCCCGTCGAGCGATACTGATAGTGTGGACCCCATCAGGACGAACAGAGTGCCTCCGTCGAGGTAGGACCTCTCGTACCCATCTGCGTTAGGGGTTCCCATGAACAGTTCCGAATAACCATCCAGGTCCACATCGCCAGAGGCAAGCGAAGCACCCAGCTTATCATAAGGCCAACTTCCCATGGCGCGGAGGTCGTATGAGCTCCTAAGGTCCATGACGCTAGGCCAGCTGGACCTTCCCTTAAGAACGTAGACAGCTCCCTGGTCGGTCACCGAACCGGGATCGGCCCTGGGGGCACCCAATATCAGGTCATCTATACCATCTCCGCTTATGTCCCCGGACGATAGGCTCTCTCCAAGAAGGTCGTTGTCCTGGGCCCCTACTACCTTCACATCGCATTGGGCGCTAACCTCCCTTGTCGAACTGATGGGACCGAAGAAGATGTAAACGACCCCTGCATGGTAGCGGCCAAGACCGTGGTCCCCGACGTCGTAGGGTCCTCCAAAGGCAAGGTCATCTATATTGTCCCCGTTGAGATCACCGATGGTCAAGGACCTGCCCGCCCTCTCCACCAGGTATCCCCATATCTCCTTGTGGGGTTTACCCGCCATATAGCTCCTTGAACCACCCCAGTATATGCTGACCAATCCTCCGTCCGGGTGGAACGTCGGTGGATAGGACCCGTCCTGGATATAGTACATGGCCTCGCCTATGATGAGGTCTGGCCTGCCATCATCGTTCAGGTCCCCGGAGGCGAGCCTCGAACCGAGCTCGGAGCCTTCTGGAGCATCCTCATAGACCAGGTCTGCATCGGAGGATGCGTAATGCTTTCCGGACCAGCCTTCGGGTCCGCCGAAGAAAAGGAAGGTTTGGCCCTGGCCGAGGCTACCGCTGAACGGGCTCGCAATGACCACATCAAGATATCCATCCCCGTCGAAGTCCTCCATCAGTGAGTCATGCCCGAACTTCGATATTGGGCTTCCCCCTATGAACTGACCGTCCATGACCTTTCCCTCCATGAGCAGGCTCGTCAGCCCTAGGGAATCGGTCCCCATCTTCGCCCCCGGGGACGATACCAGGAGCTCTTCCTTGCCATCCCCGTTGATATCGACCGTGGATACGGCCGTGAAGGCATAGCTGAAGATAGAAGGCCCTAAAATATGCCTGGACATATAGGTCGCATTGATGTTCCTCTGTGACAACGAACCCTGGTCCAGAACGATGCCCTCTCCCGAATCCGGTAATAGGTTGTACATTCCATCCGAACCTGGGACCGTTATGACCAGTTCTGCCCTTCCGTCCCCATCATGGTCCCATGGACAGAGCACCCGGCCCACATTGTCAGAGGAATCCTCCCCGAAGAGAGTGGTCCTGGCAGAGGACCTGCCTATGGAAAGCGGGGTGGAAAGGGGTCTTCCCAGGTAAACATCGACCTGACCCGAATAATATCGTTCCGGGTCCCAGCCAGGTGCGAAGGGCATCCCTACAGCAAGGTCGAGCCTTGAGTCACCATCGATATCACCTAGGGAAAGCTTGGCCTCGGTCAGGCCATCAGAACCAAGGGACAACCTCATGTTGGGGGTGAACCCCGAGGAGGCCTCTACCGTTATGGTGGTCCCGGGCGCGACACCCGGGAAGGAGGTGCCGCCTTTGTAAAGACACACCCTGCCAGTATCACTGAACCTATAGGAGAAGGCCATATCATCGGTCCCGTCACCGTCGAAGTCGCCCAAGGCGAGACCGTTCCCAATGTGTTGTGCATAACCGGACGCTCCTACATAGGACCCGTAGAAGCGGACCATGGACCCCGTTATGGTGAGGTCCAGTTCTCCTAGACCTGAGGTCGAACCTTTAATGACCTCGATCTCCCAGGAGCCCAATGCTTCGTTCTCGAACTCTGAGATCGCCTCGATCTTTCCACCGCTCCCCTCACTGCAGACTATCAGGTCGGGAACGGAATCCGCATCAAGGTCACCGGTCCGCAGATAGGATCCAAGGTGGTCGCCAGGGTCCCTCCCATAGATGTGACCTAACAATGATATATTGACCAGGTCCCTTCTCGATCCGAACGATGCCCTTGGCTGGCCCTGGACGATATAGACCTCACCAGAATCCCTCTTGGCATTCCCCAATCCATCAGCGTAAGGTGCAGAGATGACAAGCTCATCCAGGCCATCAGCGTCCAGGTCATATGTCTGAACGATCGAACCGAACTTGTCGTTAGTATCCCTTCCCATGATAATCAGGTCGGCATCCCTCTCTGCCGAGAGAGTATGCATCTCGCTCGGGTCCCTGGCAAAGAATACCATGACAACCCCCCCACCGACCCCAATGGTCGATCCGGGGGCTCCAACGATAATGTCCTCCCTTCCATCCCCGTCCAGGTCCCCTCCAGCTAAAGAAGCCCCTATGCCAGTTCCTGCCCCCCCATAAGCGGCCGAGCCCCAGATGCTCATCGCATCGTCCCGACCGAGCAGTTCCGAGCCCCCCGACGCCCAGACCGGACCACTGGAGGGAGCTCCTAGGGTGGTGGTGACCATGATGGTCGATGTCAGAACAGGCAGGAGCAAGCACAGGGCAATGCTCACGCGAAATAGCTTGGCGATCAAATCTCTTCCTCCTTGGACTAAGCCCTGGAACTCGAAAGGGACCCAATATGGCATCATATCTGGACAAGAGGAAAAAACCCACTAATGTATATAAATACATTTTGGGTTATTCATGTATTGATACACATGGTAGGGTCAGCTCCATATTCGGGACCGGCCCCAAAGGACAGGTAGCAATCATGGATAGGCGGACCAATGACAGTAGTAGGGGCGTTCTGTTAAGGCTCATGTGCCATGGAGACCCAGAAAGAAGTTATCATGTCAGAGGTAAGGCCCTACCTCTCTGCGCTAGGTGTATTGCCTTCTATCCGTTGTTCCTGATCACAGCCATTATCTCATCACCCCTCTTCTTGACCCTTAGGACCGAGGCCCTGTCCATGACGGTCATTTTCATTCTATTGGTCTCCCCCCTTGTTTTGGACGGAGGAACACAGTACCTAGGGTGGAGAGTATCGAACAATCCAATGAGGACACTTACAGGTGCCCTTGCAGGGATCGGTTGCGGCCTGGCCTTGGCATACCTATCAATGAGGACCTTACAGGTCTTTATCGAGCTTTAGAAGAATGACCTGCACTCTGGGCAATACCAGGAGTTCACCCTCTCCTTGAACAACATCTGGGTTCCGCAGACAGGGCATGTCTCACCCTTCTTCTTTGCCGGTGCCTGGGCTTTGAACATACCGGCTCCGGCCTCCTTCTCGTTGAACCCCACATCACCAGGTCTTTTAAAATCGAATGTGGTAGGAGTATCTTTGAACTTTTTTCCGGCCCCACATTCCGGACATTTCTTTGAAGAGAAGGGCATACTTGAACCGCAGTTCCAGCATTCGACATATTTCTCTTTCGTTCCCTCCTTTCTCGAGGGTTTATTGGGAGGTGAATCTAGAACCTTTTTTTTTTTATTTTAGGAGGTTCATATTCCTCCTCGTCTTCCTCATCCTCTTCTTCTTCATGATGAGGGTGGTGTTTCTTCTTCAAGAGAGGTTTACGGTCTTCCTCCTCTTCTTCCTCTTCTTCTTCCTCTTCCTCCTCATCATGATGATGCTTCTTCTTCACGGGAGGCTCGTATTCGTCCTCATCCTCCTCTTCTTCTTGGGGTTCCTCCCTGAGCATTCCCTTCCGGCCGCATTCATCACAAACGAATTTCAACGGCCTCTTCTTGGAGGTGATCTTTATGATATTCCCACATTTACACCTTATTTTAAGGATATCTTCTTTTTCCTCTTCCTCTTCTTCCTCTTCCTCTTCTTCCTCTTCCTCTTCTTC